>JAHJDE010000158.1 GCA_018812525.1 Gammaproteobacteria bacterium
AATATCGCGCTCAGATTTAGGTCAGATTTGGTCGATCTGATTGAGCAAAACCGCAGGCGTAGCAGCGCTACGTCGAGGATTTTGCGATTGAAGATCGGCCAAAGATGGCCTGAAGATGAGATGCGAGATGTACAAGTTATTTCCGGACAGTTCCTAAGGGAATATGAGCGAATCCAGGCGGAAATCGAACAGCTTCGGGCGTACCTTGCCCCCTCTCCCCCTGGGGGAGGGTTGGGGAGAGGGAACGATCATGGGTGATACCCGTTGCTTCAAGGCCTATGATATCCGTGGCCGGGTTCCGGATGAACTCAACGAGGACATGGCCTACCGTATGGGCCTTGCCTATGCCGCGGAGGTAGAGCCGAAGACCCTGGTGGTCGGATACGATGTGCGACTGGAAAGCCTCGGCCTGGCAAACGCCTTGTCGAAAGGGCTGAACGATGCAGGGGTGGATGTCATCGATATTGGCCTTTGCGGAACGGAAGAGGTCTATTTTCAGACCTTCCGCAGGCAGAAGGAGGGGGTAGGCGGTGGGATCATGGTGACGGCAAGCCATAATCCCAAGGGCCACAATGGGATGAAGCTGGTGAGCGAGGATGCGCGGCCCATCAGTGGAGACAGTGGTCTCTTTGCCATTCGCGATCGAATTGCCTCCGCTTCCGCGTGCTTTTCCTCAGTGAGTGAGGGTGGTGTGGCAAGGAAAGGGGTTGTCCATTTCGATCACGACAAATCCACTTAGGGGCCGTTAATAAACTACCGTAGCAATCATTGTAAAATATAAGCATATTATCAATGCGTTATAAAAAATATTGTTAGAGTTATGGCTCCTCCGAAGAATTCGTGGGTAATAAACCGGTATTCGGCTAGTTCAAAATGAGACATCCCGCCCGAAGCCCTGCTTAGATGGAAGTGCGAACTCACCATCGGCACGGGCGAAGGGGGCGGGATGCAAGTCAAGACTATCCTCAATCGGGTGCAGAAGTTCAAATCCTTTGTCTATGGCAAGGTGCGTTGGGTTGAGGCGGGCGCCGTGCCGACCCTGGAAGTCGAGGTACATCCCCGCGCGGGCAGTCGAGGAATCTGCTCCGGTTGTGGCCGGCACCGACCGGGTTATGACCGTCTGCCACGACGTCGCTTCGAGTTTGTACCACTGTGGGGCATCCAGGTGTTCCTGGTCTATGCGCCACGGCGGGTGGCCTGCCCGGATTGCGGCATCAAGGTGGAGCAGATGCCCTGGGCCAGTGGCAAATCCCCTCTGACCACGGCCTATGCTTGGCTCCTGGCGGGCTGGGCCAAGCGGCTCTCCTGGAAGTCGGTCGCAGAAACCTTCCACACGAGCTGGGACAGCGTGTTCCATGCGGTAGAGATGGCGGTGACCTGGGGCCGGGCACACATAGACCTGTCCGATATCCAGTCCATCGGCATCGACGAGATCGCCTGGCGGCGCGGGCATCAGTATGTGACCTTGGTCTATCAGATCGACAGCCACTGCAAGCGGCTGCTGTGGATCGGGGAGAAACGCCGGGTGAAGACCCTGCTGCGTTTCTTCCGCTGGTTCGGCAAGGAGCGCAGCCAGGCGTTGGCCTTTGTCTGTTCGGATATGTGGAAGCCCTATCTGAAAGTGATCGCCAGGAAGGCGGGGCAGGCCATCCACGTGCTGGACCGCTTTCACATCATGGCGCATATGAGCAAGGCCATTGACGAGGTGCGCGCCCAGGAGGTCAAGGAACTCAAGGCCCAGGGCGAGGAGCCGGTGCTGACCAAGAGCCGCCGGCTTCTGCTCAAGCGCCCGCAACGCCTGAGCGAGAAGCAGACCAGCCGCCTGGCCGAACTGTTACGGCACAACCTGAAGACGGTACGAAGCTACCTGCTCAAAGAGGAATTTCAGCGTTTTTTGGAGTGTTTGTCACCGACGGCGGCGGCAGACTTTCTCGACGAATGGTGCGCTCGAACATTGCGCTCGCAACTGAAACCGATGAAACGGGTCGCCCAGATGTTGCGTAACCATCGTGACCTGATACTGAATTGGTTCCGCGCCAAAGGCAGGCTATCCAGTGGCGTGGTGGAGGGCTTCAATACCAAGGCGAAATTGACTACCCGAAAAGCCTTCGGTTTTCGAACCTATCATGCCCTGGAAGTGGCCCTGTATCACACCCTGGGCGCCCTGTCTGAACCGGAGTTTACCCACAGATTTTTCTGAAGAGCCGAATCTTTCAAACACCGCCCTTTCCAAGGTTGAATGCCCCTCTCCCTGGGCTATTGTCGGAGCGAGAGAAAAAACCTGGGAGACAGCGGACATGAACCAATACCTCGTAGCTGAAGCAATGGGTTTGCCGGTCCATCCCTCCGAATGGGATCAGAACGATGTGGAGCGCGTGGCAGGGGAAGAAGGCATTGCAATGACCGAGGACCATTTTCAGGTCGTCAAGGCCCTTCAGGAGTACTTCTCCAAGCACGACAAGCCGGACATGAAGATGCGCGAACTGCACGATGCCCTGGACGAAAAGTTCCATTACAAGGGCGGCATGAAGTTCCTCTACAAGCTGCTGCCCGGCGGACCCGTGGTGCAGGGGTGCCGCCTGGCGGGACTCCCCGTTCCGGCGGGCGCCCTGGACAAATCCTTCGGCAGCGTGCAGTAGGGGCTTGCAGCCTGTCGGATTTGGCTTTGCCCTGGCCAGGTTAGCGAATGGCTCTGTCTGCGATGTGACGGAGGGCTCCCCAACGAGGGAGTCCGGAGTCGCAACGGACGCAGGGCGATCGGGGCACAAAGAGTTGTCGAAGATTCCTGCCGTGAGCGCCGTCGAACGGGAGTGCGTTTTGGGGACTTGGATGTCCCAAAACGTCGGCAGTGGGCACGACATCACCATAAAGGAACTGGCCGGAACCATCGGCAAGGTTCTCGGCTACCCGGGTGAAATCACCTTCGACCCCAGCAAACCCGACGGTCCCCCGCGCAACCTGATGGACAGCTCACGCCCGAATGCCTTGGGGTGGCAGGCCATGGTCAGCCTACAAGAAGGCCTACAGCTTGCCTGCCGGGACTTTCTGCAGATCCCATGAGACTTTCCCAAGAAAATTGATATCGTGATATCATCAATACTCCAATCAAGTTCGCACAGCTACGGAGGTAGCCATGGCGCAAGTCATAGTCCGCAATCTTGAAAACGACGTGAAAACCGTGCTGAAGCAGCGTGCTAGCCAGCACGGCTGGAGCATGGAAGAAGAAGTCCGCCAGATTCTGCGCCGCGTCGTCAATGAAGAGCAGATCGCGTCAGCAAAACTCGGTTCGCGCATTGCCTCCCGATTCGCGGATGTGGGCCTGGACGAGCCGTTGCCAGAGTTACATGGTCAAACCATTGCTCCCATGAGCTTCGGCGTATGATCATCCTGGATACCAACGTGCTCTCGGCGTTGATGCAGCAACAGCCTGACCCGGTGGTCGTTGACTGGCTCGATGCACAGCCTGCCGAAGCCGTTTGGATCAGTAGCATCACTCTCTTCGAGGCGCGTTATGGACTGGGTTTGCTGGCTGAAGGACAGCGTAAAACACTATTGCAACAACGCTTTGACCAGCTCGTGCAGCTCGACCTTGCCAACCGTATCGTCGTATTTGACGTACGTGCTGCCAATATGGCTGCCCAATTGGCGGCAGAGCGCAAATCGCGCGGTCGTCCGATCGATATCCGCGACACATTCATCGCCGGCATTACGCTCGCCCAAAATGCCACGCTCGCCACGCGCAATACAAAGCACTTCGATGATTTGGCGACACCGTTAATTAACCCGTGGCTAAGCAGCACGAAGGGATAACGCGTGTCCACTTTAACTCAGTCGCTATCCCCTAGTCCTGCAATGCCACCGGAGGTTGCGTTCATATAGGCGTTCACGACTTGAACGCTTGAGCCTGGGCCTGTACCATTCCTCTGTCGAGAGTCTGACGAGGCCCACGCCTCGGACGAGACGCAAGTCACATCGCCAAATCGTAGGAGCGCTTTTTAAGCGCGTCGGTTTTCAGGCCGACATGTCGGGCTGAAGCCCGACCTACGGGCCTACAAGTCGCTCCTGAGCGTTGCGTAAAACTTGATCGAGTGCAAAGCGTTCCCTCCCTGGCCTGTAACGGGGTGGCGGTAGCGTGCCCTTCTCCCAACGATATGATCTTTCCCACTGAAACCAAGCTGCGCATCATGCGCCTCATCGAGTCCCAACCGGAAGTCTCGCAAAGAGAACTGGCGAAGGAGCTTGGGGTGAGCCTTGGAAAAGTGAATTATTGTCTTAAGGCTTTGGTGGAAAAGGGACTGGTGAAGGCCGGTAATTTTCAACGGAGCCCGAACAAGGGAGCCTATATTTACTGCCTTACGCCAACGGGCGTCCAGGAGAAGCTTTCCCTTACCCAGGAGTTTCTTCGACACAAGGTAAGGGAATATGAGCGAATCCAGGTGGAAATCGAACAGCTTCGGGCGGAGCTTTAGCAATTATGGGTGATACCCGTTGCTTCAAGGCCTATGACATCCGTGGACGGGTTCCGGATGAGCTTGACGAGGATATGGCCTACCGTATAGGCCTTGCCTATGTCGCAGAGGTCGAGCCGAAGACTGTGGTGGTCGGATACGATGTGCGACTGGAAAGCCCCGGCCTGGTAAACGCCTTGTCGAAAGGGCTGAACGATGCAGGGGTGGATGTCATCGATATTGGCCTTTGCGGAACGGAAGAGGTCTATTTTCAGACCTTTCATAGGCAGCGGGAGGGAGTAGGCGGTGGGATCATGGTGACGGCAAGCCATAATCCCAAGGGCCACAATGGTATGAAGCTGGTGAGCGAGGATGCGCGGCCCATCAGTGGAGACAGTGGTCTCTTTGCCATTCGCGATCGAATTGCCTCCGCTTCCGCGTGCTTTCCTTCAGTGAGTGAGGGTGTTGTGGCAAGAAAAGGGGTTGTCCATTTCGATCACGACAAATCCAGTTACATCCAGCACCTGCTTTCTTACGTGGATTTGGCCGCGCTCAAGCCGCTGAAGATTGTTGCCAACCCTGGCAACGGTGGCGCGGGTGTGGTTATGCAGCTCCTGCAGCAGCACCTTCCATTCGAGGTGGTCTACCTATTCGATGACCCGGATGGCAATTTCCCCCATGGCGTACCTAATCCATTGCTGCCCGAAAATCGGGAGGCAACCTCCAAGGCGGTGATTGAGCAGGGCGCCGATCTCGGCATCGCCTGGGACGGCGATTTTGATCGTTGTTTTCTCTTCGATGACCAGGGTAGATTCATTGAGGGCTATTATCTCGTGGGACTGCTCGCCGAGATCATGCTGGCTAAGCATCCGGGGGCAAAGATCATCCATGATCCCCGCCTGACCTGGAACACGATCGATCAGGTCCTTGCGGCGGGTGGAATACCGATCCAATCCAAGACGGGGCATGCCTTCATTAAGGAAAGGATGCGTCATGAAGACGCAGTCTATGGTGGCGAAATGAGTGCCCACCACTATTTCCGGGATTTCGCCTACTGTGACAGCGGCATGATTCCCTGGCTGCTTGTCACGGAATTGATGTCGCTATCGAACCGATCGCTTGCTGAGTTGGTCGATGCCAGAATGTCGGCCTATCCCTGTAGCGGTGAGATCAATTACCGCCTCTCCAACCCCCGCCAGGCCGTGCAGGCTGTGCAGAATCATTACCGAGGGCTGGGGGGGCGTGTCGACCATACGGATGGACTGAGCCTTGAATTCACCGATTGGCGTTTCAACCTCCGAAGCTCGAACACAGAACCGTTACTCAGATTGAACGTCGAAACCCGTTGTGATCCTGCCGCCGTTACTCGACATGTCGCGGAAATCGAATCGGTGATTACCATGGAAAACTGGGAATGACCGCGAACCTTGCACCCGTCACATTGACGACCGCTCGCTGCTGCAGAATATCCTGCTGCGTTTCGGAGGACCGTCGAGCCTGGGTCGGAAACACTCACCTTCACCGAAAACCAGTTGACCTACATCCCCTTCAGCGAGAAGCCCCGCCTGGGAACCACGGGGAAACTCACCATTGAACATATCGAGATACAATCCGGCGCCTATTTTGGCGAGGGCGGTATCGTGAGACTCGACTGCTACTACGGAGGAAGCACATGAATAATCCACTCCCCGCTGATCTCCCGAAAGACGATGGAATCAGCCTCCTTGATCTTGCCATCGCCTTGGGCGAAGAAAAACGCATTCTGTTCGGTGTGCCGCTCCTCGTTAGCCTAGGTGCGGTGATCGTAGCCCTGATGCTCCCCCCGGTTTACACCGCCAAAGCGACGCTGGCACAAGCACAAGCACAAGCACAAGCACAAGCACAAGCACAAGCACAACACTATGCTGCCCTCCTGAAAAGCCAGACGCTTCAGGATGCCCTGATCGAGCGATTCAACCTCAAACAGGCCTACGCCGAAACCCTGTCCGATGCCCGCAAGGTGCTGGAAGGCGTTACCCGGGTCGCGATTGACGGGAAATCCAGCATCGTCAGCATCGAGGTCGACGACAAGGATCCCGTCTTCGCAGCCCAACTAGCCAACGGTTATGTGCAGGCGCTCCAACACCGAATGGACGAGATGGCCGCAACTCGGGCCAAGCTACGCCGTGAGCTTTACGCAGGGCTAATCCAGCGAATCCAATCACGACCGGATGACTTCACCGAGGTCGGCATCCTCATCCGTGCGCACATGGTTGAAATGCTCCGGAACCGGGAGAACGAATATGCTGCGCTACGACAGTCCTCATCCCCGGCCGACCCCGTCCTGCAGCGACGCATCCGCGATCTGAACCTTCTCAATGCGCAACTGGATGCGCTGGAAAAGGCTCTGTCCTTCGGCGAAGTGTCTCAAGCGCAGGGGCGGCAACAGGCCGTCATCGACGTGCTAAAGCAGCAGCTCGAACAGGCTCGGATGGAAGAAGCCTTCGAAACGACGTACCTGCAACGGATTGACGTAGCTACGCCGCCGGAAAAGAAAAGCAAGCCCAAGCGTACCCTGATTCTCATGCTTGCAGGCTTAGCTGGACTCTTTCTGGGCGCGTTGGTGGCCCTCATCCACCGCGCTTGGCGCCAGGCTTGCGAAAACTCTGAATCGGCGGGCCGGATGGCCGAACTCAAGCGGGCGTGGGCGACGGGGTGGGTGGCGAAGCGTTGAGCATTTCCGGGATCGCATATATTCGGGGTGTCTTCGATCTCGTTATACGTTTTGGGACATCCCAGTCCCCAAAACGCACTCGATCTTCGACAACTCGTTGTGCCCCGATCGCCCTGCGTCCGTTGCGACTCCGGACTCCCTCGTTGGGGAGCCCTCCGTCACAACTCCCGCAAATGGCTTAACGGCGTGTCGGGATGCGCTCTGCATAGGGCCTCCGCTGGTTACGGGATTTCCAATCCCTCCACCAACTCCGGCCCCACGCC
>JAHJDE010000159.1 GCA_018812525.1 Gammaproteobacteria bacterium
CCGGGAAGCCGGTCCCGGATCTTTTTACGCGCAGCCCCCCCACCAGAAGCCGCGCGTTATGACACCGGCCAAGGTTGCCGAATGCGCAAATCACTTGGCGACAGGTCTGAGTCCTGCCCAGATCGCCCGACAAATCGGCATCATTATTAGGGGACAGACCACGGTTTTCTCTAATCTTTCCTTCATAAGTAATGTGCGCGTTCAACTGAGCGAAGGCATGCAACGACTGCTTCCTTTTTTACATGAACTTGATTTCATATCTATTGGCTAGACACCTTTCAATCTTTCATATAAATCCCGATGATTGTTTTTCAACTTCTCCATTATTTTGGAGTCTTTTCTAAGTAATATCTGCATTGGTGGCTAATGGCAAAATCGATACGCTCGTTTTCCACGGCTGGCAGCGTAAGTGGCGCGTATTATGAGTGTCCACTCGGACGCCTAGTCAGGTTTCTTTTTATTTCATTTCCGGCCAGATCCATAAGCATGCGTAGCGCGTGATTCACGGAATCGGAATCCTTGAAGATCTCGGCAATGTCCGGCTCAAGAAGAACAACATTGGTCCCATTCCGATAGGCTTGGTGGTGCTTGCCGCGAATTCCGCTGGAGAAATCATATTCTGAACGCATTTCATTATCTTTAGTGGTTTTGCTCATAGTATCTCTCCTCTTGCGGTGCAGCCATCCTTGCGCTGATGATGCGAATTTTGCCTTGCTCCGTCTCGGTGTAGGACACAACCAGCAGTTTGCCCGTACTTGATCGTCCAATACTAAGAAATCGGTACTCACCGGATGAGTGGTCTGGATCTGAAATGGTCAACTCCAGTGGATCACCAAAGATAGTCGTGGCCTCGGAAAAAGCTATACAGTGCTTCTTCTCATTTTTCCATGCCTTATTTTTGTCCCATCCAAATTCCACCCATTTCCCCTCTTTTCGCTGGCTCGCTCAACGCAAAAAAGAAGCCCCTGGCAACTAACCCTGGGTTACGTCCTGCATTTAGCGCAAAAGCTGAGGTGATCTCTACGCCGCCTGCCTCGCGGTATGGCGCAGTCGCTTGGCGGGGGGGCCATGGAGCATCCCTTCCACGCTGATGTCTTCGTCGATTTCGGGCCAGTGGATGCCCTGTCCACCGCCAAGTATTTCGTAATGCTGCTGTTGCGCCTCCGTGGCCTCGCTCAGGCGCCAGGACCAGAGCAGCGGCACGCTGATCGTCCTCCCGTCCAGGAGATGGGCGATGATCTCATCCGCTGTGATCTGGACATCAAGCAGGCGAGGTTCCGCTACGTTAAGCACAGTGTTCATTCCATGCCTCCAGGATTTTTTGCAAGTCGGTTTCAATCAGCTTCCGAATGCTGTTGAGTTCTTTGGGTGAGAAGCCGCCATTCTTGGCCAGGCAGACACTCTTCGTATGACCCCCACTCTTCGTAGTGTGCGGTAAGGCACGATTCGCGTTTGGCGGGTGTCCCGCGAATGATGCGGTTCGCAAGCCCACCGGCATCCTACGCGCTGTTTCCTACGGCAACCGCAGCCGCAGCTGCCTGACCTCCTCCTCATCCAGGCCGGTCTTGGCGGCGATGGTGGCGTCGTCGAGGAGATCCAGCAGGTTGCGGGCAATGGCGAGCTGGGCCTGGTGTTCGCCTTCTACTCGGCCTTCTTCCCGGCCCCTGGCCTCCCCCTTAGCCTCCGCCAGCTCCAGCGATCCCCGTTGCAGGATGATGAAGTCCCTGCGTTTGTGTTGCAGTTCCAGCTCTTCCAGGGTCAAGCCCGCTTCGTTGATCTGGTCGAAGGCGGCGTGGATGCAGGGGTCGCTGCCGAGGCTGTCGGGGATGTATTCGAGGCTGCCGGCATTTTTGACGAAGTAGATCCATTTGTCCTGGATGCTGTGCAGTTGCTCCAGGCCGAGGCCGAATTTGGGCAGTTCGATGAACAGCAGTTCCACGTCGTCGCTGTATTCGATGAAGCGCTCCCGTTCGATCAGGCGGAAGCGGCTGAGGTGTTCGCTGCCTTCCTCGAACATATTGAAGTCGGTGAAGGTGATGGCGATGACGGGGTTGAGCAGCCGGTAGTCGTCGCCCTTTTGCAACTGGGTGGCGTATTGCTTGGCGGCGTTGTGGAGGATGCGCTTTTCGAAGCCGGGGACGTTGAGGACCTGCATCTCGATAATGACCCGCTTACCGTTGCCCAGGGTGGCCTTGACATCGACATAGGTGTCCTTCATGCCCTTGAGCAGGGGGATCTGGTAGGGATCGACAATGGTGAGGTCGGTGATGGCCTGCTCCCCTTCGTATTCGAGAATGGCGTTGAGGAAGCTGATGAGCAGGGGCTTGGAGCCTTCGGCGCCAAAGACGCGCTTGAAGGCATAGTCGGCCTTGACATCGAGAAAGCGCATGGGGACCTCGGGACGGCGTGAAATCACGGGAGGAATTATGCACCGGTTTAGGCTGGATCGCTGTTGTTCCTGCGTCACGGACCCGGTCGGCGCGTCGTTCGGCCTATATCAATACCTATTCGTTATTCGTTACCCCAACCCTTTGACCGCTTCGATGCGCAACCCCGTCTTGGAATAACGGTGACAGTTTACCAAATGCATTTAATTACCTCATGATCTATCTGTGAATTATATGTATTTAGTAAACTGTCACCGTAATTCCAGGCTTTCGCCACATATTGAATTCAACTACTCTGAAGAACGTTCTCAATGGCTTATCGCCATTGAGTTGAGTCATGGCGGTTTATCCTTGGACCTCCCCTGTGAAAGACTTGGCGCTAAATGCCAACCCTAACCCTCTGGGTCTTCATGGAAGGAGATCCACCAGCATCGATTGGGAACGGCAATGACACTTGGTTTTGGAATGGAAAGACTGGGTCTGATCGCCCTGAAAAGACCCCATGAAACGCTGATCCTGACGTTACTCCTCACGATACTCCTGCTCCCTGGACTCTTCCGGATTCAATTCAACAGTGAAATCCGCGAGATCTTCCGCTCGGATTCTCCGGCATTCGCCGTCTTCGAGGAGATGACGCGCCAGTATCCTGGCAGCGAGACCGATATCTTTTTCATCGTAGAGGGGAACGATCTCTTCCAGCCGCAGCCACTCCAGCGTCTCAGCGCCCTGCACATGGACCTGCTTTCGGTCACGGGCGTCCAGGATGTCCATTCGTTGTTTTCGGCCCGCTACCCGCTATCGGCCGGTGAGAAGGCTACCAAGCCGGTCTTCCCCTTCGACCTCGACGAGATCCCCGATACGGATGAACTGAAGCGGGAGTTTCTGCGACATCCCCTTGTCTCGGGCAGGCTCCTCTCGAAGGACGCCACCCTTGCACTCTTTCTGGTCTCCCTGGAGAGCGGTAATCTCGACCTGGGGAAATTCAAGGATGTCATAGGCGAAATTCGCTCCCTAGCTGACGAGGCGCTCTCAGGAACGGGGCTCTCCTACGGCCTCACGGGCGTTCCGGTAATGCGGGTGGAGATCATAGCCGCCCTCGTGCATGACAACATTACCTTCATTTTGATGGGTTTTAGCTTCAGCCTGGGAATCGCCTGGCTGTTCCTGCGCCAATGGCGCTATGTGGTCGTCGCCACCTCGCCCGTTCTCGCGGCGATCTTCTGGCTGATCGGCACCATGGGCTATATCGGCCAGGCTTTCGATCTCCTGACCACGGCGGTCCCAACCCTCATCATGGCCATCACCCTCTCCGAGTCTCTCTTCATGCTGTTCGCGTTCCGGCGCAACTTTGAGGCTGGCATGGCGTTCAGGGACGCCCTCGAGAGGGCGATCCGCGAGGTGGGACCAGCCTGCTTCCTGACCTATCTGACCACCCTGATTGCCCTCCTCTCGCTGACGTTAGTGCCCTTTGGCTTCATCGCCCGATTCGGCCTGACAGCAGCCCTTGGCACCGCCATCGCCTTCATCGCTAACATGACGCTGATCCCGGCCCTTGCCTCCCTGCTGCTGCGCAGGGGGATGCCTAACACTCATGGGGCGAGCAGATCCATCCCAGAGAATGAAAAGTCAGCTCGCCCCGGTTCGTTTCCTCTGGGAGAGGGGCTTTCCCCACCCACCACCCTGTCCAAGGTCTCAGCGTCGATGCAGGGCTTGTCGTCTTTTCAGACCAGGGAGGCAGGCGCGAAGGGAAGGCCCCGGTTGGTCGAACGCCTCGGACAGATCGCCGCCACCCTCATTACGAACCGCCCCCGGACCCTGGCCCTGATTTGCCTGCTCGGCGTCTCCCAGCTCGGCCTTCTCTATGCCCTGGGCGAACCCCATTACCGCTATCGGGAGTTTCTGCGCGAGGAGAATCCCTCCCTCCAGGCCATGCGGAAGATCGACGAGAAGCTGGCGGGCACGAGCACTTTGGCGCTGTTTCTCCAGTGGCCCGCCGGGGCCAAGCCATCCTCTGAGCAGATGCTCGCGGTCATCCGCGACGCACACCACCTGCTGGAGGCCGAGCCATTGGTGAAGGATGTCTGGTCGCTGCACAGCGTTGCAGCCTGGCTGGATGGCAACGGCACCGGAAAGCTCGATGTGGCCGGTTTCCTGCGCGCTTTCCAGCCCCGCCTTCTGGATCGCCTGCTCTCCGAAGAAAGGGGCACGGCGGTCCTTGCGGGGCAGTATGTGGACACCGATATCGCTCAACTGTTGCCGACGCTGCGTTGGATCGAGGGACAGCTGGACGGGCTGCGCCAACGCCACCCCGGGGTGACCATCAGCCTGACCGGCATCAATCCCCTGTCGGCAAAGGCGAGTCAGGCGATGATCATGACCCTGAACCGAAGCCTCCTGACCTCCATCCTTATCATCATTGTCCTGATCGCTATCACCCTGCGCTCCGTCAAGGCGGGGCTGATCAGCATCCTGCCCAACCTCTTGCCCGTCACGGCAGGGGGGGCCTATCTCTATCTCTCCGGGAACAACCTGCAACTCGTCGGCGTCATCGCCTTCACCATCGGCTTTGGCATCTCCGTAGACAGCACGATCCATGTCCTGAACCACTACCGCCTGGCCCGCGATGCCGGGCAAGGCCCGAGGGAGGCCATTGGCCTGACCATAGCCACCCTGGGTCCCGTCCTGATCATCAGCACGGCCGTGTTGATAGCCGGCTTCGGCGTTACCCTGCTGAGCGACATGCCCAAACTGCAGCTCTTCGGGCAAATCTCCGTGCTCCTGTTGTTCGTGGCACTCATCGGCGACATCCTCTTTCTCCCGGCGATCATCCTGGTTGTGGATAGCTGGCGGAAATCCCCCCTCAATGCCCGGCAAAGGGCTCCCAGTTGAACTGAAACGAAAGAGCGCCAAGCGCCGGTGTATTTGGCATCAAGGAGATCAATCCCTTCAACATGGGCTACATCCGCGTCGCCCTGTAAGCTGCCGCTCAGCCCATTTTCAGACGGGGGCGAGAAGGATATACAATGGACGTCAATGTCTTCCGGGAGATACGAATGTCCGATTCCAACAAGCTACAGTTCTTTCCCGTCTCCTTCTTCTCCATGGTCATGGGACTGGCCGGCCTGACCATCGCCTGGCGCAAGATGCAGGACATCCTGCAGGTGGATTGGGGCGTGGACGCTGCGCTAGGGCTCCTCTCCGGCGGGGTGTTCCTGACCCTGGCCCTGTTCTACCTGATCAAGATCAGCAAGCACCGCCCCGCCGTCATGGCCGAGCTGAAGCACCCGATGAAGCTGAATTTCTTTCCAACCATCTCCATCAGCCTGATCCTGCTCGCAGTGGTCGCCTTCCAGTTCAGCTTCGCCCTGGCGAACCTGCTCTGGACCCTCGGCGTCATCCTGCACCTGTTGTTGACCCACTATGTGATGTACTCCTGGCTGCACCACGAGCACTACGAGATCCATCACATCAACCCGGCCTGGTTCATTCCCGTGATGGGCAACGCCATGGTACCCATCGTGGGCGTGCCCCTGGGCTACGGGGAGATCTCCTGGTTCTTCTTCAGCATCGGCATCATCTTCTGGCTGGTGCTGTTCGTCATCATCTTCTATCGGGTCCTGTTCCATAACCCGCTCCCGGACAACCTAATGCCGACCTTTTTTATCCTGATCGCGCCGCCAGCCGTGGGTTTCATCGCGTACGAAAAGCTCAATGGCGACATCGACAACTTCGCGCGGGTGCTCTACTACGGCGGGCTCTTCCTGACCCTGCTCTTTCTCGCCCAGGCGCCGCGTTTCCTGAAACTGCCCTTCGCCCTGAGCTGGTGGGCCTACTCCTTTCCCATCGCCGCCATCACCATCGCCACCTTCGTGATGTTCCTGGATACGGGCATCGTCTTTTTCCAGACCATCGGCATGGGGCTGCTGACCCTCTTGACCCTGATGGTGGTCTATCTGCTCTACCGCACCCTCCAGGCGGCGCGCAAGGGCATGATTTGTCAGCCGGATTGAGCATGTTTTGTTGAAATCGGATCACTGCCGGGAAGGTGAAGCCCCATGACCCAGATGCGTTATCTCTTCGTTTCCCTGCTGCTGCTTTTTGGCACGGCGGAGGCCCTCGCCCAGCCCCTCACCCTGGTCACGCTTGGCGACAGCCTGACCAAGGGCGACGGGGATGCCGAGGGGGGTGGCGGCTATCCAGCCCGGCTCCAGAAGAGACTGGAGGCCAGCCATCCGGGCGCCAGCCTGCAAAACCTGGGCCAGTCAGGCATGACCACGGACGACCTGATCGACAGCCAACTGGAACCCGCCCTGGAGCAGCTGGGCAAGGCGCCGACGGGAGGGGCCAAGAGGGTCCTGATCTGGATCGGCAGTAACGACCTCTTCGGCCTCTACAACTTCGTTTGCGACGAGCAGTATCCCGGCGACTATGAGAGTTGCGAGCGGGAATCCGAGGCCATCTTCGCCGACAATATCAATACCATCCTGGTCTCCCTTCAGGGCAGTGGGGCACAGATCTATATCGCCCTGCTGGACGACCAGTCGAAGCGGCCGGTGATGGCCGACCAAATGCTACGCCAGAGCGCCTTCGACCGTTTCACCGCCGAGGAGGTGCCGCGCATGGCGGCCCAGGTCGCCAAATACAACGGCATCATCCGAAAGATCGCCACCCGGCTGGGGGTAACCCTCGTCGATTTCTCCACCTCGACCCTGTTCCAGAACGCGGCAACCCTCGATAGCGACGGCAACCATCCCAACGCCACGGGCTACGACCAGATCGCCGACACCTGGTTCCAGGCGATCTCCGGCGCCATCCCCGCTACTACCGCCCAGGCGCCCCTTACTGAGCCCGACCCGGTGCCCGAAGCCGAACCCGAAACGGCCCCCGGCACGCCCAACGACATCGCCACCACTGGCACGCCGGAACAGCCCTCTGGGACAGCCACCGCCACCACCATCACAGAGGGAACACCGGCGCCGAATTGATCCTTCGATTGGCGCATGAAATGTGGAGGAATGTAGGTTCCGCCCCAAACCAGAAAACCGGGGCACAAAAAATGCGGCAGACTGATTTCCTTGGCGTCCTTTGCGGTTGATTTATTGAGGAATATTGCTTGAATCCTAGCGACAGCGCCCCGGTCCGGATCAGGTCCGCCCGCCTGGAGGATCTCCCCCAACTGACGGCCCTTGAGCAGCGCTGCTTCAGCGAGGATCGTCTGGCGCGGCGCCAGTTTCGCCACCTGCTCACCAAGGGCAACAGCGCCGTCCTGGTGGCCGAGGCCGATGGCCGTATCCTGGGCAATACGGTACTGCTGTTCAGCCGGACTACCGCCAACAGCCGCCTCTACTCCATCGCCATCGACCCCGAGATGCGCGGCCGGGGCATCGCCAGGCGGTTGGTGGAGGCTGCTGAGACGGAGACCTGGAAGCGGGAGCGTTCCTGGATACGGCTGGAGATCCGCAAGGACAACCTGCCCTCCATCAATCTCTTCCAGTCCCTGGGCTACCGGCGCTTTGGCGAGTACGGCAACTACTACGCCGATCACATGGACGCCTGGCGCTTCGAGAAGCAACTGGATCTGCGCCTCAAGCCCGAGCTGGCCCGCGTTCCCTTCTACGAGCAGACCCTCGATTTCACCTGCGGACCGGCCTGCCTGATCATGGCCATGCAGACCCTGGACAAGGACCTGATCCCCGACCGTATGCTGGAGCTGAGGCTCTGGCGCGAGGCCACAACCATCTTCATGACCTCCGGCCACGGCGGCTGCGGCCCTTATGGCCTGGCGCTGGCAGCGCGCCGGCGCGGCTTTGGGGTGGAGATCTTCGTCAGCGCCCCCGGCGTTCAGATGTCGGAGACGGTCCGCAACGAGGAGAAGAAGGAGGTCATGGCCCTGGTGCAGGCCGATATGGAGGCCCAGATCGCCGAACGGGGCATCCCCCTCTATTTCCAGTCGGTCGATCTGGATCTGCTGGAGCAGAAATTCCGTGCCGGCTTCGTGCCCCTCGTGCTGATCAGCTCCTGGTGGCTCTACCGGGAGATATCGCCCCACTGGGTAGTCATCACCGGCTTCGATGAGCACTTCGTCTACCTCCACGACCCCTATATCGATGTGGAGATGGGTGAAACCCCGGCCGATTCCATCAACATGCCCATCGGACGGGAACTCTTCGTGCGCATGTGCCGCTACGGCAGGAAGGGACTCCAGGCCCTGGTACTGATCGCCTCCCCCAACAACAACGCTATCTGACTCATCCATGTCTGAACAAATTCTCCTGGTCGACGATATCCGTCATTGGCAAAGTAACCTGCCCGAATACCCCGCCGTGGCCGTGCAGGACTACCTCTCCGAACAGGGCTGGTCCGAGCGGCGCGGCCTGCGCGTGATCAACCTCTGCCGCGACACCGAATACCACAGCCCCGGCTACTACGCCTCGCTGCTGGCGGAGGCGCGCGGCCACAAGGTGATCCCTTCGGTGCGCAGCCTCCAGAACCTGAGTCGCAAGGCCCTCTACAGCGCCGACCTGGAGGACCTGGACAAACGGGTGGGAAAGGCCCTGCGCATCCGCAAGGATATCGAGACTACCCGCTTCGAGCTGACCCTCTGTTTCGGCAAGTGTGAATCGGAGGAGCTGCGCGGTATCGCCCGCAGTCTGTTCGAGGCCTTTCCCGCGCCAATCCTGAAAGTGGAATTCCGGCTCGGCACCGGCTGGCACATTGCCAAGGTCAGGACCATCGGCTTCAAGGCGCTGAAGAAACCGCAGCAGGGCTTCTTTTTTACCGCCCTCAACGAATACTTCAGCCAGCGACGTCAGCGGACCCGGGGGCGGAGGATCGCCCGCTACGATCTGGCCATTCTGCACAACCCGGACGAGGCCATGCCGCCATCCAACCGGCGGGCACTGGCCGCCTTCATGCGCGCGGCCAAGAAGGTGGGCATGGACGCCGAGCTGATCACGCGCAAGGAATACGCCCGTCTGGCGGAATACGACGCCCTCTTCATCCGTGAGACCACCAATGTCGATCACCATACCTACCGCTTCGCGCGCAAGGCGGCCAGCGAGGGGCTGGTGGTCATCGACGACCCGGACTCCATCCTGCGCTGCACCAACAAGATCTATCTGAAAGAGCTGCTGTCGCGGGCGCGTATCGCCGCTCCCAAGGGCGTCGTCATCGGCCGCAAGGACCTGGACCGGGCCGAACAGGAGCTGGGCTATCCCATGGTGCTCAAGGTCCCCGACGGTGCCTTCTCCCTGGGGGTGTTCAAGGTCGATGACCGGGCGCAACTGGAGGCGCGCGCCGCCCCACTCTTCAAGGAGACGGAACTCCTACTGGCACAGGCCTACACCTACACCACCTTCGACTGGCGCGTCGGCATCCTCAATAACGAGGCGCTCTATGTCTGTCGCTACCACATGTCGCGCGGCCACTGGCAGATCCTCGACTACTCCGCCAAAGGTGCGCCGCGGGCGGGTCTGGCCGATACCCTTCCGGCCCGGGAGGCCCCGGCCGCTGTGGTGCAGACCGCCCTCAACGCCGCCCGGCGCATCGGTGACGGCCTCTACGGCGTCGATCTGAAGGAGACGGCCAACGATATCCTGGTCATTGAGGTCAACGACAATCCCAATATCGACGCCGGCATAGAGGACCGGGTGCTGGGCGAGGAACTCTACCTGCGCGTCATGCGGGAATTCGTCAAGCGTCTGGATCAGCGCACCCGGACCTGAGGGGCTGTGACCTCAGCGAAGCGCATCCACCAAATCCGCGCCAATAAGGAGCTGTCCGGAAATAAGTTGGACAATATCGCGCTCAGATTTAGGTCAGATTTGGTCGATCTGATTGAGCAAAACCGCAGGCGTAGCAGCGCAACGTCGAGGATTTTGCGATTGAAGATCGGCCAAAGATGGCCTGAATCTGAGATGCGAGATGTACAAGCTATTCCTGGACAGTTCCTAAGGTGGAAGCGCTTCGCTTATTCACCTGATTGATTTTTCAATGGATGGGTCGACCGAATACTTGACTCGTAAGGGAATAGCTTGAGAGGTTCTTGCAAAACTGCAAGAACCTCTTGCGGTTCAGGGATGAACCGCCATTTTCAATGGCCTAAGCCATTGAAAATGAAGAAAACGAAAAATCGCATTTTTCGTTTTCGCCTTGCAAAATGGACAGGATGGCCATTTTGCAAGTTCCTCTTGAGTCACTTCCATTTACATTCATTTGTTAATAGTAGGCCGGAGTGATATCGGTCTCTGCCTTGTTGAGCACCACCCCCAGCAGGTTGGTTGAATGCAGATGCCGGAGGCTCTCCTCGATCTCCCGCTTTGTGGACATGCCGTTGCCCACCACCATGAGTACGGCGTCCATCTTGGGCAGAACGGAAAGGGCGTCGTCGGTATTGACCAGGGGGGCCAGGTCGAAGATCACGATGCGGGATTCATAGCGTTCCCGCAGATCGGCGATGAGACCGGCCACCCGATTGGAGGCCAGGGCCTCGGCGGGGTTGGCGACGGGCCTTGAGGTCGGCAGCACAACCAGATGGCGGATGCTGGGATTGACCATGGCATCGGCAAGATCCACCTTGCCCTTGAGGGCCGCCACCAGCGAATCCACCCGGCAATCCAGCCCCAGATATTGGGCCACCTTGGGCCGCCGCAGATCCAGGTCCACCAGCAGGGCTGTCTTTTGGGTGTGGCGGGCGATGCTGATGGCCAGATTGATAGCCATCACCGTCTTGCCTGACCTCGGCGTGGGGGAGCTGATACCCAGGGTCCGCCAGCCATGCTCGTCCATCTTCTGCAACACCTGGGTGCGCAGCAGGTCGATAAAGGCCGTCATCGGATGGCTCTTCTGGTGGGCGAAGATCCGCTGGCTGGCCAGGTGCTCCATATCCAGCTCTACCACCTTTGTCTGCTGGTATTTGACCGTGCGCAGACTGCCCTCCCTGGGGCCGGAATCCGGGTCTGCCTGGGGTTCCTCCTGTAGTGGAAGGGGGTTACTCAACCGCTCCTGCTTTGCCCGTTCGATCGCCTCTTTGATTCGTTCCACGCTAAGCCCCTATCAACCCAGGCCCGCTATGGTCTTCACCAGGAGCAGACCGAGCGGCATATAAAAGAAATGGACGAGGATCAACAGCAGCAGCAAGGCGATGCCGGCCCCGGTCAGGATGACGCGGGTCCAATACCGCCGCCGCTGGATCTCCTCCTGGGTGGTGATGTAGGGGATGACCACCAGCGGCCGCCGGTGCAGCAAGACCTCCAGGGCATGGGCACCGCGGATGCGCTGATCGAGGGACTCCAACATCATGACCAGCCCCCCGGCGCCGGCCAATGCCAGCACCAGTCCCATGACGACGATCTTCTTGCGCTTGGGCTTGATGGGCTTTTCCGGCACTACCGGGGCCTCCAGCAGGCTGAAACGCTCTGCCTTTTTGCTCTCCTCCAGATTTTCGGCCAGCTTGGCCTCCATCTGTTTGTTCTGGATCTCGTTGTATTTCTTGAGGGTGTTTTCATAGTCCCGGTTGAGGGAGACTAGGGCGCGCTCTACCTGGGGGGTCTCTATGACCTGTTCCTCCAGTTTTTGGCGCTTTTTCTTGAGTTCATCCAACTGGGCGATCAGGGAGCGCAGCCGCTCAGCGGCGGCGTCGATCTTGGTCTGCACCCGTGCCTCGTCGATGGATTGGGTCTCCTCCGCCAGGCGGTCCGCGCCACTCCCCTTGGGTAGGGCTTGCAGATCGGCGCGGAGCTTGGCGATGCGGGTCACCAGTCGCTTCATCTCGGGATGGTCGGCGGCATAATTGGCCTGCAATGCGACCTTCTCTGCCTCGGCATCGGCCAGTTGCCGCCTGACTTCATCCCTTGTGCCCTCGGCGCCGACCACCCGGCTCAGGTTGTCGATCTTGCGCTTGACGGACCTGACATCCGGATGGTCGGGGCTATAGACGGAGAGGAGTTGCGCGTATTCGCCCTTGAGCCGGGCCAGTTGCTGGGATGGGGAGAGGGTCGCGGGGGTCTTCTCGCTGTCGGTGATGCCCATGCGCGCAGCGGAGAGTTGCACCTCCAGAAACCGTTCCTCCTCCTGGGCGGTCAGGATCTCCCGCTCGACTATCTTGATATCGGCCCCGGTCCGCTCCAGCATCTTCATGTGCAGGTCGAGATGCTCGGGCAGGGCCTCGCTGTACTGCTGCTTGTACTCCGCGATGCGCGCCTCGATCTGTTCCAGTTGCTTCTTGAACTTGCCCGCCTCGCCGGTCAGAAACTCCGTGGTCTCGCTGGCCCGTTCCGTGCGGGTACGGATGTTCTCTTCCAGAAAGAGATGCACCAGCTTGTCGGCCACCCGAAAGGCAATGTCGGGATTGACGTGCTCGAAGCTGACGGTAAAGGCGATGGTCGCGGTCCCGCCCTGTTGCAGGTCAGACTTGATCGGCAGGATCTCCACCCGTTCGCGGAACTTATCCACCTGTTCGGCGGCTGTCAGGCTGGCGCCCTTGGCCGCGAAGATATCGAATTCCTTGATGATCCTGAGCAGATTTCCGCGTGTCATGACCCGCTCCTTGATGAACTGGATGCGTTCATCCGCGTAGCTGGTAATGGTGGAGCGGATCAGATCGACGGGGATCTGCTGGGACTCGACCAGGATGGTGCCGGTCGATTTGAAAACCGGCGGCAACAGCAAGGCGAACGCCAGACTCACCAGGGAGATGATCAGAAAGGGGAATACCAGGTATACCCAGCGGCGGCGCAGGATATAGAGGTAGTCATCAATCGTAAGTCGGGATTCCTCGGCCATCCCCCATCCCTTCGGTAGTTACAACTGGGGGATATCGTAACTCAGGGAGAGGGACCAGACACTGCCCTTGGCCTTGTCTGTTGCAGTTTTCTGTTGCTTGTATTCGTAACCCAGGCGCAGGGAGAGATCCTCCAGCAGCTCACGGTCCGCCCAGAGCCCCAGGCTGGAGGTGGTCAGGGGGCTCTGCGAATGGGTCTTGGTCCAGGCCGCGTCGGCCCCCACCTCGGTCAAGGGGTCCAGTTCGTAGCCGAGACTGGCCTTGACCTCATCGGCCTCGGTATAGCCGCTGGAGCCGCTGGCCGAGGAGGCTCGCGCATAGCTGACCGAAGCCTTGGTCCGCTCCCCTTCATGGCCCAGTGAGAGCAGGCCGTTCAATCCGGTCGCGTCCGCTGCGCCAGCCGTCTGGGCAATGCCCAGGTTGGCGTCAAACTTCAGCGACTCGGATAGATCCGACTTGATCCCCGCCACAGCGGTATAAAGGTTCGAGGATGCGCCGCTGGCGGGGCTGTATTGGGAGGCCCCGGCCTTCACATAGGGTCGGTTGCGCTCGTTCAGAAGATACTCAAGCGATGCCATGCCCGTTGTCGTCTTGTAGTTGGTAAAGCCGCTGGTGGCCCCGGTGGCCCCCTGGTAACTGTTGTCCTCGTGGGCCAGATTCACCTCGGCCTCGACCCGCTCGGTCACCTCATGCCTCCAGTCGCCCTCCACTCCATAGCGCGTGCGGGTATCGTTGGAGCCAGCCCCGCCTGGGGTATTCGTCTCCGTGGCGCTGGTAGACTGCCGGTCATAGGTTGCCTGCAGCGCGGTGGTGCTGCCCCTCGGGTTTTCCCGAATCCAGCCAACCCCCAGGGAGGGGTCCTGCCGGTCGATGCTCAGGGCCTGATCGGACGAGCGCTCCACATCAACCCTCGCGGTCGCATTCCACTCGTCAGCCCCCTCGACCCATTTCGCCTCGTAGCCGGGGGACAACTTGTAGCGCGACACCGCCCTGGCATTGGCGGCGGTCATGGCGGGATTGCTCTCGTGCTCCACCCCGGTGCTCAGCGAGAGGCTCTGCTGCAAGGGCGAGGCCATCGCCGACTGTGCGCCGAGTATTATCAGGCCGATCAGGATGCATCTCATGACCCCGTGTTCCTTAGGGCACCACAATGGTGTCGCCAGCCTGGAGCTCGTAGTTCGTCCTTAGATCCTCGCCGCTCGCGATATCGTTGTAGTTGATAAAGCCCTGAATCTGGCCCTCGCCCGTCAGACGAAGGATCTTGATCTGCTCCTCCCTGGCGAACTTGTCCAGGCCGCCAGCCAGGCTCAGGGCCTGGGTTACAGTCATGGGCGCACTCATCACCACCGGCCCCGGTTTGTTTACCTTGCCCAGGACATAGACCCGGTTTCCGTCGGGGGAGATCACCATCACCGTCACCTGGGCGTCGGGGATGTATTTAGTCAGGCGCCCCTTGATGGCCGATTCCACCTGGGACGTGGACATCCCCTTGACATTCGTCCGGCCCGCCAGGGGAAAGCTGATGCTTCCATCGGGCAGGACCCGCGTCTCCTCCTTCAATTTCTCCTCGCCCCAGACCGAGATCAGGATGCGATCGCCCGGGTGCAGCCGATAGCCCGCATCGGCATCGAGATAACCGGACGGCAGGAACGCGCTGAGGATCAATGCCAACAGGGATAGCTGTCTTTTCATTGCTGAATACCTTGGGTCTCGGATAACAAGCCTCGACAATGCCTTGCGAGACGTCCCGCTCAATCTTAATGCATGTTATCAAATATAATCTATATCTACTCGTTTATCAAAGATATTTTGCTTGAAATGCCGGTGTCGCCGCCCATTCCGGAAAATCCGATAGCAGCGCCCTTCATTTGCAAAGGGTTCAGTGACCCGGGGGAGAGAATCTAGGAGCCTGTCCGAGAATAGTAACCGTAGCGGGGGGGAAGCCATTTTGAGTCATTTTTGTCGCTTATTTAGGCAAATATTGGGCATATTTAACGAACATGAGCGAGGAGGGGGCAGTGGGTGGCCGAAGCCCTCTACGGCGAAAACGGCGACACGGTGACAGCTGCGACTGCGCAAGGGAGGGTCCCTTTTTCCTGCCCACAGATTCTGCGGAAGATATCTAAAATGACTCAAAATGGCTTCCCCTCGCTGGGGTTTCGGCTGTCCGGAGGCGGTTGCAACCAGTGCCTTGGCCGGTGTAGTGGGTCTTTTGGCAAGCCTGGCATTGCTTTTGGAATAAATATGGGGCTGCTTTGTCAATGGATTTGGATGAAATTGGGGCTAAGGGCCTGTTTTTATAAACAGAGAATCTTTGGGGGGGCGGATTGGGCCTGGGACTGGATCAATGGATGAGGCGACTGTCAACGCAAATATTGTATCTATCTGATAAATCGATAATTATCTGCAATTGTTCAAAAAGAGATCAATTTGAAACAAAGCCTATGAGCACGGGGGCTCCCGGCCTCTGCTACAGAGAAATACACAGGGTTATGCACAGGGGGTGGGGAGAAGTGTCAAATCCCTTGTCGGACGGCGTTATTCCGACTGTCAACCCCAAAGGGCCAATTATCTTAAAAAACCGTAACCATTCAGGTCGACCGGCTTTTTGGGCGATCTGAATGGTTACTCCGCAGCTTTTGGGGTTTCCGTCCTTTGGTCCGTAAACGGCACATCCCTGTACCACTCCTCCAAAGGGGAGAAGTCTTACTCTCCCCTTTGGAAACCCCAAAAAATTGCATTTTTTGGGGTGATCTGAATAGTCTCAAAAAACCCTTCTCAACCGCAAAGGACATAAAGAACGCTAAGGAAAGCAATCTGATGCAATTGTTCGGCGCATCCCTGCGCCTCACCCCTCCGGGGCTGACGCGAAAATCCGCTCCAGGCGGTTTTTTGTCAGTGCTTCCACCTTCCTGAGCTGGGGCAAAACCTGGGAAAGCCAATGAATTTCTATGCGTTCTTTGCGGCAAAATGAGGTGTTTTAAGAGGTTCTTGCAAAACCGCAAGAACCTCTTGCGGTTCAGGGATGAACCGCCATTTTCAATGGCCTAAGCCATTGAAAATGAAGAAAACGAAAAGTCGCATTTTTCGTTTTCGTCTTGCAAAATGGTCAGGAAGGCCATTTTGCAAGTTCCTCTTAAGTTTATTTCTCTCGTTTTCAGGGGGCGATCGATACGCACGAAGTTAGGTGGTCAGGCCAAGTCCCCTGTCCACCGGTCAGGGTCAGCCTTCGGCGAGTGCCGCCGCCGACCCGCACGGAACCGAATTGCTGTAATATTATCGCCCTTCGGTTTCGGGGCGCCGAATCCCTCTATCCTCAGGAAACAAGTCATGGGCTTCAAATGCGGAATCGTCGGCCTGCCCAACGTGGGCAAGTCCACCCTGTTCAACGCCCTTACCAAGGCAGCTATCGCCGCTGAGAACTACCCCTTCTGCACCATCGACCCCAACGTCGGCATCGTGCCCCTGCCCGACCCCCGGCAGGATGTGCTCGCAGCCATCGTAAAGCCCGAGCGCATCGTCCCCACCTCCATGCAGTTCGTTGATATTGCCGGACTGGTGGCGGGCGCCTCCAAGGGCGAGGGGCTGGGCAACAAGTTCCTGGCCAATATCCGAGAGACCGACGCCATCGCTCATGTGGTGCGTTGCTTCGTCAACGACGACGTGATCCATGTGGCCGGTCGGATCGACCCCCTCTCCGATATCGAGGTAATCGACACCGAACTGGCCCTGGCCGACCTGGAGTCGGTGGAGAAGGCATTGGACCGGGTCCAGCGCCAGGTCAAGACCGGCGACAAAAAGGTCCTCTTCCGTAAGGAACTGCTGGAGCGGGTACAGGTGCACCTCAACGAAGGCCTCCCCGTTCGTTCCCTCGGCCTCAACGCGGAAGAGCAGCAAGAGATTCGTGACCTTTTCCTGCTCACCATCAAGCCCACCATGTACGTGGCCAATGTCGCCGAAGACGGATTCGAGAACAACCCAGCCCTGGATGCGGTCCGGCAGCGGGCGGAAAAGGAAGGCTCCATGGTGGTCCCCGTCTGCGCCGCCATGGAGGCCGAGATGCTGGAGTTGGACGACGAGGAGCGTGCCGTCTTCCTGGCCGATATGGGTCTGGAGGAGCCCGGCCTGAATCGCGTCGTCCGCGCCGGTTACAAGCTGCTGGGGCTCCAGACCTACTTCACCGCCGGGGTCAAGGAGGTCCGTGCCTGGACCATCCCCATCGGCGCCACAGCTCCCCAGTCCGCCGGCGTCATCCACTCCGACTTCGAGCGCGGCTTCATTCGCGCCGAAGTGATTGCTTACAACGACTTTGTGCACTTCAAGGGCGAGCAGGGCGCGAAAGAGGCGGGCAAGATGCGTTCCGAAGGCAAGGAATATGTTGTTAAGGACGGTGATGTCATCCACTTCCGTTTTAACGTCTGACCCTCTGCCGCCCAAGACCTCGTCATTCAACGCCCTAACCATCTGGGAAGACGTGGTGGGGCGGGCTGTGCCCGCCAGTCGAAGCCTCGGCACAGCCCGATCTACCCGTTCTGGGAAGTTGGATAACGTTGTTCTGCTCTGCCACCACGTCGTCGGGCTACTTGCTCCTAGTCTGTCGGACGAAACTCGGATATGCTACGAGGTTCTTTTTTTAGGCCGGCCCTAGCTGTATCGGCCATTCCCGAACACCATGCTATCGGGCCGGGCACAGGGTCCGGTCTCAAAGATGAGGAATAAGATGAGTCAAGGGTTGCCGTCCGCGCAGGGGCTGTATGATCCGGCCAATGAACATGACGCCTGCGGCGTCGGCTTCGTGGCCCACATTAAGGGTGCCAAGAGCCACCAGATTGTTCGGCAAGGCCTTGCCATCCTGGGACGCCTTACGCATCGGGGCGCCGTCGGCGCCGATCCCAAGGCCGGCGACGGCGCCGGCATCCTGTTGCAGCTCCCTGATGCCTTCCTTCGCGCCGTAACCAGGTTCGGCCTGCCCGGGGTCGGGGCCTACGCGGTCGGCATGCTGTTCCTGCCCCGCAACGCAGATGACCGTGCTCGATGCGAAGACATTATCGAAGACATCGTCACCGCAGAGGGTCAATCGGTTCTCGGATGGCGTGATGTTCCGGTGGACAACAGCGGCCTTGGGGAGAGCGTACTCCCCACCGAGCCCGTGATCCGTCAGGTATTCGTGGGCCGGGGCGATAATATCGCCGATCAGGACGCCTTCGAGCGCAAGCTTTTCGTCATCCGCAAGCAGATTGAACACAACATCCGCGACTCTGCCTTGGCGCAGCGTGGCTATTTTTACGTCACATCCCTTTCATCGCGGGTCCTGGTCTACAAGGGCATGCTGCTGGCGAATCAGGTCGGCGAGTTTTACCTGGATTTGAGCGACGAGCGCATGATGACCGCCCTGGCCCTGGTGCATCAACGCTTCTCCACCAACACCTTCCCAACCTGGGACCTGGCCCACCCGTTCCGGATGATCGCCCACAACGGCGAGATCAATACCCTGCGCGGCAACCTCAATTGGATGGCCGCGCGCCGGGCGACCATGGCGTCCAGCATCCTGGGCGAAGACCTGGACAAGGTGTGGCCGCTGATCCCGGAGGGACAGTCCGATTCGGCCTGTTTCGACAACGCCCTTGAACTGCTGGTGGCGGGCGGCTACTCCCTGGCCCATGCCATGATGATGCTGATCCCCGAGGCCTGGGCCGGTAATCCGCTCATGGACGCCGAGCGCCGCGCCTTTTACGAATACCACTCGGCCCTGATGGAGCCCTGGGATGGACCCGCCGCCGTCGCCTTCACCGATGGCCGGCAGATCGGTGCCACCCTGGACCGCAACGGCCTGCGCCCGGCTCGCTACCTGATCACCGACGACGACCTGGTGGTCATGGCCTCCGAGATGGGTGTCCTGGAAATACCCGAGGAGCGGATCGTCAAGAAGTGGCGCCTGCAACCGGGCAAGATGTTTCTCATCGACCTGGAACAGGGGCGCATCATCGACGACGCCGAGATCAAGCACCAACTGGCCTCGACCCGCCCGTATCAGCAGTGGCTCGACCAGACCCAGATCCCGTTGCGTCACCTCCCGGCCACGGTGGCGCCCATGCCGCCTGACGTGGCCACTCTCCTCGACCGCCAGCAGGCCTTCGGCTACACCCAGGAGGACATCAAGTTCCTGATGATGCCCATGGCAGCCACCGGTCAGGAGGCCATCGGCTCCATGGGGGCGGACAATCCCCAGGCGGTCCTTTCCCGTCACGCCAAGCCCCTGTTCAATTATTTCAAACAGAACTTCGCCCAGGTCACCAACCCGCCCATCGACCCGATCCGCGAGGAACTGGTCATGTCGCTGGTCTCCCAGATCGGTCCCCGCCCCAACCTGCTCGGGCTGGACCAGGCAGGCAACCACAAGCGCCTTGAAGTCACCCAGCCCATCATTACCAACACATCCCTGGCGCGCATCCGCTGCATCGGTCATCTGACCAACGGCGCCTTCAGCACCTACACGGCGAATATCTGCTACCCGGCCAAACAGGGCGCCGACGGCATGGCCTCCGCACTCGATAGCCTCTGCCGCGAGGCCGAACAGGCGGTCCGCGACGGCAATAACATCCTGATCCTCTCCGACCGCTCGATGGATGCTGACAACATCGCCATCCCCGCGCTGCTGGCCACCTCCGCCGTGCACCACCATTTGGTACGCGCCGGACTGCGGACCTCTTCGGGCCTGGTGGTGGAGACCGGGGCCGCGCGCGAGGTGCATCACTTCGCGGTCCTCGCCGGTTACGGGGCGGAGGCGATCAACCCCTATCTGGCCTTCGAGACCCTCTCCCACATGCGCCCCAGACACTGGCCCGACATGGAGGAAGAGGACCTGCATTGGCGTTATATCAAGGCCATCGACAAAGGGCTGCTCAAGGTGATGTCGAAGATGGGCATCTCCACCTTCCAGTCCTACTGCGGCGCCCAGATCTTCGATGCCGTCGGCCTTGCCAATGATTTCGTCGCCAAGTATTTCAGCGGCACCGCTAGCAGTGTCGGCGGGGTAGGCCTGCAAGGGGTGGCTGAGGAGGTGGTGCGCTGGCACCGCGATGCCTTCGGCGATGCCCCCATCTACCGCAACGCCTTGGCGGCGGGCGGCGACTACGCCTACCGCGTCCGCGGTGAGGACCATGTCTGGACCCCTCATGCCATCGCCAAGCTCCAACAGGCCACCCGCGCCAACGACTGGAAGACCTTCGGGGAATTCTCCCGCGACATCGATGAGCAAAACGAACGTCTGCTGACCCTGCGAGGGCTGTTCGAATTCCGCTTCGTGGACCAGGAGATCCCCCTGGACGAGGTGGAGCCCGCCAAGGAGATCGTCAAGCGCTTCGTCACAGGCGCCATGTCCTTCGGCTCCATCTCCATGGAGGCCCATTCGACCCTGGCCATCGCCATGAACCGCATCGGCGGCAAGTCCAACACGGGGGAGGGGGGCGAGGAGCCGGAACGGTACAATCCCCTGGAAGACGGCAGCCCCAACCCCAAGCGTTCGGCCATCAAGCAGGTCGCCTCGGGCCGCTTCGGTGTCACCACCGAGTACTTGGTCAACGCCGATGAACTCCAGATCAAGATGGCCCAGGGCGCCAAGCCTGGCGAGGGCGGTCAGCTCCCCGGCCACAAGGTCAACCAGGAGATCGCCCGAGTACGTCATTCCACACCCGGCGTCGGCCTGATTTCGCCGCCGCCCCACCACGACATCTACTCCATCGAGGACCTGGCCCAACTGATCCACGACCTGAAGAACGTCAATCCCAGGGCGCGCATCTCGGTCAAGCTGGTCTCCGAGATCGGAGTCGGCACCGTCGCCGCCGGGGTCTCCAAGGCCCACGCCGACCATGTGCTGATCTCGGGTTGCGAGGGCGGCACCGGCGCCTCGCCCCTGACCTCGATCAAACACGCGGGCAGCCCCTGGGAGATCGGCCTGGCCGAGACCCAGCAGACCCTGGTGTTAAATCGCTTGCGCGGCCGCATCAAGGTACAGGCCGATGGCGGCATGCGCACCGGACGTGACGTGGTGATCGCCGCCCTGCTCGGGGCCGACGAGGTGGGCTTCGCCACCGCGCCCCTGATCGTCGAGGGCTGCATCATGATGCGCAAGTGCCACCTGAATACCTGCCCCGTGGGCGTGGCCACCCAGGACCCGGAACTGCGCAAGCGCTTCACCGGCAAGCCGGAGCACGTGGTCAATTACTTCTTCTTCGTCGCCGAAGAGGTGCGTCGCCTGATGGCGAAGCTGGGCTTCCGCACCTTCGAGGAGATGATCGGTCAGAGTGATCGCCTCGACATGCGCCGTGCCATCGACCACTGGAAGGCCAAGGGACTCGACTTCAGCCGCATCCTGCACAAACCGGCGGTGGCAGCGGGCATGGCCATCCGCCATACAGAGGCCCAGGACCACGGCCTGGACAAGGCCCTGGATCACGAGCTGATCCGACGGGCAGAACCGGCATTGTCCCAGGGCAGGCCGGTACGGATAGAGGTCGATGTCCATAACTACAATCGCACCTTCGGCGCCCTGCTCTCGGGGCGCGTGGCCGAGCGCTACGGCCACGCCGGCCTGCCCGATGACTGCATCCACATAAAGGCAAAGGGCACGGCAGGCCAGTCCTTCGGTGCCTGGGCGGCCAGGGGCCTGACCATTGAGCTGGCCGGCGAAGGCAACGACTACGTCGGCAAGGGCCTCTCCGGCGGGCGGCTCATCATCTATCCGCCGGCGGAGTCCGCCATCGGCAAGGCCGAGGAGAACATCATCGTCGGCAATACGGTCCTCTACGGCGCCATCAGCGGCGAGTGCTATTTTCGTGGCGTGGCCGGCGAGCGCTTCGGAGTTCGCAATTCGGGCGCCACGGCCATTGTCGAGGGTGTCGGCGACCACGGCTGCGAATACATGACCGGCGGCATCGTCGTCTGTCTCGGCCATACCGGGCGCAACTTCGCCGCAGGCATGTCCGGTGGCATTGCCTATGTGCTCGACGAGGCAGGGGACTTCGAAAGACGCTGCAATCTGGCGATGGTCGAGCTGGAGCCCATCCCGGCCGAAAACGAGGCACTGGAGGCGATGGAGCACGAGGGCGGTGATCTGGAGGCGCATGGCTTGGTCGATCTCAGCCGTGACTTGAGCCGTTTCGACGCCTTGCGCCTGCATCAACTGGTCAGGAACCACGCCCGTTACACCAACAGCCCCCTGGCCCGACAGATTCTAGAGAATTGGAAGAGCTACCTGCCGAAGTTCGTTAAGGTGATGCCCGTCGATTACCGCCGCGCCTTGCAGGAGATGCAGGCACAGCAGGTAGCCCTGGGCGTCGAAGCATTGAAAGGGGAGATCTGATCATGGGCAAGCCAACGGGTTTCATGGAATATCCACGCCAGGAGCGCAGCTACGCCCCGGCCTCTGACCGGGTCATCCATTACCGCGAATTCGTCCTGCCCCTTGACGAGGATAGCCTGAGCCGCCAGGGCGCGCGCTGCATGGATTGCGGCATCCCCTTCTGCCACAACGGCTGTCCGGTCAACAACCTCATCCCTGACTGGAACGACCTGGTCTATCGCAACGACTGGCATGCGGCAATCGAGGTACTGCACTCCACCAACAACTTTCCCGAGTTCACTGGCCGCATCTGTCCCGCCCCCTGCGAGGCAGCCTGCACCCTCAACATCGACGACGCCCCGGTCACCATCAAGACCATCGAATACAGCATCATCGAGCGGGCCTGGGAGGAAGGCTGGATCCAGCCCCAGATCGCCCGGCACAAGAGCGGCAAGCGGGTCGCAGTGGTCGGATCCGGGCCTTCCGGTATGGCCTGCGCCCAGCAGTTGGCCCGAGCCGGCCATGCCGTGGTGCTGTTCGAGAAACAGAACCGCGTCGGCGGGCTGCTGCGCTACGGCATTCCTGACTTCAAGCTCGACAAGAGGATCATCGACCGGCGCATGGCGCAAATGCACGCCGAGGGGGTCGAGTTTCGCACCAGCACCCATATTGGCCTTGACATCCCGGCCGACAGGCTGCTGAAGGAATACGATGCCCTTGTCCTCACCGGCGGCTCCGAGAAACCGCGCGACCTTGATGTCCCTGGCCGCGACCTCAAGGGCATCCACTTTGCCATGGACTTCCTGCGCTGCAACAGCCACAGGGTCCAGGGCGACGAGATCAGGCCAGAGGAATTCATCAGTGCCGAGGGCAAGAACGTCCTGGTAATCGGAGGGGGCGACACCGGCTCCGATTGCATCGGCACCTCCAATCGCCATGGCGCCTGTTCGGTTACCCAGATCGAGATCCTGCCTCGACCGCCGGAAAGGGAGAACAAGGAACTCACCTGGCCCAATTGGCCCAACAAAATGCGCACATCCTCCTCCCAGGAGGAAGGCTGCGAACGTCACTGGCAGATCGGCACCAAGGCGTTTCTTGCCGATGCTCAGGGTCATGTGCGCGCTGCCCGCTGCATCAAGGTGGAGTGGACCCGGGACGAGACCGGAAACTGGCGCATGAACGAGATCGCCGGTTCCGAATTCGAGATACCCTGCGAACTGGTCACCCTGGCCATGGGCTTCGTCCACCCGGTGCACGAAGGACTGCTGGAGCAGCTCGGGGTGGCTCTGGACGACCGGGGCAACGTCAGGGGGGTAACAGAAGGAAAGGACGCCTACAGGACCAGTACCGATGGTGTCTTTGCCGCCGGTGATATGCGTCGCGGCCAATCGCTGGTGGTATGGGCCATTCGCGAAGGCCGGCAGTGCGCCCATGCGGTCGATCTGTATCTGATGGGAAAGAGCGATCTGCCGCGTTGAGCTTGATAGAGAACCCTAACCAATCAGCCAACAAGGAGGTGCCTCAGGGCGCATTTCTGTCGAAGCAATGAGTTGCGCAAGGTAACTGTTCAGGTCGACCGGCTTTTTGGGCGATCTGAATAGCTACTGCGCAAGAAGCATTCACAATAAGAATCGTCGCAGGATCTCTGTACCTGCCGTTACTTTCAAATCCAGGGCTGGATTATCACTGCGAGCGAGCTCATGAGCCTTACACGAAAAACGACCCTCTTTTTCGTCACCCTCGCCAGCTTGGTCATCATTGCCTTGATGGCGATCGGCCTCTACAGCTTCCGGCACATCTACCTCAAATCCGTAGAGAACCAGGCAAAGACAGCGGCCGAGATCGTGCGCGTCTACCTCACGGAGGCCATGCTGAACGGCACCATCGACAAGCGCAAGCAATTCATGGATCGCCTCAACGCCGTCCACGGCCTCTTGTCGGCCGACCTGTTCCGCGGTCCCGACGTGGTCGCCCAGCACGGCCCCGGCCTGCAAAGCGAGCAGGCCCAGGATGCCGTCACCGCCCAGGTTATCGCCAGCGGCAAGCCCTATTTCGGACTGATCGAGCGGGACGGGGGCTATCTCTTCCGCGCCTCCATCCCCTATAAGGCCCAGAATGAGGGTACGCCCAACTGCCTCAGTTGCCACAAGACCCGGGCGGGCACCGTTCTCGGTGTCATCAGCCTGCATATCTCCGTGGAGGAGCAGCGAATCGAGGCCGCCTGGACCGTCGGTATCGTCATCGCCGTCATTTCCTTCTTTGCCCTGGGGGCCGCCGTATTCTCCCTGCGCACCGCGCGGCCCCTCATTGCCATCGCCGGACAGGTCCAGGAGACCGTCGACCGCGCAAGCAAGGGGGATTATCGGGGGCGCATCGAAACCGACCGCAATGATGAACTGGGGCAGATCGCCGCCAGCATGAATCGGCTCATGGCGCACCTCTCCGAGGGTCTCACCGCCATCAGCGGCAAGGTAGCCCAACTGATCCGCTACAACATGCCGCCGATCACTAACCTCCTCGATACCACCATCGAGATGGTCGATTGCCTCGGTGATGTGGCCGCCTTCAAGCAGGCCATCGAGGAGGACGAGACCACGGAGGAGGTCTATGCCCGCCTCTCTCGGATACTGAGGGAGGAATTCCTTGTCGACCACTTCTCCATCTACGAGGTCAGCCACAGCAAGAACCGCATGCAGCCCGTCGTCGTCGATGGCGCGCCCGATCAGAACTGTCGCTGGTGTGACCCTCAGATCCTGCTGCGGGCCGACGGCTGCCGGGCGAAGCGAACCGGGCATCCGGTCGATTCGGTAATGACGCCCGATATCTGCACTGCCTTCTCCACCTGCGGCAGTCTGGAGGGATGCCGCCATGTCTGCATCCCGGTGATCCAGTCCGGCTCAGTGGGCAGCGTGGTGCAGCTCATCACCGATGGGGTGCAGGCCCCGCTGTTGCAGAAGATGATGCCCTTCATACAGGTCTACCTGCGGGAATCGGCCCCCGTGCTGGAGAGCAAGCGTCTGATGGACAGCTTGCGCGAGAACAGTCTGCGCGATCCCATGACCGGGCTGCACAACCGCCGATTCCTTCAGGAGTACGCCGACACACTGACGACTTATTCCGACCGGAAAAAGTCCAGCTTCGCCGTGCTCATGGCCGACATGGATTATTTCAAGCAGGTCAACGACACCTATGGCCACGAAGCGGGCGACACCACCCTCAAACAGCTCGCCATGATCCTGCGCGAAAGCACCCGCGCCTCCGATCTGGTGATCCGTTATGGTGGCGAGGAGTTCCTGATCCTGCTGCGTGACTTGGGAGAGGAGGCCGCGATGGCCACCGCCGAAAAGATCCGGGACGGGGTGGAGAAGCACAGGATCCAGCTGGCCGGCGCCGTTATCAACAAGACCATCTCCATCGGGGTCGCCATTTACCCCGACGACAGCACAACCTTCTGGCAGGTGGTCAAATATGCCGATGTCGCCCTCTACCGGGCCAAGGAGGCGGGCCGTAACCGCGTCCTCCATTTCCAGCCGGAGATGTGGACGGAACAGGACCGTTATTGAGAAACCATGGTGTAGAATCGAAGCCCAACCAAGCCATTTCATAGAGGAATTCTGGTGTCCGAGCTCAAAAACGACCGTTTCCTGCGCGCCCTGCTGCGTCAACCCGTCGATGTCACTCCGGTCTGGATGATGCGCCAGGCGGGCCGCTATCTGCCTGAATACCGGGCCACGCGCGAAAAGGCCGGCAGCTTCCTGGATCTGTGCATGAATCCCGATCTGGCCTGCGAGGTTACCCTTCAGCCCCTGGAACGCTATCCGCTGGACGCAGCCATTCTCTTCTCGGACATCCTCACCATCCCCGACGCCATGGGCCTCGGGCTCTATTTCGAAGAGGGCGAGGGCCCCCGATTCCAACGGCCCGTGCAGGACGAGGCAGCCGTCAAGGCCCTTGGCATACCCGACCCGGAAGAGGACCTGGGATACGTCATGGCGGCGGTGCGCACCATCCGCCGTGAACTGAATGGCCGCGTTCCGCTCATCGGTTTCTCCGGCAGTCCCTGGACCCTGGCTACTTACATGGTCGAGGGGGGGGCGACCAAGCACTTCGCCAAGGTCAAGGGGATGATGTTCGACCGTCCCGATCTCATGCATGAACTCCTGGCCAAGACCGCAGCCGCCGTCACCAGTTACCTCAATGCCCAGATCGCCGCCGGCGCCCAAGCGGTCATGATCTTCGACACCTGGGGCGGCGTGCTGACACCACGCGACTACCGCGAATTCTCCTTGGCCTATATGAAGCGCATCATCCAGGGACTGACGCGGGAAAACGAAGGCCGCATCGTTCCCGTCATTCTCTTTACCAAGGGTGGCGGCGAGTGGTTGGAGATGATGGCCGATACCGGCTGCCACGCCCTGGGCCTGGATTGGACCACCGATATCGCCCTGGCCCGTGCCCGTGTCGGGGACAGGATCGCCCTTCAGGGCAACATGGACCCCTGTCTGCTTTATGCCTCACCCCAGCGCATTCGCCAGGAAGTGGCCTCCATTCTGGACGGATTCGGACCGGGCACAGGCCATGTCTTCAACCTGGGGCACGGTATACACCCCAATATCGACCCCGAGCGCGCCGGGGCCTTCATTGCAGCCGTGCATGAACTGAGCGCGCCATACCACCTTTGACATCTACCGGAGGAAGACGACATGAGCGCCATTGACGGAAGAACCATCGCAATTATTGCCTACCTGACCCTGATCGGTTGGATCATTGCCCTCGTCCTGCACCTTGGCAACCAGAGCTCCCTGGGCGCCTTTCATCTGCGCCAGATGCTGGGGCTGATGCTAACCGCATTGGTGCTCTCCATCATCCCCGTCGTTGGGTGGATGCTGAGCCTGGCCCTGCTTGTCTTCTGGGTGCTGGGCCTGGTCTCTGCGATTCAGGGAGAGCAAAAACCCCTTCCACTGATCGGTGACCTCTACCAGCAGGCATTCCGGATGATCCTCTGATCCCCTGAGGCGGGAAAAGGGCGGGGGCACGTATTGCCCCTCTCAGACCACCTTCTGGCCCTTCTGCATGTTGCGGCCGTAGAAGATCTCGGTCATTTCGCGCTTCAGCCGGTCCGCGATCTGGCGCTGTTCCTTCGGCGGAACGGCGTCGGCCTCGATGCCGAAGAGGTAGTTATCCAGATCGAACTCCTTCAGCATCATTTTGGTGTGGAAGATGTTTTCCTGATAGACGTTCACGTCGATCATCTGATAGCGGTCCTTGGTATCGCGCGCGATGTAGTTCTGGATCGAATTGATCTTGTGGTCGATGAAGTGTTTCTTGCCGCTCACATCCCGGGTGAAGCCGCGCACCCGGTAGTCCATGATGACGATATCCGATTCAAAGGAGTGGATCAGATAGTTCAATGCCTTTAGCGGCGAGATGCGGCCGCAGGTGGAGACATCGATATCGGCGCGGAAGGTGGAGATCCCTATCTCGTTGTCGGGGTGGCTCTCCGGATAGGTATGAACGGTCAGGTGGCTCTTGTCGAGATGGGCTACGACTGCGTCCGGTTGCAGGGGGCCGGGCGCCTCCGAGTTGGAGAGATGTTCCGCAGCGATCGGTTCCTCCGAGATGAGGATGGTCACGCTGGCGCCCTGGGGATCATAGTCCTGGCGTGCAATGTTGAGGATGGTAGCGCCGATGATGTCGGCCACGGCCGTCAGGATCTGGGTCAGCCGCTCGGCGTTATAGGCCTCGTCGATATACTCGATGTAGTCGCGCACCTGTTCCGGCGTCGTCGCATAACAGACATCGTAGATATTGAAGCTGAGGGTCTTGGTGAGGTTATTGAACCCTTGCAGTCTCAGTTTTTTATTCATCAATGGGGCGACTCCCGACGCTTTCATGCTTGATGTTAGAAGCGACCGGCGGGCCGGCCGAAAACTGCTCAGCCTTGGACGATCTCAAAATCGTGAGTCACCTGCGCGACGGCGCCAAGCATAATGGATGCGGAGCAGAATTTCTCGGCGCTAAGCTTGATGGCCCGTTCCACCGCCTTTTCTGTAAGCCCCGGCCCGCCGACCCGAAAATGCATGTGGATCCTGGTGAATACCTTGGGATCGGTCTCGGCGCGGTCGGCCTCCAGTTCGACCTCGCACAGGGTCACCGGATTGCGTCCCTTTTTCAGGATATGGACCAGGTCGAACTGCGAGCAACCGCCCATGCCCAGCAGCAGCATCTCCATGGGTCGGGGACCGAGATTCCTGCCGCCATGCTCGGGTGGACCGTCCATCACCAGGGCATGGCCGCTGCCGGACTCGCCCAGCATCAGCGTATTTTCGACCCATTTCACCCTTGTTTTCATTGTCAATTGTGGTTCCTCGCTTCTAATTCATCCGGCCTGGATGAGCCATAGTTATTGTGACAGGCTTCTCATTTAGCCTCCTTCCGGCCTATTATCACCTATCGGGGCCGGCTGGACATGTAAGTCCCCTCGGTCTGTCTGCCAGGGTAAAAGATAACAAAGCACGTCCAGAATGCCACTGACCATCAAACCACCGGCGCAACCTCCAGAGCACCTTACGCGGCTGCTCTCCTATTGCCATAAGCGCAGACATCCCGCCAAAACGGAAATCATCCATCCGGGCGATGTCGCCGACACCCTGCTCTTCCTCCTCGAAGGGTCGGCCTCCGCCTCGATCCTGGACGAAGAGGGTCGGGAGATCATCCTGGCCTATCTCAACAAGGGCGACTTCATCGGCGAACTGGGGATATTCCTGCCGCTACCCCTGCGGTCGGCCCTGATTCGGACCCGTTCGGAATGCCTTATCGCCGAGATCTCCTATACCAAGCTGACCCAGCTTCTCGACACTGATCTCAAGGACAGCGCCAAGGAGATCCTCTTCTCCATCGGCAGGCAGCTCTCCTCCCGCCTAGTCCAGACTACCCGTAAGGTTGGCCATCTGGCCTTCTATGATGTCACCGGGCGCATTGCCCGTACCCTGCTCGACCTCTGCAAGCAACCCGACGCCATGACCCATCCCGACGGCATGCAGATCCGCATTACCCGCCAGGAGATCGGCCGCATCGTCGGCTGTTCGCGCGAGATGGTCGGCCGGGTACTGAAGAACCTTGAGGAGCAGGGGCTGATTCAAGTCAAGGGCAAGACCATCGTGGTCTTCGGTACCCGCTGAACCGGCCCGAGGCCCTCAGGCGAACAGCTCTGCCAGTCTCTCTCCAGGGTCCGCCGCCCGCATGAATGCCTCGCCCACCAGGAAGGCGTTGACCCCATGGGAACGCATCAACCCCACGTCATCCCGCGAAAGGATACCGCTCTCGGTCACAACAAGGCGATCCGGCGGAATACGATCCAGGAGGGCGAGGGTGGTATTCAGACTGACCTCGAAGGTGCGTAGGTTCCTGTTGTTTATCCCGACCAGGCGATTCTCCAGGCGCAGGGCTCGCTCCAGTTCTCCGCTGTCATGGACCTCGATCAGCACATCCATCCCCAGCCCATGGGCCAGATCGTTCAATTCGCCTAAGCGGACATCATCCAGGCAGGCCGCGATCAGGAGGATGCAGTCGGCACCGATGGCGCGCGCCTCGTAGACCTGATAGGGATCAATGATGAAATCCTTGCGGATCACCGGCAGCGTACAGGCAGCCCTGGCCTCCTTCAGATAGTCGTCACCGCCCTGAAAAAAATCCACGTCCGTCAGTACCGAGAGGCAGGCCGCCCCACCACGTTCGTAGCTAGCGGCAATCGCGCCCGGACGGAAGTCCTCCCGCAAAACGCCCCTGGAGGGCGAGGCCTTCTTGATCTCGGCAATGACACCGGCCCGCCCGACCGCGACCCTGCCTTCGATCGCCCTCGCGAAACCCCGCGCCGGCCCCGCGTCCGCCAAGGCATTCCTCAATCCCTCCAAGGGGGCTTGCGCCGAGCGGTCTCTAACCTCTACCCGCTTGCGGGCGACGATTTTCTTCAGGATGTCGGGGGTATCGCTCATCAGCATTCGCTCTCGGCAAGTCAGGACATATTCAGCCCGAATCTGTCACAAATTCGTTGTGCTCTCGCTTGACGTGTGATCCACCCGAAGAAGTGGCACAGGGATCTGTCGGTTACGGACCTAAGGAACTGTCCGGAAATAACTTGTACATCTCGCATCTCAATCTTCAGGCCATCTTTGGCCGATCTTCAATCGATCTGTTTCGCGGCAGAGCCGCTCCCACGGCGGTGGGAGCGGCTCTGCCGCGAAAACAGGCGGTTTTGCTCAGTCAGATCGACCAAATCTGACCTAAATCTGAGCGCGATATTGTCCAACTTATTTCCGGACAGCTCCTAAGGATGGACAATCCGGCGCGATCATCGGGGCAAATCATGAAATATCGGAGGAACTTGCAAAATGGCCATCCTGGCCATTTTGCAAGGCGAAAACGAAAAATGCGATTTTTCGTTTTCTTCATTTTCAATGGCTTAGGCCATTAAAAATGGCGGTTCATCCCTGAACCGGATGAGGTTCTTGCAGTTTTGCAAGAACCTCATCCGGGCCAGAAAAAAAGCATGACGAGGATAACGATTTTGTGCAAAAAATAAACAGTTTTAACCCTGTCCCTATCGAAATCAAGATATACGTGCCTAACAAACCCGTCCATGCCGCGAACCACCGCCGCCTTCTGGTGCTCGCCGGAGATGCAAAGTGGGCACGTCAGGCAGCCGCCCAATGCATCGCCCCCTTTGCCCACCGGCTTTGGATAGGTGATGGCGCCCCCGAGGGGGATGAGTGCCTTCCGTCCCACAAGGCCCGGCTCTGGCTCGGACGCGAACTGGATGCCTTGGCCTTCAATGCCCACGCCGGTTTCGACCCTGATGCCTTCGGTGCGGTAATCGGAACAGTGAGGGGAGGCGGCCTTGTCCTGCTGCTCACCCCGCCACTGGCCCATTGGCCCGACTACCCCGATCCCGACAGGGCGCGTATCGCCCAGCATCCTCACGGCTTGCAGGGGGTGTCTGGGCGTTTTTTGCGACGCCTGGCCAACATCATCCGCTATGACAGCGAATTGACCCTGGTAGAGCAGGGCGATGCCGTTCCCTCACTTGGGGTTCCGTTTCCTCCACCGGCTGACCCGGAAAAGCGGATCTCCCTGACACCGGATCAGCAACAGGCGGTTGATGCCTTGGTGCGGGTGGCAACGGGCCACGGCCGCAGACCCCTGGTCCTGATGTCCGATCGCGGGCGGGGCAAAAGTACAGCCCTCGGCATGGCGGCAGCCCAGCTTTTGTTGCTACGGTCAGGGAGCCGGATCCTGGTCACGGCACCCCGTCCGGATGCCGTACAGGCATTGTTCGATCAAGCCCGGCGGCTGTTGCCGGCCAGCGCCCGGCATGGCCACTGCCTGCTTGAAGGGGCCGGCGAAATCTCTTACCGGGCGCCCGACGCGCTTCTGCACGAAGCCGCGCACTGCGATCTGCTGCTGGTTGACGAGGCAGCGGCCATTCCCTTGCCCCTGCTGGAGCAGTTCCTGACCAAATACAATCGTGTCGCCTTCGCAACCACCGAGCATGGCTATGAGGGGGCCGGGCGCGGATTCAGCCTCCGTTTCCCGACCCTCTTGCAAAGGCTGACGCCCCATTGGCGAAGAATGCGGCTGACCACCCCGGTCCGCTGGGCGGAAGGGGACCCGGTAGAGGACTTCGGCTTCCATGCCCTGCTCCTGAATGCCGAGGCTGCCGCAGATTCCGACCTGTCGGAGGCGACTCCAGAAGCCTGCTTACTTGAACGCCTCGATAGGGACCGGCTCGCCATGGACGAAGGGCTGTTGTCGGAATTGTTTGGCCTGCTGGTCCAGGCCCATTACCAGACGCGTCCCTCAGACCTGCGTCATCTGCTGGACGGCCCCGATATCGCTATCTGGGTGCTGAGGCACCGGGACCATGTCGCAGCCGTCCTTCTGGCGGTGGATGAAGGGGGCTTCGAGGCCGGGCTTGCCAAGGCCATATGGCTGGGACAGCGAAGGCCCCAGGGTCACCTCCTGGCGCAAACCCTCACGACGCATGCCGGCTTCAAAGAGGCGGCCGGGATGCGCTATTGCCGGATCATGCGCCTTGCCGTTCACCCCGCTATCCAACGACGGGGCTTCGGCTCCCGCCTGGTTGCTGCGCTGGTGGCGGACACCGAGCGCCGGGGGCGGGATTTCGTCGGCAGCAGCTTCGGTGCAACCGCCGGACTCCTGACCTTCTGGCGCCGGCTCGGTCTTGCCCCGGTACGCATTGGTACGCGTCGGGAAGCAGCCAGCGGCACCCACTCGGCGACCCTGCTGCGCCCCCTGTCGCCTAAGGCCCATGGATTGTTCGATCGCATGCGCCATCGCTTTCTGGAGTCCCTTCCCTATCTCCTGACCGATCCTCTCCAAGGGCTGGAGGCCGAGGTAGCCGCCAATTTGCTGGTCGGCACCGTTTTAGCCGGCGTCCTGGAAGAACAGGACCGGCTCGATCTGGAGGCCTTTGTCCAGGGGCGCCGTGACTATGCCGGAGCCTACCTTGCCCTGTTGCGCCTCGGTTACCTGCATGCGGCCGGAGGTGCCCCCCTTGCGCAGATAAAGCCACTACTCATCAAGGTATTACAGGGCCATGCCTGGGATGATGCGGCCACCCTGCTTGGACTGACCGGCCGCAAAGGGGTGAATGAGGCCTTACGGCAGGCCGCTGGATCGCTTCTAGTAGACCCGAAATCACCCCGTTTTCCTGTATGAGTTCAGCCTCAAGGGGCAAGAAAAGTGGTGCAGGGCTGTGCCGTTTACGCATCCTAACTCCGGGGACGGCCCATGAGAGTTGGGACATTCCAACGCATCGGAATTGCTGGCGAATCAAGGCCTGTGCTAAATTGCGCGGCCCTGCTATTTGTTCAATGGGCCATGACTCTCATCGGGAGAGTTTCGGAAGCACCAATTCTTACTGCAAATCGAGGAATCGAAGAGATGTCCGGACCCTTGGCCGGCAAGGTCGCACTCATCACCGGGGCCGCACGCGGCATTGGTCGCGCGACTGCCCTGAAGCTGGCCTCGGCCGGTTGCGATATCCTGGCGAACTATTACAACAGCCACGAGGAGACCGAGTCCCTGTGCGGCGAGATCCGCGCCATGGGACGCAAGGCCGTTGCGGTCCAGGGCAGCGTCGGCATGCCCGACAGCGTGGACGAGATGTTCGCGGAGATTCGCAAGCACTTCGACCGGCTCGATATCCTCGTCAGCAACGCCGCCAGCGGCGTGCTCAAGCCAGCCATGGAGATGAAGCTCAAGCACTGGCGCTGGTGCATGGAGACCAACGCCTTCGCACTCAACCTGCTGGCGCAAGGTTCCGCCCCCCTGATGACCCAAGGAGGGCGCATCGTCGCCCTGTCGAGCCTGGGGGCCTATCGCGCCATCCCCTCCTATGGGTTCATCGGCGCCTCCAAGGCCGCCCTCGAGGCCCTTGCGCGCACCCTGGCCCAGGAGTTGGGACCAAAGGGTGTCCGTGTCAACGTAGTGAACGCCGGCGTAGTGGATACGGATGCCTTGAAGCACTTTCCCAACCGGGACCAACTTCTATCCGAGTTCTCCGAACGTACACCGGCTGGCCCAATCCTGACTCCCCAGGACGTGGCCAACGCCATCTACCTGCTCTGTCTGCCAGAGGCGGAAATGATTAACGGGCATACGCTGTTCGTGGACGGCGGCTTCGCCATTTCAGGATGATACGATCATGACATTTGATTCAGGACTGAAAGACAAGGTCGCCCTGGTGACCGGCGGCAGCCGCGGCATCGGTCGCGCCATTGTAGAAACCCTGGCCGCCGACGGGGTGGACGTCACCTTCCTCTTCCGCGGCAATGCGGAGGCGGCCCGCGAAGTGACAGAGGCCGGCGCGGCGAAGGGCTGGCGGATCACGGCGGATCAGGTTGACGTAACCGATCCGGAGGCCTGCGAAGCGGCGGTCGAACGGCTGGCCGATCGCTGCGGGCGGATCGATATCCTGGTGAACAACGCAGGGGTCATCCGTGATAATATTCTCGGCTTGTTGGCGCCGGACGATGTCCGCACCGTACTGGACACCAATGTCGGCGGCGTGTTCAATGTCACCCGCGCCGTGATACCACACATGATCTCCCAGCGCGCCGGACGGATCATCAATATCAGTTCCGTGTCGGGTGAGAAGGGCGGTCGAGGTCAGAGCAATTATGCCGCCAGCAAGGGGGCAATCAATGCCATGACCCGCGCCCTGGCAGTGGAGCTGGGCAAGCGCAAGATCCTGGTCAACGCGGTTGCGCCCGGCGTCATTGAGACGGAGATGTCCCAGCAGGTCAGGGACCTGGCGGGCGACGAGATCAAGTCACGCATCCTGTTGAAGCGCTACGGCCAGCCGGATGAGATTGCCCACGCGGTGTGGTTCCTCGCATCGCGCTTCGCGAACTACATAACCGGCCAGGTGCTGAGCGTGGACGGCGGATTCAAGATGGAGTAATTCACAATGTCGAACCCAGAGATTACCGAAGAAGAGATCCAGGCCGTCTATCCGACGGTGGCCAAGACCATCGCCGATGCCCTCGGCATGGACGAGGACGAAGTCGAGTTGAAGCATTCCCTGATCGAGGATCTGGACGCCGAGTCCATTGATTTCCTCGATCTGGTCTTCCGCCTCGAACGCGCCTTCAAGATGAAGATCCCCCGCGGAAAGATCATCGAGGACGCGCGCGGCGACATGCCCGAATCCGAGTTCGAACAGAACGGCATGGTCACCGAGGCCGGCATGGCCCGCCTCAAGACCTTCCTCAACGAGCTCCCCGCGGATCGTTTTCCTTCGCCCCTCAAGGCTGCCGACATCCCACGCCTCTTCACCACCGAGACCTTCTGCAAGCTGGTGGTACGCGCGCAGAAGGACGCGGCCTGACCGGGTCCTGAGAAACGCGGCCCATGGCGGAGCCTTATCCCGGAAATACGCGCTGCAAGCGCACGGTTGCTCCCTCTCCCTCTGGGAGAGATGGCCCGGCCCCGTGGCCGAGGCTTTTAGCCCCGGAACCGGACCATCTCTCCCTCATCCGGCCCTGCGGGCCACCTTCTCCCAGAGGGAGAAGGGAAGCGGCCATGGGTTCCTGGGTGGGGTTGGGGAGAGGGGACGATCACGGATGAGGCAACATTTTCACCATTCGGGGGAGGGCGCCTCATCCGATGATCGTTACAGCGCCTTCTCATTCGTCGACCGGATCGGTTCCCTTGAGCCGGGCATCAGCGCCACGGGCCAGTTCCAGATCCCAGCTGGGATCAACGGATTTCCCCCGAGCCTGGTTGCCGAGGCGATTGGCCAATTGGCCGCCTGGGTCTCCATAGACCGTCTCGACTATCGGTTCAGGCCGGTGGCGGGCATCGCCGCCGAGGTCCGGTTCCTGCGCCAGGTGCGCCCCGGCCAGTTGCTGGAACTGGCAGTGGAGATCGACAGTTGCAGCGAATCGGACGTGGCCTACAGCGGGCGGGCGTTGGTCGAAGGCGAGGTCGCCGTCGAACTCTTTCACTCCCTGGGACCCATGCTCCCCATGGTGGAGTTCGATGATCCTGCCGATGTGCGGGAGCGTTTCCGGCTCCTCTCTGGCGCTGGCGCCCCGGCGGGGCGTTTCCCCGGTGTGCCCGATATTGCACTCATCCCCTTCGAGCAGACGCCAGGCAAGGACCTCAGGGCCCGACTGCGTGTCCCCGAGGCCGCCCCCTTCTTCGGTGACCACTTCCCGCGCCGCCCGGTCTTTCCCGCTACCCTGTTGCTTAATACCCAGATCCTGGCCGCAACCAGACTGGCCCTTGAGTCGGATCATTGGCCTGCCGACACCCCCATCGGCGTCAAGCGGGTCCTCGACGTAAAGATGCGCTCCTTCATGCCCCCGGGGCAGGAGCTGGAGGTCCGGGTGGCCCTGGCATCGCCGGTGCAAGGCTTTGCCACCGCCCGTATGACTACCCAAATGGATGGCAAACGGGTGGCGCACGCCCTGGCCGAGATCGGCCCTTTAAATATCGGTATATGAGGAATGACTTCGTGACTGAGAGACGCCGTGTAGCGATCACTGGCCTAGGTATGGTCACCCCGGCGGGCAACGATGTTCCCAGCACCTGGTCAACCCTGCTGGCGGGACGCAGTCAGGTTGGCCCCATCAGCATTTTCGATGCTAGCGGCTTTTCCACCCGGATTGCAGCCGAGGTGAAGGGCTTCGATGCCCTGGCGGCTATCGGTGACCGCCGGCTATTGAAATACGCACACCGTTCCCATCGATTCGGACTAGCCGCCGCCGAACAGGCCCTGATCGACGCCGGCATTCGACCCACCAGCGAGGATGCCCCCCGCTGGGGCTGCGTTGTAGGGGCAGGCATGATGAGTGCCGAGTTTCATGAACTCGACGGCATCCATCGCCACAGCAGCACCGAGGGCGAGCTGGATCCCCATAAGCTCCTGAGCGACGAAATCGCTCGCGACCCCATTGTCTTCTGCACGACCCAAGAAGTGGCCGGGCTCTCCCTGCTGCTGAAGCGCTACGGCATCAAGGGCTATTCCTCATCGGTGCACACTGCCTGCGCCTCTGGCGGCCAGGCCGTCGGCACAGCACTGAAACTGATCCGGCGCGGCATCGCCGACCGGGTGCTGACGGGAGGCTTCGACTCCATGATCTCCCCCGTGGGCATCTCGGGCTTCTGCTTGCTGGGCGCCGTCTCTCCGGACAACGACAGCCCCGAGCACGCCAGCCGTCCCTTCGATCTGACCCGCAACGGCTTCGTCCTGGGCGAGGGCGCCGGTTTTCTGGTGCTGGAGGAGTGGGAATCGGCACGCCGGCGCGGTGCCCATATTTACGCCGAGCTGGCTGGCGACGGCAATTCGCTAAGCAGCTATCGCATCACCGACTCGCCCCCTTCCGGGGACGGCCCCATCCAGGCCATGCGTCAGGCCCTGGCCGATGCGGGGGGCAGCCCTGATCAAGTGGACTATGTCAACGCCCACGGCACCTCCACGCCCATGAACGACCGTAGCGAGAGCGCGGCCATCCAGCGGGTCTTCGGCGAACGGGCCGGCCAGGTCTCGGTGAGTTCCACCAAAAGCGTGATGGGCCACCTGATCGCTGCGGCAGGGGCCGTGGAGGCAGCGGTCTGTGCTTTGACCATCCGTAACGGCCTCATGCCGGTCAACGCCAACCTGGAACAAAAGGACCCGGATTGCGACCTCAACATCGTTACCGGGACCCCGCGTTCTGGTCGCATCCGCCTCGCCATGTCCAACTCCCTGGGATTCGGTGGCTCCAATAGCTGCCTGGTGTTCCGAAATCCCGAAGAGGTGGATGGCAGACCTGGTTCGCTGGACTAATCCAACATCGCTATTGCGGAGAAGAATGGTGGGCAAAGAGAAAATCGTCATCACAGGGACCGGTGCTGTCTGCGCGGCGGGCAGGGAACCAGTGGAAATCTTCGAGCATGCCAAGGGGGGCCAATCGGCCATCGGTCCCATCGACCGCTGGGATGCGACCGACTGGCCCGTCCGCTTCGCGGGTGAGATCAAGGGCATGACGGCGCGCGATCTGGTGCCTGAGCGCAAGACCCACAAGTTCATTCGCCATACGGACATGTTGGGACTCTATGCCGCCAACGCCGCCATCGCCCAGTCAGGCCTAACCAGGTTTCGGGACGGGCTGAATGAGGAGGCAGCGGTTCAATACAACGACCGCACAGGGATCTACGTGGGCTCTGGCGGCGGTAATTACGAGAACCAGTACGACTACTTCCCCCTCATGGACACTGCCCAGGGCAGCCTGGAGGCCTTTGGCCGGGAGCTCTCCAATCACGTCAACCCCATGTGGTTGTTACGCACCCTGCCCAACAATGTCCTCTGCCATGTGGGCATACAGCACAACCTCAAGGGACCGAACGCCTGCATCACCTGCCATGCCACCAGCGGCATGCAGGCCATCATCGAGGCCAGCGAGGCCCTCCGTGCCGGCGAGGCGGAGCGTGCGGTTGCAATCGGACACGACGCGCCCATCGAACCCCAGAAGCTCTACTACTACCAGCAGATGGGCCTTATGGCTACCGAGGCCATTCGGCCCTTCGACAGCGCCCGCAACGGCACCCTGTTCGGTGAAGGTGCCGGCTCCCTGATGCTGGAGACCGAGAATTCCGCGGTTACTCGCGGCGCCACTATTCTCGGTGAAGTACTCGGAAGCGGCAGTGGCTCGGATGCTGAAGGATTATTGGCATTGCGACCGGACGGCGAGGGTCTGGCCAGCGCCATGACCGCTGCCCTGAAGGATGCGAATCTGAAACCCGATCAAGTGGGCATGATTGTGGCCCACGCCAATGGCACCCCCCAATCGGATGCCTCTGAAGTAGCAGCGATCCGTCGTGTTTTCGGCGACGATTCACCTCCGATCACTGGCTTCAAATGGGCCTTTGGCCACCTTATCGCCGCCTCTGGCATTGTGGAAACCGCCGTGGCTTTACAGGCCCTCGCCGCCGGCCAAGCGCCGGGGATACCGACCCTGCGTGAGCTCGACCCGGCATTCGCCGGCCTGTCGGTGTCGACTCAGGCGCAAACCCCGCGAAGTGACGTGGCCATGGTCATTTCCCGTGGCTTCGGCGGCACCAATTGCGTACTGCTGATCCGTGCGTGAACGGGAACCCGAGTCACTGTCGTTGCGGTATCGACAGTGTCGAGATCGCGCGCATGGAACGCCTGTTGCGCGATACAACCGATGCTGATTTGTCGCGGCTTTTCAGCGCCCAGGAGCTGAAGGATGCCGGCGAGGGTCCGGGCCGCGCGGCCCGTCTTGCCGGCCGCTTCGCCGCCAAGGAGGCCTGCCTCAAGTTGTTTCCGCGCGAAACCACGCTTGAGACCATCACCGCCGCCGATTTTGCCGTGGAACGCGACAATTACGGCGCACCTCGCGTCCATTGCAGTGAAAGCGCAGCCATCGTGCTCGGACGCAACCGCATCGCCCGTATCGAGATCTCCCTCACGCACGACCGTTCCACTGCATCAGCCATCGCCCTGGCAATGCCCGACAGTATTCGGGTCCCCCTGGCGGGCCGGATCATTGATCGCCTGCTCCCCTTCCGCCGGACAGTGATACTGGAAAACCTTCGGCGCGTCTTTGGCGGCCGTATTTCCGAAGACGAGATCCTTCGCTTGGCCCAGGCCCACTACGGCCATCTCTGGCGCATGATCGTCGAGTTCCTGACTTACCCCCTGATGTCCGCCGCCAAGCGTTCCAAGATCACCCGCGTGGAAAATCTTGAGGCCCTGCACTCTGCCCTGAATAAGGGTAAGGGCGTACTGGTACTGACCGGGCACTTCGGTAACTTCGAGATCGGGACAGCGGGGGGAATAAACCGCTTTCCCGAAGCGAGGGGCCGTTTCTATTTTCTGCGCCGACCCTTCAAGCCGCGCTGGTTGGATGACTATGTAACCAAGCGTTTCCTTCAGGCCGGTTTCGGCATACTCCCCAAGGAAGGCTCACTCGATTGGCTGATGGAACGGCTGGCGGCCAATGACCTGGTGGTATTTCCTTTTGATCAACATGCCAGCGGACGTGATGGCATCCGGGTGGATTTTTTCGGCCACGGTGCCGGCACCTTCCGTAGCCTGGCCCTCATCGCCCAGTCCAGCGGCGCTCCGGTGGTACCCGCCGCTTGCTGGCGCGAACCAGACGGAAGCCATGTCCTGCGCTTCGAGGATGCCCTGCCCCACATCCATTGCGAAGACTTCGGCGAGGAGATCCGCCGCAATACCCGCGCCTACAACAAGGCGTTGGAACTGCTGGTGGCACGCCACCCCGAGCAATGGTGGTGGGTCCACCGCCGCTGGAAGTGAGGTATTCGATGACGCGACGCCTGCCAGCCGAATGGGAGCCTCAGGACGGGGTCATGATGACCTGGCCCCACGACGGCGGGGACTGGGCCCCCTGTCTGCAAGAGGTGGAACCGGTCTTCGTCCGAATCGCCGTCGAGATCGCCAAGCGCGAGCGGTTGCTTGCCGTCTGCCGCGATGAACCCCATCGGCGGCATGTCCAGGATTTATTGGATGGTGCCGGTGTTGATCCAGATCGCGTCAGCCTCCCCTGCATTCCCTCCGACGATACCTGGGCTCGCGACCACGGCCCCATTACGGTAATCGAGGATGGCCAGCCCCAACTCCGCGACTTTATTTTCAACGGTTGGGGCGGGAAGTTCGAGGCCGGCCTCGATACCCAAATCACCTCAGCCTTACATGCGCAAGGCGTCTTCGGCGACTGGCCCCTGCAAGACATCAAGTTGGTGCTGGAGGGCGGTGGCATCGAGACCGATGGACAGGGTACCCTGCTCGTTACCCGCCGTTGTCTGCTGAGCGAGACCCGTAACCCCGGCATGATCCAGGAACGGATGGAAACCCTGCTAACCCAGTATCTGGGCGTAAAGCGTTTCCTCTGGATCAATGAGGGCGGCATGGAGGGAGACGACACCGATGGCCACATCGATACCCTGGTTCGCTTCAGCGATCCGGGAACCCTGCTCTACCAGGCTTGCGACGACCTTTCAGACCCCAATTTCGGGGGACTGAGGGCCATGGAGGCCGAGTTGCAGACCCTACGGGATGCCGTGGCCAACCCCTACCGGCTGATCCCACTCCCCTCGACCCGACCCATCCGCAATGCCGAGGGGGACCAACTCCCCGCCAGCTACGCCAACTTCCTCATTGTCAACGGCGCCGTGTTGGCCCCCATCTACCGGGAACCGGCGGATGCCATCGTCCTGGAGCGGCTGGCAGCCGCCTTCCCGGCCCGCGAGATCGTCCCCATCGACTGCCGCCCCCTGATCCTCCAACACGGTAGCCTCCACTGCGTCACCATGCAGTTGCCCAAAGGGGTGTTGGCGCCCTAGGGTGCACATCCATCGGCAAACCGCGTGGGTTGGCACTCCAACTGATTGGACTTCAGCTCATTGGCTTGAACCCAAGAAAGTCCTTTCAACCGCGAAGGACGCAAAGAAAATCACTGGACTGGATTATCTCCACAGATGTACTCGCCTTCCGAGTGAAAGGCCATACGTTGTAGGGGCGGGTTTTAAACCCGCCCCTACCCTATTCCTGACGTTCATTTGCGTCCTTTGCGTCCTTTGCGGTTAAACGGTGAATTCATGTTGAATTTTCGGTTGACAGAGACGGCTTCTCTGTATTCAATTACTCAAGCGTTCAATTGAATACATAATGTTTATTTCGGGAGGAAAACGAACATGTCACTCTCCGTCATCCTGGCCGGTCTGATCACCGGCCTCCTACTCGGCATCTTTGGCAGCGGCGGCTCGATCATCACCACCCCCGCCCTACTCTATCTGCTGCATGTGGAGCCCAAGTCGGCCATCACCATGAGCATGGGCATAGTGGCAGTTACCGCCAGCATAACCGCTCTACAACACTGGTGGCGCGGCAACGTCAATCTGGAAGTGACAGCCATCTTTGGCCTCTTTGGCGTTGCCGGGACTTATGCAGGGGCTCTGCTCGGGGTCGCCACCCCCGTGGTAATCCAGTTGGGGCTGTTTGCCCTGGTCATGTACGCAGCAGCCTGGAAGATGCTGGAGCCCAGCCCGCCGGCCCACAAGTCCGTCGGTGCCGCCGCGGTCGCGGGCTGTATCGGGGATGATTGCGAGGAGTTCTGTTACAAGCGGATCGCCATGCACGGCATCGGCGTCGGTATCCTGACCGGCTTCGTCGGCGTGGGCGGCGGCTTCCTGATCGTCCCGGCCTTGGTGTTGCTCTCGGGCCTCTCCATGAAGCGCGCTGTGGGCACCTCTCTCAGCATCGTTGCGTTCAAGTCCTTCGCCGGATTCGCGGGCTATGCAGGCGCGGTCGCCATCGACTACCGGGTGATGGCCCTCTTCACCGTCATTGCCGTCGTCGGCAGCGTCGCCGGTGGCATGATTGGCCACCGATTGCCCGCAGTCCTGCTGAAAACAGGCTTCGGCGTTTTCCTGGTCCTCGTGGCCAGCTATATTCTGATCAAGAGCGTTTTGTTTGTCTGATACAACGGAGAGCATCATGAACATCCTGGTAATACTCAATGATCCGCCCTACGGCAGTGAACGCAGTTATAACGGACTACGCTTGGCCAAGGCCCTGGGCAACGACCAGACCCAGGTCAGTCTCTTCCTCATGGCCGATGCTGTGACTTGCGCCAAGCAGGGGCAGAAAGTGCCGCAAGGTTTCTACAACATCGAGTTGATGGTCAAGGCAGTTGGCCGCAAGGGCGCGGTGTTATTGTGCGGCACCTGCATGGATGCCCGCGGTCTGACGGACGCGGAACTACTGGAGGGCGCCCGCCGCAGCACCCTGCAAGAACTGACCGATCTGACCCGCGATGCGGACAAGGTCCTGGTCTTTTGAACCTAAATTCCTCGTTTAACCGCAAAGAACGCAAAGGAACGCAAAGAATATCCGTGAGTTAACCGCGCATGGCCATTTACCCGGAGGCTGAATGCATCGACGGAGATAATCCAGTGATTCCCTTCGCGTTCATCGCGTCCTTCGTGGCTGAAAGGAGGTTTTTAGGTTGAACCAACCGGAGGCCTACGAGGCCTGGTACCAGACCGAACGGGGGAACTGGATCGCCGGCCGCGAATTCGATCTGATGCGGGGGGTGATGGGCCTTCGGCCGGGTGCCAGTCTGCTGGATGTGGGTTGTGGCACGGGCCATTTCAGCCGGCGATTCGCGGACTGGGGCTTGGAGGTGACCGGGATCGATCCCGATCCCATTACCCTGGACTTTGCCCGGACACAGGCGGGCGGGGTCCGTTATATTCGGGGAACCGCACTGAATTTGCCCTTTCCCGATCATGCCTTCGATTACGCCATCGCAGTCACCAGCCTCTGTTTCATTGCCGATCCCGTCGCGGCCCTGCGGGAGATGTGGCGCGTGAGCCGGCGGGGCCTGGTCCTGGGACTGCTCAACCGGCGCAGCCTGCTCCATCGGCTCAAACGGGACCGGGGCGGCTATCGGGGCGCCCGCTGGGACGAAGCGTGGGAGATCGAGAAGCATTGGCTGACCGCCCTCGACCCCGCCCCGGCCGAGACCCGACTGGCCTCCGCCCTGTTTCTCCCTTTGGGGAATCGCTGGATACCCCTGATCGAGGACTGGGTCCCCCAGAGGATTTTGGGCGGAGGTTTCCTCGCCGTTTCACTGAGGAAACCGGCTTGAAAGACCTGAGCCTGGAACCGCCCGCCCCGCCAGGCGAGGGCCGGATCTGGCCCTCGCCTGGCTATCTCCATCAGGTCGAACGGCTCAAGGGCGCCATAGGCCAGCGGATCTACCTGGTCGAGATCAAGCCCGGCGACATCAACCTGGGGGTCCGGCTCTCGGATACCTCCTACGAATTGCTCGGTGTGCTCGACTTTCCCCGCCCCGACCCCCTCAAGGGGCTGGCCCCGCACCTGCTCCTGCTCGACGACGGCCGAGGCCTGAACCTGGGGCGCGTCATCCGCGTCAGCATCAACTCCCCCTTCAGCCCCCCCGAGGCCGACATCCTCTATCAGGAGTCTTTCCTCATGGAACGGCTGCTGACCCGCGAATCCCAACTGACCAAGGAAACCATCGCCGCCCGCTCCCGGATGCTGCTGGGCAGGCTTTTGGGCAAGGGCGGGGAACTCTCAGGGACCAATTGAGCCGCCATTGGCGATGGGGAGAAGGGGGGGCATAGTTGCGTCGGTCTGCACATTGGGAGACGGCCATGCAACAAACCACTTTCACCGGCCAGCCTCACCACGCCAAGGAGTATTTCGACTGCGTCGGAAAGATCATTCGGAAGAGGTTACAAGGCGGGATCTGGCCCTGTGCGGCTCCTGCAGGCGGAACCCCCTGCGGGTTCCGCCCTATGCTGGCTTTGATTGGGGTGTCAATATACGCGGATCGCTATATCAAAGGCAGTTTCACTGATCTCGTTGATATTGTTGTTAGTGATTCCAAGCGCGCAGGCTGTTTTGGTCTTAAATCCGACATCTAAGCTGCTGCTGTTATTTGTTATGGTGGCACTACTGCTGAGTGAGCTTATTCCGAATAAATACGCAATCGTTCCCATGCTGTTCGTAGCAGAACCGGTTCCTAAAGAGAGATCCAGTTGTGTAAGGTATACGGCCAAGGTATTCGATACTTCTTCGCCATAATTTGCAATACCGCCCATACTGTTTAACTTGTTTGTGAAGGTGCCCAATCCAGCGACACTATCCCCACATGCAAATGAAGATTCATAATCATTTCCATCCACATACACCGTTTTGTCCTTGGTCCAGCATTTTGTGCCCGTACCACTTCCACTGGAAAAAGCTTGTAGCGTTCTGTTAAAGGTGTGCTGCGTACGAATCTGGATCTGGGGAGCAATCACTACATAGGCATGGGTATAGGTTCCATTTGGCGGTCGGCTGAAGGTGCCGCTCAGGGCGCTGCCGACGCCGTCAGTAATGGTTACCTTGCTACCCGTCGAGTTTTCGAACACGATTGAACACATGGAGAGATCGGCGGGCCGTCCAGTTGCAGGGGTGCCAGGCCTGCTTGTGCAGACGCCGACCCGGTAGACGGTCATGGTATATTGATCTGGCTGGGTGTCACAATTGGCTGTATTGGTGATGGCTCCATTCGTGTATATACAGGCATCGGCCGCCATGGCCGATTGGCCAATTTGCAGCGAGGATATTAGAGCTATAAGACCGAAGAGAGAAAAGGAACGATTCCACATTTTCATACGAAACTCCATGTTTAGAACCCAGAAACCGAAACAGCAAACGGCGCAAGCGTCGAACGAGTGGCCTTGACGATACGGTTCTCACGCCGCACCTTCTCAAAGCGTCGATCCTCCATGCTCTCCATCTGCCAGGCGGTGTCGATGATGCGCGGCATCAGGGTCGATTTGGGACGGTCCCCGCCAAAGGTGTAGGTCAGCATGACGAAGTTATCGTTACTGCGGTTGTCGTTGTACTGGGTCTGTCCGATCTCCGCCGAGACCCCCGGCAATAAGGCCCCGGTGACGCTGTAGGTCTGTCCTTGTAGATCGGCTGCACCATCCACGCCATCCCAGTTGAAGGTCTTGGCCCGCACATGGGCTGTGGGCACATAGGGCACCGCCACTGCCAACTCCAAGTCATAGCCGCCGAGCGCCTTCTCTTCCGTATTGTTTCCGGCGTCTTTCCAGCCACTCAGCCCTTTGTACCAGTTGGCATTGATCTCTCCTACGGTAGAGCGGATCTCGCCACCGATACTCATGCGCTGATGGTCATTGGGAAACTCATGGTCATAAAAGGCATTCAGCCCCAGCAACAGCCTGTTATTGCTGACCAAGCGACGATAACCGAGGCCCAGATTCAACGTAGTGGTGTCATCCTGATGAAACGCACTCCCCTGCATGAAGGTCGAATGTTGCAGATCGGCACTCTCCGTCAACGGACGCACCAGCAAGACGTTATAGACCGGGTCCCCGTTCTCAATGCCCGTAATCCCGATCTCTGTCACCCCGCGTTCGGCAGAGAGCAGATTACGCAGCCAACTCTCGGCGGCCTGATTAACGGGCGCGGCGATCAGGGATTTGACAGCGGGTGTTGGATCGTCGGCAGAGAAGGCGGCGGGTAACAGCGCGAGTGATAAGGCGCCGAAGAGTAGTGGTTGATGGAAATTCACTTTCCCTCCTTTCCAAGAAGATGTTAAGCATGGCGTGCGTGAATTTACCCCCCCCCCCCCCCCCCCCCCCCCCCCCCCCCCCCC
>JAHJDE010000160.1 GCA_018812525.1 Gammaproteobacteria bacterium
AATATCCCGGATTGCGCAGGATTTTCGTTCCCCTGCAAGGCGCCACAGGCGGCGCATAGTCGAACTATGTAACGCCTGGGGCAACGCCGCAGGGGGGCGAAAAGACAAGCAAGATGGGATATTAATTGACAGAAATCGCCTTATCCCTATCCCAGGCGGAAGACCGAGCAACCCCGCTCCGTAGGGATGAATTCATGGCGGATCGCCGGGAATTCCTGTTTCCAGCGCATGACGATCTCCTTCTCGTCCTGCCGGGCCGCGTCGTCCAGAAAAATCACACAGGCATCGGATAGCCTCCCGAACAGCAGCGGCAGGGCCGGGTAGCGGGAGTGGCGCTGGAGGAAGCCGGGGGGACCGTCGATCACCAGCATATCGATATCAGCCACGGGAAGGCCGTTCAGTCCATACCACAAATAGTTCTCCTCCTTGATCCGCTGGTTCTCCAGCGGGGCGAGGATGAGGCTGGCACGATCCGCCACCCCGTAGCGGTCGAGATGGTGCCCGGTGGCAGCGGCAAAGGGCGCACCGTTTTCCAGGCTATAGACATGCCCCTGGCCGTTGAGCTGACAACAACGGGCCAGCATCAGGGTCGTCAGACCGCTGCTGCACTCCAGAATCCTGGCTGGGCGGGCCTCCAGGCAGTGTTCGACGATGAGTTTGAGAAAGTCGGGACTGGCCGACCAGTTGCGGCTATAGGGCAGTCCTTGGTGCAGATCCAGGCGGTCCCGCAGGGATCTGTCTGCCTCCAGTTGGCTGAAGAGGCCCCGGGTCTCGCCCTGGACCAGCGCTTCAAGCCGCCCCCGGGTCTCGCCAAGGGATTGCTGGAGGTGCCCTACCCGATACCACAGAGAAAGCAGCAGGGGGATGAGGGACACCAGTAAGATGAGGGTCAGTATCTCTAGAGTCATCATGAGGGATGGTTGTTCTCTGTTTGAGCGCAACGCGCTTTTTAAACCTTTCCCTCCTTCAGTTTCAACAGGGGCTCAATCAGATCCATAGGCAGCGGGAAGACGAGGGTATGGGTCTTGTCGCCCGCGATCTCGGTGAGGGTTTCCAGGTAGCGCAACTGGATGGCCTGGGGCTGCTGAGACAGGATCCGGGCCGCCTCGACCAGCTTTTCTGCCGCCTGCTGTTCCCCCTCGGCGTGGATGACCTTGGCGCGCCGGGATCGCTCGGCCTCGGCCTGGCGGGCGATGGCGCGGATCATGCTTTCATCCAGGTCCACATGCTTGATCTCCACGTTGGAGACCTTGATGCCCCAGGCATCGGTCTGCTGATCGAGGATGGCGCGGATGTCGTTGTTGAGCTTGTCCCGCTCGGCCAGCATCTCGTCCAGTTCGTGTTGTCCCAGCACCGAGCGCAAGGTGGTCTGGGCCAGTTGGCTGGTGGCCATGAAAAAGTCTTCCACCTGGATGATGGACTTTTCGGGGTCGAGCACACGGAAATAGACCACCGCGTTGACCTTGACCGAGACGTTGTCGCGCGAGATGACATCCTGGGTCGGCACGTCGTGGACGATGGTGCGCAGATCGACCCGCACCATCTGCTGGATGACGGGGATAATGATGACCAGTCCCGGCCCCTTGACCTTCCAGAAGCGGCCCAGCAGGAAGACCACGCCGCGCTCGTACTCGCGCAGGATCTTGAGGGTCGAGGCCAGGAGAAGGATGATCAGGACAAAGATGGTTACATAGACTTGTGGCATTGGTCGTTCTCCTCGATAGCTGTCACACGAAGGACCAGTCCCTCGCGGCCGGTGACGCGCACCGGCTGGTTTTTCCGCAAGGGCTGCCCGGCTCGGGCGGTCCAGACCTCGCCATGGACCCGTACGCTGCCCACGTCCAGGGCGATCCCGCTGGCGCCCAGCAGTTCCTCGGCCCCGCTCACCACTGGCCTGCGCCGGGCGCGCAGCACCAGGCCCGCCACGGTCGCCAGCAACAGGGCGCTGACCGCCGCGACGGTAACGATGAGAGGCAGGGAGATGCCATAACCGGGCTGGTCGGCATCGATCAGGATCAGGGAGCCGAAGATGAAGGCGGTGATGCCGCCGATACCGAGGGCGCCGAAGCTGGGGACGAAGGCCTCGGCGATCATGAGCGAGATCCCCAGGAGGATCAGCGCCAGCCCGGCGTAGTTGACCGGCAGGAGTTGAAAGGCGTAGAGGGCCAACAGCAGGGCGATGGCCCCGACCGTCCCCGGCAACAGGAAGCCGGGGTGGGCGAACTCGTAGATCAGGCCGTAGATCCCCAGCAGCAGGAGCATATAGGCGATGTTGGGATTACTGATGATGGAGAGGAGGTCACTGCGCCAGTCGGGTCGCCGTTGTTCCAGGGTCATCCCCGCCGTGGCCAGTGTGCGCTCGCCGTGGGCGGTCCTGACCTGGCGGCCGTCCAGGGCCTTCAACAAGGCCGCGCTGTCGGGCGCCATGAGATCGATAACCTTCAGCCCCAGCGCCTCTTCGGCCGGCAGGCTGGCCGCCTCGCGCACCGCCTTTTCCGCCCATTCCAGGTTGCGTCCGCGCAGGGCCGCCAGGCCACGGATATAGGCAGCCGCGTCATTGACCATCTTGCTTTGCCTGGCATCGGCGAGGGGCGCCTGCCCTTCCCCCTTTTCCGTCTTGGGGGGAGCGGTCAGGGTGATGGGGGTGGCAGCGCCCAGGTTGGTGCCCGGCGCCATGGCAGCCAGATGGCAGGCATAGAGGATGTAGGTACCGGCGCTGGCAGCCCGCGCTCCGCCCGGCGCAACGTAGCCCACCACCGGCACCTCGGCGGCGATGATGCGCTTGACGATGAGGCGCATGGCGTCATCCAGGCCGCCGGGGGTATCCAGGCGCAGCACCACCAGTTCGGCCCTCTCCGCCTCCGCCCGGTCGATGGCCCGGCTGACATAATCAGCGCTGGCCGGGCCGACGGCCCCCTCCAGGCTCAACGACAGCCCCTTCCCAGCCCCGCCGGCGGGAATCGCAAGGGCCAGGCCGACAAGCAACGACAGCGCCGGCATCAGCCAGGACGGAACCCATTTGGACATGCGCACCTCTCCCCGATACTGTTCTAAGCGTAGTCCATGCCGGCGTGCTTTGTGTCCCTTCCTCCGGGCGATTACTTTAATAATCCCGCCGACAGCCAACTTGACCCCCCGCCTTTCCCCATCTAGGGTTTGGGTTGTACCCAACATCGAAATCGAGGAGAAATTTCATGCGCAAACAAATCCTGGCGATTTTCCTTGCTGCGATGTTCGGCACCCTGACCTGGGCCGACGAGGCCGGCGATCTCGAAAAGGGAGTGGATGCCTATAACCAGGGCAAATTCAATGAGGCCGTCAAACTCTGGCAGCCCCTGGCGGAGGGCGGCAATACTGCCGCGCAGACCGCCCTTGGCGTCATGTTCGAGATGGGCCAGGGGGTGAAGCAGGACCTTGACGCGGCGATCGGCTGGTATCGCAAGGCCGCCGAGCAGGGCGACAGCAGCGCCCAGAACAACCTGGGCGCCCTGTACGAAGAGGGCCAGGGGGTGAAACAGGACTTCGCCGAGGCGGCCAACTGGTACCGCAAGGCCGCCGAGCAGGGGGACCCCGTCGGCCAGACTCGCCTGGCCACTCTGTACGAAGACGGCCGGGGCGTGAAACAGGATGAGACGGAGGCGGCCAACTGGTATCGCAAGGCCGCCGGGCAGGGAGATCCTGAGGCCCAATGCAACCTGGGCGTCCTCTACGAAGAGGGCCGCGGTGTGAAGCAGGACCCGGCCGAGGCGGTCAAACTCTATCGCCAGGCAGCCGAACAGGAAGACACCGTCGGCCTGACCAATCTGGCCCTGATGTACGAGAAGGGGCTCGGCGTGAAGCAGGACCTGGCCGAGGCGATCAAACTCTATCGCCAGGCGGCTGAGCTGGATTATGCCGAGGCCCAATACAGCCTTGGGGTCCTCTACCGGGAGGGCCGGGGACTCAAACAGGACGATGCCGAGGCGGTTTCCTGGTTCCGCAAGGCAGCCGAGCAGGGCAACCCCGCCGGCCAAAATGCCCTGGGCGAGATGTACGAGACAGGCCACGGCCTGAAACAGGACAGGGCGACGGCCCTGGAGTGGATCGGCAAGGCGGCGGAACAGGAGTATCCCGAGGCGGTCAGGAATCTCGAACGCCTCAAGACGGGCAAGTAGGGGGTTGCAGGCGCCAGTTTGATCGCGCTTGAAAAGCCCCTCTGCAACGATGGAATGTACAATCCCTCCCAAGGAGCTGTCCGGAAATAAGTTGGACAATATCGCGCTCAGATGAGGAACTTGCAAAATGGCCATCCTGGCCATTTTGCAAGGCGAAAACGAAAAATGCGATTTTTCGTTTTCTTCATTTTCAATGGCTTAGGCCATTGAAA
>JAHJDE010000161.1 GCA_018812525.1 Gammaproteobacteria bacterium
AAATGGCCTTCCTGGCCATTTTGCAAGACGAAAACGAAAAATGTGATTTTTCGTTTTCTTCATTTTCAATGGCTTAGGCCATTGAAAATGGCGGTTCATCCCTGAACCGCAAGAGGTTCTTGCAGTTTTGCAAGAACCTCTTGAGGGTCAGGGGACAAGGACGATCTTACCCGTCGTATGCCCTTCCTCGATCAACCTGTGCGCCTCGGCGGCCTGGGCCAGGGGTAGGCGCTTGCCGACCGCGATGCGCAGGCGGCCCTCGTCGATCCAGCGGGCGCATTGGTCGAGGATCTCACCCTGGTGAGCAAGTGCCTCGGGCAGGTTGCGCAGTTGGGGGCTGAGCATGAGGCTGAGGCTGATGCGCAGGTTGCGGTTGCGGGCCTCCTGGAAGACGACCCCTTCGCCCGGATCAAGGAGGGTCACCAGGTCGCCGTAGGGGGCAGTGCAGGGAATGCTCTGCCTGAAGACCGCGGGACCGACGGTGTCGAAGATCACATCGGCGCCCCGGCCCCCGGTCAGTTCGTTGACACGGTCGGCGAAGTCGCATTCGGTGTAGAGGATGACTTCGTCCGCCCCCAACCCCTGGACAAAGCGGGCCTTCTCCATGTTGCTGACGCTGGTAAGCACCCGCGCCCCCCGGATCTTGGCCAGTTGGATCGCCAGATGGCCGACGCCGCCGGCCCCGGCGTGGATCAGGACGCTCTGGCCTTGGCGCAGGCGGGCGCGGTCGAAGAGGGACTCCCAGGCAGTGATCAGGGCCAGGGGACCGGCGGCGGCTGCTTCAAAGTCGATGCTGGCGGGCATGGCGCGGGCAAACTGCTGATCGATGACGCGGTATTCGGCGTAATTGCCCTGGTCGGAGCCGAGCCCGCCGTGACAGAACCAGACCCGGTCGCCGGGCCGGAAACGGTCGGCGGCTGGGCCGGTCTCCACTACCTCGCCGGCCCCGTCGCAGCCGAGCACGGCGGGCAGGGCGTCTGGATAGAAGAGGCCTCGGGCGCGCAGTTTGGTGTCGATGGGATTGACCCCGGCGGCGCGGATGCGCACCCTGATCCGGGTGGGGGATTCGATGGCGGGATCGGCGACCTCGCGGAGCTGGAGCCGCTCGGGGCCTCCCACTTCGGCCATGATGACTGCCTTCATTTTGGTAATATCCTCTTCTAAATTGAACGATTACCGTGAAAATCGTAGGTTGGGTTAGGCGCGCAAACCCTATGTCGCCGGGGGGGCAGCGGTGGGTGTGCGAGCCGTAACCCAACATTCGGCGCCGTTAGCCGGGAAGACATGCGTTCTACAGAGCAATAATGAAAAGTTAACTGTAAACTCCGCTATTCCGCCAATTTGCGCAAGTAACCCGTCGTGTCCTCCAAGTCCAGCCGCCAGAATTCCCACTCTTCCCCTTCCCGATCCAGCAACGGCAAGCGCCGTTCCGGCCCCCCGCCGAAGCGGCGCGGCCACGGTTGGGGGATGCGGCTCCTCGCGATCCTCTTCCTCTTTGCGCTGATCCTCGCCGGTTATCTCCATCACCTCGACGGCGTGGTACGGGTCAAGTTCGAAGGCAAGCGCTGGGCTGTGCCCGCCCATGTCTATGCCCGTCCCCTGGAACTCTTTCCGGGCGCCCTGGCCACCCGGGAGCAGATGCTGCACGAGCTGAACCAGTTGGGCTACCGGCTTGAGACCGAGGCGGCCACCCCCGGCAGCTATGGCCAGCGCGGCGCGGCGGGGCTGCGGGTGCACAGCCGCAGTTTCGAATTCTGGGACGGGAAGGAGCCCTCGCGGCAGGTCGATATCGACTTCGACAAGATCCAGGTCTCCGCCATGCGGTCGCCCGCTGGCGAGGAGGTCTCCCTGCTGCGCCTGGAACCCTATCTGATCGCCAGCATCCATCCGGCCCAGAGCGAGGACCGGGTCCTGCTGCGCTACCAGGATCTTCCCCGGTCACTGATCGGTGCCCTGATCGTCGCTGAGGACCGGGAGTTCTTCGAGCACCACGGCGTCTCCCTCAAGGGGATCTCCCGTGCCATGTGGGCCAACGTCAAGGCGCGGCGGCTGGTGCAGGGGGGCAGCACCCTGACCCAGCAACTGGTCAAGAACTTCTACCTGACCCAGGAACGCAAGCTGGTGCGCAAGATCAACGAGGCCCTCATGGCACTGGTCCTGGAGTATCACTACGGCAAGGAAGAGATCATGGAGGCCTACGCCAACGAGATCTTTCTGGGCCAGGACGGGCAGCGGGCCATTCATGGCTTCGGCCTTGCCTCCCGTTACTACTTCAACCGCCCCTTGCAGGAGCTGGATGTGGCCGGGCAGGCATTGCTGGTTGCCCTGATCCGGGGACCCTCCTTCTATAATCCGGTGCGCCGCCCGGAACGGGCCATGAAGAGAAGGAACCTGATCCTCGATCTGATGGCGGAATACGGCGTCATCACCGCCCCGGCGGCGGCGCAGGCCAAGGCAGCCCCCCTGGGGCTCTCCATCGCCAAGAAGGCGGGCGGGACAAGCTACCCCGCCTTCATGGACCTGGTACGGCGCCAACTGAGCCGCGACTATCACCTGGAGGACCTCAATTCAGAGGGGTTGCGCATCCATACCACACTGGATCCCTGGGTCCAGGAGCAGGCGGAAGCGGCCCTGGTCGATCGCCTTGCAGCCTTCGAGGCCCAGCGGCCGAAGCTGAAGGACAGGCTCGACGGTGCCTTGGTCGTGGTGGGCCGGGACGATGGCGAGGTGCAATCGGTGGTCGGCGGGCGCAACACCGGTTTCGCCGGCTTCAATCGTGCCCTGGACGCGATTCGGCCCATCGGTTCCCTGGTCAAGCCGGCGGTCTATCTGACGGCACTGGAGATGCCCGAACGCTACAACCTGGTGACCCCGTTGAAGGACGAACCGGTCTCCCTGTCCACGCCGGGCGCGCCCACCTGGTCGCCCAAGAACTACGACGGCAAGGTCCATGGTTCGATCCCTCTGTTCGACGCCCTGGCCCAGTCCTACAACCTGGCGACGGTGCGGCTCGGGCTCGACCTGGGCGTGGGGCCGGTAGCGAATACCCTGCGCGAGCTGGGAGTGGTCCGGACCATCGACCCCTATCCTTCGCTGTTCCTGGGGACGCTCTCCCTCTCCCCCCTGGAGGTGGCCCAGGTCTATCAGACCCTGGCGGCCGGCGGCTACTGGACCCCCCTGCGGACCATCCGTGAGGTGTTGGATCAGGAGGGCCGGCCACTGCAACGCTATCCTCTGGAGGTGCGGCAGGTGGTGCCGGGGGGGCCGGTGCATCTCCTGAGCACAGCCATGCAGAGGGTGGTTCGGTCGGGCACGGCCGCCTCCCTCTCCCGTTGGCTGCCGGCCAACCTCGGTATCGCGGGCAAGACGGGGACGACCGACGAGATGCGCGATAGCTGGTTTGCGGGCTTCACCGGGGACCGGGTGGCCGTGGCCTGGGTCGGCAGGGACGACAACGAGCCGACCGGCCTGACCGGGGCCACGGGTGCCTTGCAGGTGTGGGGTGCGGCCCTGAGCCGCATCTCTCTCGCCCCCCTGGAGCTGATCCCCCCCGAATCCGTCGTCTTCGTGCAGGTCGATCCCAAGACCGGCTTGCAGCCGGGCCAGGGATGCGCTGCAATGAATCTCATGGAGGCACCCTTCATGCGGGGCTATGAGCCGCTGCCTCAAGACTGCGCGATCTCGGTGCCCGAGCGAAAAAATCCATTTTGGGAGCTATTTTGATGAGAGTTTTGTTTGGTCTGGCCATTCTGACGTTGACCGCTTGTGGTGCCTCTCCCCCTCGGGAACAGACCCCGGCGGGTCCGGGACCGGTCATGGGTGGCGCGGGGGCGCCGGTGGTGGAAGGCAGCAGGGCGCAGGAACATGAGCCCTTGACCCTCGCCACGGCCCGCCCGGCCACCGCGCCTCGTTATACCCAGCGCGAACCCAGTAGCGGGGGAGCAGTACGCTCCCTGATGCAGGCGGCGGAACGTCAGTCCTCATCGGGTGATTCCACCGCCGCCGCCGCCACCCTCGAACGCGCCTTGCGTATCGAGCCGCGCAACCCCCTGCTGCTGTCGCAGTTGGCCAGGGTTCGTTTCGACCAGGGGCAATACCAGCGGGCGGTCAACTTCGCCGCCAAATCGAATTCAGTGGCGGGCGCTAACCAAGGACTCAGGCGCGGCAACTGGAACCTGATCGCCAAGGCCCGCCGCGCCCAGGGCGATGAGTACGGTGCCCGCGAGGCCGAACTCAGGGCCAATGCAGCGTATTAGGCCTGAACCATGAGGCATGAGCCCGGTAGGTTGGGTTACTGTGAAAGTCGCGAAGCGCGCGTTTGCCCCCTCCCCCATTTGGGGGGAGGGTTGGGGAGGGGGAACGATCAGGCCTGTCCTGAGCGGAGTCGAAGGGAGCGGAGTCGAAGGGAGTGGAGTCGAAGGGAGCGGAGTCCTGTAGGTTGGGTTAGGTGCGCAAACCCGCTGTTGCTGGGTGGCTGGAAAGGCCAATGCGCGCCGTAACCCAACATTCGACGCGACCCCTGTTGGGTTTGTTCGGTGCTTCCTGCACCTCACCCCTCCGGGGCTTGCGCGAAAAACCGCTCCCGGCGGTTTATTGTTCGGTGCTTCCTGCACCTCACCCCTCCGGGGCTTGCGCGAAAAACCGCTCCCGGCGGTTTCTTCGGCGGAAATACCGCCTAACCCAACCTACAATATTCCTTTATGAACAAAGAGATGCACGACATCTTCAGCCCGGATGGCCTGCTGGTCAGCGCCATCCCCGGTTTCTCCCACCGCCGCCAGCAGGCTGAGATGGCCGAGGCCGTCGCCGGGTTGATCGCGTCGGGCGGGGTGCTGGTGGCGGAGGCGGGCACGGGCACGGGCAAGACCTTCGCCTATCTGGCCCCGGCGATCCTGTCCAAGCGCAAGGTGATCGTCTCTACCGGCACCAAGAACCTCCAGGACCAGCTCTTCAACCGCGACCTGCCGACCCTGCGCAAAGCCCTTGGGGTGCCCCTGAAGGCGGCGCTGCTGAAAGGACGCTCCAACTACCTCTGTCTCCACCGGCTCGGCGAAGCCCATGCCGATCCCCGCAGCCGCACCCGGGAGATGGAGGATCTCCTCAGCCGCGCCGAGGCCTGGTGCAACCGGACCCAGAACGGCGACATCGCTGAACTCTCCGACATCCCCGAGAACGCCCCCCTCTGGCCCCTGATCACCTCCTCCACCGACAACTGCCTGGGCCAGGAGTGCCCGGTCTACGGGCAATGCCACCTGGTCGAGGCGCGCAAGCGGGCGCAAGAGGCCGATCTGGTGGTGATCAATCATCACCTGCTCTGCGCCGACTTCGCCCTCAAGGAGGAAGGCTTCGGCGAGCTGCTGCCCGACGCCGATCTCTTCATCATCGACGAGGCCCACCAGCTTCCCGAGGTGGCCGGCGATTTCTTCGGCGACGGGGTCGGCGGCCGTCAGCTCACGGAACTGGCCCGCGACACCGAGATCGCCTACCACAAGGAGGCGGGCGACATGCCCGCGCTGCTGAAACAGTGCGAGAAGCTGACCAAGGCGGCGCGGGACCTGCGTCTGCTGTTCGGGCTCGATCTGCGGCGCGGGGCCTGGCGTGAGGTGGAGGTCGATTCCCAATTGCGCGAGGGGATGGGTCGGACGCGGCAGGAGCTGGCCGGGCTGATCGAAAAGCTGAAGCCCATGAAGGGACGCGGCAAGGGGCTCGACTCTTGCCTGGAACGGGCCGAGACCCTGCTCGGTCGCTGGGACCGCATCACTCAAGGGGAGGATGCCGGTGCAATCCGCTGGTTCGAGACCCATACCCAGAGCTTCCGCATCAACCGCACCCCCCTGGAGATCGCCGGCCCCTTCGAGGCCGCCATGGCGCGCCACCCCGCGAGCTGGGTCTTCACATCGGCCACCCTGGCGGTGGGGGAGAGCTTCGACCTGTTCCGCGATCAGCTCGGCTTGCGCCAGGCCGAGACCGCCCGCTGGGACAGCCCCTTCGATTTCCCTAGTCAGGCCCTCTGGTATGTGCCCCGCGGCCTGCCCGAGCCGAGCAGTCCCTATTATACCGAGGCGGTCATCGAACAGGTCCAGCCCGTGCTCCAGGCGAGCCGGGGCCGCGCCTTCCTGCTCTTCACCAGTCACCGCGCCCTGCAAACCGCCGCCCGCCTGTTGAAGGGCAGGGCCGAGTTCCCCCTCTTCATCCAGGGGGACGCGCCCAAGGCCGAGCTGGTGGAACGCTTCCGCGCCTCGGGAAATGGCGTCCTGCTGGGGACATCGAGCTTCTGGGAGGGGGTGGACGTGAAGGGCGAGGCCCTCTCCTGCGTCGTCATCGACAAACTCCCCTTCGCCTCCCCCGGCGATCCCGTCCTCCAGGCCCGGCTCGACGCCATGAAGCGCCGGGGCGGGAATCCCTTCCTGAGTTATCAGGTCCCCCAGGCGGCCATCGCCCTGAAGCAGGGCGCCGGCCGCCTGATTCGCGATGTGGCGGATCGGGGCCTGTTGATGATCTGCGACCCCCGCCTGCTACGGCGCGGCTATGGCCATATCTTCCTCGACAGCATGCCCCCCTTCGCCCGCACCCGGGAGTTGACGGATGTGGAGGCCTTTTTTGAATTACGGTGACACTTTACTAAATACACTTAATTACTAATTAAGCCCGTAGGATGCGGTGAGGCACGAACCGCATCAATCGCGATAGGTGCGCCGACACGACCGATGCGGTTCGCTATCGCTCACCGGCATCCTACGCAATTACGGGCAATTACGGAAAAGGAGCCACCCCTAATGAATATCCTTGCCCTCGATACCTCTTCCGATCTCTGTTCTGCCTCCCTCTTGATCGATGGCGAGGTACGGGTTCGTGCCGAGCTGGCACCCCGCCGCCACACGGAGTTGATTCTGCCCATGATCGGGCAGCTCCTGGCCGAGGCCGGGATCGGCATCAATGCGCTGGATGGCCTGGCCTTTGGCCGGGGGCCGGGCTCCTTCACCGGGGTGCGCATCGCCGCCGGGGTCGCCCAGGGCATTGCCTTTGGCGCGGATATCCCTGTGGCACCCGTTTCGACCCTGGCGGCCCTGGCCCATGGCTGCTGGCGCGAGCAGGGGCAGGAACGGGTCCTTGCCGCCTTCGATGCCCGCATGGGCGAGGTCTATTGGGCCGCCTGTATCGTTCGGGGCGAGGGGGTGGTCGAGAACCTGGGAGAGGAAGTCGTCTCCGCGCCGGGGCAGATCCCCTTGCCGCCCGGCGAGGGTTGGCATGGGGCCGGCAGCGGCTGGTCCGTCTACGAGTCCGAATTGTGCGGGCGGCTGGGAGGGGCGGTTGATGGCATCTCGCCCGACCGGCAATGCAGCGCCTGGGATATCGTCCTGATCGGTCAAGGGCTAATCGCGGCGGGGCAGGGGGTGGAAGCCGCTCAAGCCCTGCCGGTCTATCTGCGCAACGAGGTGGCCTGGAAGGTCAATAAGCCCACGCCCTAGCATCAGTCTGGTATCAGTTGGGGTCTGGACCCATGAACTGTGATCGGAATCATGTATGAAACAACAAAAGCGACTATGGTAGCTAATAAAGAACTACCAAGCTGATCCTCCGAGTTTTGGGGTGTCATTCCACGGGATATCCGGCAGGGGAGAAAATGACCACGACGCTGAATCGTAGCCGTCTTGCAGATTTGGTTGCCGAGCTGGCAAGGCATGGCCGGAGTGGATCGCTACTGGTCCGAAGTGATAATGGGCACGCCCTGATGGTCGTTTTCAGGGAGGGGAAGCTGATCGCGCTTTCTTATGGGAATCACCGGGGCACGGCGGCCCTGCCGGATATTCTGGCCTTTTCCGGCGGGACCTATTCGTTCAGTGAGGGGGTCGGGCAAGAACAGGAGGGGTTGCCGACAGCAGCGGAGTTTGCGGCCTTGCTGCGCGGTGCGGCCGCGCCCGCCCAGGAAGGGGACTCCGCCGGTACCTTCAGGAGTCCGGATTTGTTCATGGAACGTCTGGCAGCGCTGCTGATGGAATCTGTCGGACCGATTGCATCCCTGCTCTGCGAGAATCAGACCCTGGACCTGGGCGAGATCAAGTCGAAGGCGGATGCGCAACATCGCATTGAGTTATTGGCAGAGGAGATCCTGGACAATGTCGAGCAACGGCGCTTTCTAAGCAAGGCAGCCGAGGTCCTCGGGCGCCTAGGATGAGAACCCATAATTCCTTGCTTACCGCAAAGAACGCAAAGGGACACAAAGGAATTCATTGTCTTATCTGTGTTTCGTCCCTGATCAGGAATGCGCGGGCGCAGACGAATACAACAGATCGTCTTCCTTAGCGTTTTTTCCATCCTTTGCGGTTAACTAAGGATCTGTCCGGAAATAAGTTGGACAATATCGCGCTCAGATTCAGGTCAGATTTGGTCGATTGATTGAGCGAAACCGCCTATTTTCGCGGCAGAGCCGCTCCCTCCGCTGTGGGAGCGGCTCTGCCGCGAAAAGAGATCTATTGAAGATCGGCCAAAGATAGCCTGAAGATGAGATGCCAGATGTACAAGTTATTTCCGGACAGTTCCTGAGGGGATTTTCGGTCAGGTCGACAAACCGGGGGGGTTATGAGTCTGAAAATGAAGCTGTGGTCAGTCATTGCCATTCTTTGGTGTTTCGGTATGCCGCAAGCGACGCTAGGTGGCGAGGCTGCGTCACCGGCCGATCTGCTGACCCAAAGGATAAAGGCCGCAGGGGGGTTGGCGCAGGCGCGGGAGCAGGCCGGGGCCGAAGGCAGACGCCTGGTTGGACGCTGTGAGGTTTGCCACGGCATCGACGGCAGCGGCGGGGTAAGCAATGCGGGCCTCCAGGTTCCCAACCTGGCCGGGCAGCAACCGCTCTATCTGTTGAGGCGGCTGATGGTCTTGTCGGCCCAGAAGCAGGGGCAGCCAATCATGCACAGTATCTCGATGAAGTTGGCGCAAGAGGAAAAGGTCAGCCTCGCCCTCTATTTCAGCGGCATCCCTCTGAAACCCTATCGGGGCGCCATGCCTTCCAGCAAGACCGATGATGGCAAGGCGATCTTCGAACGCCTCTGTATCCATTGCCATGGAGAGAAGGCCAGGGGGCAGGGCGCCATTCCCCGGCTGCACGGCCAGAACCCATACTATCTGATGGAGACATTGACCAGTTTCCGGGACCAGTTGCCGCTGCGGAACCATGCCGGGATGTCCCAAATCACGCAGGGTTTGGCCGACGAGGATATCAAGGCATTGGTGTCTTTCCTGGCGGGTTTATGAGAAACCGCAGAGGCGGTCCCCCGGTCCCTTACAACAATGACAGCCTAGTGGAGTCTCGTCATGTTTTCTAAATTCAGCATCCAGAGCAAATATACCCTCGTCTTCGTGGTGGCGATCCTCCTGGTGGCGGTGGGTTTTCTCCTGGGGGTCCAGGATCTGAAAGTGAAGCAGCTTCGTAACGAGGCGAGGGCGGTGGCGGAACAGGTTGTCTCCTTTCGTGCCTGGGTGGCGGGATCGGGGGTGGTCTGGGTTGATAAGCTCTCCCCCGACTTTCACGATTACCTGGGCAAGAAGATGGTTCACGAAGGTGAACTGATGTTCTCGAAAAATCCGGCGCTGGCCACCCGCGAACTCTCGACCATCGTTGCAAAATCCGCCACGCGCGCCAAGTTCCGGGTCACCAGCGACGAATACCGCAATCCCGCCAATGCCCCGGATGGCTTCGAGAGCAAGGCCATCAACTCCTTTAAACGGGGGGAAAAGTCCGGCTATGTGGACGGGGTGGACGGCGGGACTTACCGCTACGCCCAGCCGATCTTCGTCGCCAAGGCCTGCATGCGCTGCCACGGTGACCCGAAGGATGCCCCCAAGGAGGTCATCGAAAAATATGGCGACAAAAAGGCCTTCGGCTACAAGGTCGGCGATGTGCGCGGCATCATCAGCGTCAGCCTGCCCGACATTACCCTGGCCGAAGTCATGTCCTCGTTTGTGAACCCCTACACCATCGGCCTCGTGGGCGTGGCCTTCCTGGTCAGTTTCCTCTATACGCAATTCGGCTTGATCCGGCGCATGCAGGTGCTGACCGCCAAGACCGAGCGCATCGCCAAAGGGGGCTTCGATGAGGAGATAACTGCGCCGAAGGGGGCCGCCGATGAGATCGACCAATTGGCCCATGCGGTGGATATGCTGAGAAGAAGCCTGGTGATCGCGACGCGGCACTTGCAGAAGAGAAAGCCCTGATAGCGCACAGGTTCGCAACAGAGCATGCACCCGCTTTTGCTGAGTCTACTGCGCGAGACCGGTCTGACGGAGCCTGAGACCCCGCCGGACCCGACGCAGTGGACGCGCCTTCTGGAACGGCTCGGGCATTGCTTTAACCGGTCCGATGACGACCCTTCCCTGCCGGAGGGGTCTCTGGGCCTCTCCTCCGGCGAGATGCGCCGCCTCTACGACGAGCTCAAGGCGAGCGCCGAGTCACAACTGGCCGAGAGCCGTGACCAACTGCGGTCCATCATCGATTCCATCTCTGAGGGGCTGGCCTGGCTGGATGTGGAGGGGCGCATCCGGCTGCTCAACCCTGCCGGCTGTATCATGCTGGGGCTGATGGAGCAGGATATCGCCGATTACAGCCTGTTCGATCTGCTGGGCTGCGGGTCCCCGGCGGCCCCGGCCCAGGAGCGTTTCGAGAAGGTGGTGCAAAAAGGGGAGAACTGGCGCGACGACAATGGGACCTTCCATCGCGTGGGACTGGGCGGGCGCCCCTTTGCCGCCTTCTTTCAGCTCAATCCCATGTACGCCGGAACGCGCATCATCGGTGCGGTGATGATCTTCCGCGACATCACCCGGCAAAGGGAGCAGGACGCCAGGATCAAACTCTGGGCGACCGTGTTCCAGACCACCGAGGAGGGGGTGATCATCACCGACGCCGAGAGCGTCATCATCGCCGTCAACGCCGCCTTTACCAATATCACCGGTTACCGGGAGGAAGAGGCCATCGGCCGGACGCCCAAATTCCTCCAGTCCGGCCGGCAGGACGCCGGCTTCTACCAGGCCCTCTGGGAACGGCTGGGCATCGTCGGCTACTGGCAGGGCGAACTCTACAACCAGCGCAAGGGGGGCGAGATCTATCCCCAGTTGATGTGCATCAACGCGGTCCGGGGGGAGGGCGGCAAGCCCGTCTACTATGTGGCCGTCTTCAGCGACATCAGCCAGATCAAGCGCTCCGAGGCCCGCCTGGAATACCTGGCCCACCACGACCCCTTGACCGGCCTGCCCAACCGTCCCCATTTCGAGGAGCTGCTGGGCAAGGCGATGGAAGGCCGGCCGACGGACCCGGCCGGGACCGGACAGGTCGCCCTCATGTTTCTGGATGTGGACCGCTTCAAAGACATCAACGACAGCCTGGGACACCACAAGGGCGATCTGCTGCTGAAGAACCTGGCACGTCGGTTGATCGCCTTGCTGGATCCCAACGATGTGATTGCCCGCCAGGGGGGCGACGACTTTGTGATCCTGGTTACGGGGATTCATGCCGCCGGGGAGGTGGAGGAGCGGGCCGGACGCATCCTGGCGGCGCTGAAGAAACCCGTCATCGTGGGCGGGCAGGCCGTCTTCGTCAGTTGCAGCCTGGGCATCAGCATCGCCCCCCGCGATGGGCACGACCCCGCCACCCTCTACAAAAACGCCGACACCGCCCTGTTTCAGGCCAAGCGAAACGGCGGCAACAGCTACGTGTTTTTCAGCGAGGCCCTCTCCCTGCGCGCCCATGAACGCTTCGCGCTGGAGACGCGGTTGCGTCACGCCATGGATCGCGAGGAGTTCATTCTTCATTATCAGCCCCAGTTCCGCACCTCGGATAAACGGCTGGTGGGGGTCGAGGCGCTGATCCGCTGGGAAAGCCCTGGTTTTGGGCTGGTGCCGCCGGGCAAGTTCATCCCCCTGGCGGAAGAGACCCGCCTGATCGACAGCATCGGCGTCTGGGTGTTGAATGAGGCCTGCGCCCAGGCGCGGGCCTGGCGTGACGCGGGTTTCGCCCCGGTCCGCATGGCCGTCAATCTCTCCAGTCATCAGTTCCAGAGCGGCAAGATCGTCGATCAGGTGCGCCTGGCCCTGGACCAGAGCGGACTGGACCCCCGCTGCCTGGAGCTGGAATTGACCGAGAGTGCCCTGATGCACGAGCCGGAGCGGGCCATGGCGATCCTGCGGGATCTGCGGGGTCTGGGGGTGCATCTGGCCATCGATGACTTCGGCACCGGCTACTCCTCGCTCAACTACCTGAAACTTTTCGACGTGGATGCCCTCAAAATCGACAGTTCCTTCATCCGGGACATCCCCCGCGACAAGAACGACGAGCACATCGCCCGTGCCGTCATCGCCCTGGGCCGGAGTTTCGGCCTGCGCGTGGTCGCCGAGGGGGTGGAGACGGCGGAGCAGATCGAATTCCTGCTCAAGGAGGGCTGCGAGGAGTTGCAAGGTTTCTACTTCAGCCGCCCCGTTCCCGCACTGGAACTCATGAACCTGCTTTAGGCGATTTCTGTCAATTAATATCCCATCTTGCTTGTCTTTTCGCCCCCCTGCGGCGTTGCCCCAGGCGTTACATAGTTCGACTATGCGCCGCCTGTGGCGCCTTGCAGGGGAACGAAAATCCTGCGCAATCCGGGATATT
>JAHJDE010000162.1 GCA_018812525.1 Gammaproteobacteria bacterium
AATGGCCATCCTGGCCATTTTGCAAGGCGAAAACGAAAAATGCGATTTTTCGTTTTCTTCATTTTCAATGGCTTAGGCCATTGAAAATGGCGGTTCATCCCTGAACCGCAAGAGGTTCTTGCAGTTTTGCAAGAACCTCTTTGGTGCCTACAATTCCATGAGAGCAGATAATCCACCCCATGCTCGGCGGCAATAGATATGTGTAAGGCGTCATCCAATGCCTTGCGGGGTACGCCTCAGCGTAGCAGAGAGGATTCCCATCGGTTCGCCGAAACGGAACCCTGAGGCTGTCGGCACTCCAAGCGCTGCTTGTCGATCAGATCAGCCTATCCCTGCTATTCTTTGGCTGGATCAGGAGCAAACAGGGTCACCGAGAGATGAATACCTCAGCCGCCAAGATACCCTTCAGCCCGGACGACTACCTTGCCTGGGAGGCCGAACAGCCGTTTAAGAACGAATATCTCGACGGTGAGGTGTTTGCTATGAGCGGGGCGAGCGACGGGCATAATACCCTGGCCGGGAACCTGTATCTCCAGCTTCGCAACCATACCCGTGGCACGCCATGCCGGACCTTCATGGCCGATATGAAGTTGCGAGTAGAGGTCAGCAACGCCTTCTTCTACCCGGACGTCCTCGTGACCTGTAGCCCATCCGACCGGGAACGCCCCCTGTTCAAGAGTGATCCCCTGTTCATCGCAGAGGTGCTCTCGCCCTCCACGGAAGGCTACGACAGAGGGGCCAAGTTCGCCCACACCGCCGCATCGAGACCCTGCGGGAATACCTCATCCTCGACCCTGAACGCCCCAGCGCCGAGCTGTTCCGGCTCGATGGTAGTGGCCATTGGGTTCTCTATCCCTTTGGGAGCGATGAAGAGGTCGAGCTGAAAAGTGTTGCCCTCATGCTCCCGATGTCGGAAATATATGAAGACGTTGAATTAGGGCTGGAGTCCGATGAACCAAAAGCAAAATGATTTCGCCTGTGATGATGTTCAATCCCAGGGAGTTTATTCTGGAGTTTCCGTTCACCCCCCCCTCCCTCTGGGAGGGGGTTGGGGGGAGGGCGGTTGTGGATAACGCTCTGAATATATTAGGCCACCCCCTCCCCAACCCTCCCCCAGAGGGGGAGGGGGCTGAACGGTTACATTCGGGAAGGGTTGTTGTCTGATTACCGGTTGATCAGAGGGGATGATGAGTAGCCATGGCCAAGGTATATATTGAAACTTCGATTGTCTCTTATCTTACGGCCCGTCCATCTGGCAACTTGATCGCGGCCGCATGGCAAAAAGAGACACTGGACTGGTGGGAAACCCAGCGTGGCAGATTTAGTTTGTATCTATCGGAACTGGTCATCGAAGAGGCCGGCAAAGGGGACGCTGAGGCCGCCAGACGCAGGCTGGATGCCTTATCCGGTATTACCATTCTGTCGTTGAACGATGCTGCGGTCGATTTGGCTCAGGCGCTCATCGAGGGAGGCGGCGTACCCCGCAAGGCATTGGATGACGCCTTACACATATCTATAGCCGCCGTGCATGGGGTGGATTATCTGCTTACATGGAATTGTAGGCACATTGATAACGCGGAAATGAAACCCCGGATCAGATCAATTTGCCAGGCGCACGGCAACCAATGTCCGGAAATTGCCACGCCAATCGAACTCATGGGGATTGCAAACGATGGCTGATCCAATCATCGAAGAACTCTGGAATGCCAAGGACGAATTGGCCAAGGCATATAGCTATGATCTGAATGCCCTGGCGAATTATCTTCAGGAAAAGGCGAGCGCCAGGAAAGGGGCTGTTTATCAAGGTCCGAGGGTCGTCTCTCAGGATAGGTCGATAGTGCAGCGGAAGGATCAGGAGCAAACAGGGTCACAGAGCAATGCCGTTAAGTTAAGCCGTTCGTGGTGAGCCCTTCGTCTTCGCTCAGGAGAGCCTTGTCGAACCATGAACGGCTTAACCCACCACCCTTCGACAGGCCTGTCCTGAGCGATATCGAAGGGCTCAGGGTGAGCGGTCAAGCCTTAACTTTATTGGCATTTGAGTCACAGAAAAATGAAAACCTCAGCCACCAAAATACCCTCCAGCCCGGACGACTACCTTGCCTGGGAGGCTGATCAGCCGTTTAAAAACGAATATCTCGACGGTGAGGTGTTTGCTATGAGCGGGGCAAGCGACGGGCATAATACCCTGGCCGGGAACCTGTATCTCCAGCTTCGCAACCATGCCCGTGGCACGCCATGCCGGACCTTCATGGCCGACATGAAGTTGCGAGTAGAGGTCAGCAACGCCTTCTTCTACCCGGACGTCCTCGTGACCTGTAGCCCATCCGACCGGGAACGTCCCCTGTTCAAGAATGACCCCCTGCTTCATCGCCGAGGTGCTCTCGCCCTCCACGGAGCGTTACGACCGGGGAGTGAAGTTCGACCACTACCGCCGCATCGAGACCCTGCGGGAATACCTACTCCTCGACCCCGACCGCCCAGGCGCAGAGCTGTTCCGGCTCGATGGCAATGGGCACTGGGTACTTTATACCTTTGGGCCAGGGGAGGCGGTTGAGTTGACCAGTCCTGACCTCAAACTTCCGGTTACGGAGATTTACGAAGATGTCGAGCCGGGGTGATCCGATGAATGACAAGCGGGATGATTTTCTGGAAGCCGGGGTCTACTGGTCAGAGATATTGTCTGGCCGGACCCCAGCAAATACCGATGGGGCCTGAATCCATGCGTTTGACCCCAACTGCGCGCGCCGTCATCCGCCAAACCGCCCAGGAGGTTTTCGGTGATGATGCGGTAGTGAAATTGTTCGGGTCCCGGCTTGATGACAGGCAACGGGGGGGTGATATCGACCTGCTTATTGAATTGCCCCAACCCCAAGAGGGGGCTCGGCAGAGGAGCTTGCGTATGGCCGCGTTGTTGCAAATGCGGATGGGAGACCAGCCCATCGATATCCTGCTGATCGATCCGCAAACTCAACTGCACGCGATACATCGAATGGCCCAAGCCACCAGTGAACGGATATGAATAAGAACTTGCTGCGATGCCGCTTGCAACAGGTGATTTACCCCGTCGCATCACGATACTCGAAATTTCTGCACATTACGCAGAGAATTCAAGCATGAAAAGAGACCGCTTCCTAGCCAGAATCGCCTATCGCCTCGGCATTCAGCCCGTTGTCGCCATGCTGGGGCCGCGGCAGTGCGGCAAAACCACCCTGTCCCGCATGTACGCGGAGGCGCACCCCGAAACCCAGCTCACCCGTTTTGACCTGGAAGACCCAACCGACCTGGCAGCCTTGGCAGAGCCTAAATTGGCACTCGAACCACTGAAGGGCCTGGTCATTATCGATGAGATTCAGCGCCTTCCAGAACTCTTCCCGTAAATATTCGGCCAACCCACTAACCGCTCAGGGACAAACGAGCAGCTCGCGAAAGGCGGGGAGCAAAGGATATACCCATACATCCTTGATCGGAACGCTTTGGCGGCCCGATGGACCGAGCTTGCCGCGTCCCTGGGTG
>JAHJDE010000163.1 GCA_018812525.1 Gammaproteobacteria bacterium
AATGGCCATCCTGGCCATTTTGCAAGGCGAAAACGAAAAATGCGATTTTTCGTTTTCTTCATTTTCAATGGCTTAGGCCATTGAAAATGGCGGTTCATCCCTGAACCGCAAGAGGTTCTTGCAGTTTTGCAAGAACCTCAACTGACCAACACTTTCGATTACACCCGGGGGAATTGTTGAACTGGACAACGGGGCCTGTGCCTCGCTACCCTCTAGGTTACCCCGTCCTTTAGGGCGGGGATCAATCCGCAAGCCTCTATCCGCTGGCGGGTTTTCGCCTGGCGGATGGGGTTGGGCGCGGATTGAAACAAACATTAAGCATCAAAAAACCACTCTGAAACAGGATATTTGCCGGTCATGCTGGGTCGTTTAGCGAAGATGCTTATTTCCTCGTCGGGGGGGATCGCGCCCTGGCTACCCGACAACGGCAATCCCTTCCTCATCAGCCTGCGCCTGCGCGGGGTGGCCGATCCGCTCGACCCCAATCCCCTCTGGGAACATGAGTACGCCGGCGGCGCCACGATCCAGGATCTGGCCAGCGGGCGCAACGACCGGCGCTTGCGTGCGGCGCTGGATGCCCATCGCCACATGGGCTCCCGGCGGGACGAGGAGAGCAGGCGGCTGGTGGCGGACCCCCGCGTCCACACGGATGTCCTGTTGCGTATTCCGGTGGCCTCCTGGCGGGCGGCGCGCTACGACGACCGCCTCCTGATCATGGCCGACGAGCTGGCCCGTATGCACGGCGAAGATTTTCAGGACCATCTGCTCGATGGCCGGCGTCCGCGCTATTTTCTGGTGCCAGAGGAGGGACTGGCCGCCGATGAGGTGGTCTGCCAGTTCGGCATGGGTGTTTTTCTGCCGGATGCGGAAGATCGCCTCGTCGGCGAGGTACGCTTTCTGCTCGGGGAAAGGGAGGAGGAACTGTCCCCCTGGCAGGTCTATGAAATGGGCGCCGGCCCCAAGCACCTGGCGAACAGGCCCGTCGGCCTCTATCGGGGTCAGCGCTATCTGTTGCTGGGCAAGGATGTCTTTCAGGGAACGGTCCCCTTTCCCCAGGGCTTCGACGCTTACCCTGATTATGTCGCCATCGACCTGGCCAGCGGCCTTCCGACGATCGAATTTGCCGAGGGTTCGGCGCTGGAGACGCGGGTGGAGGGCGACCGGCAGTCAGGGGAATTCATCTGCACCCTGCGCCCCAGGGGTGGCGAAGGGTGCCAGGGCCTCGGCATCCTCATCCGGCGCAAGGGGGCGATCACCCCCCCGACCTCTATGTCTTCTGCGGCGGAGGCGGGCCACACCATCGTCCTCGGTCGAAGCACGGGGGGGCCTCGCCTGAGACTGACTGCCCTGGCCCTGCCCTCGATCGACGGAATCGCCTCTTCCGGCGTCACCGGCTGGCGGCTTGCCCTCAATCCCGATGGCACCCCGTCGGAAGCGGCCTCGGGCGGGGCCGTGCTCATGGGCAAGGCCGGCGACACCGGTCTCTACCTGAGAAGGCTGGGCGAGCTGGAGTATCGCCCCTTATCCCTGCCGGCACAGGGAGTCGATTGCGGCAAGGGTTGCGCCCCGTTTGATCTCATGCAGGCCACCGTCCCCGACTACCTGGCCCTGTTGCTGCTGCCCGCGCCGGTCCCCTATCTCCTGCCCAGGGCAGTCCAGGAGGCCGGCGTGGTGCTTGGCGGCCGGCCCGACGACACCGAGGCGGGCATCGCCCTGACCCTGCTCAATCAGCCCGGCAGCCTCCTGGGGCGCGAGGGGGTGCTGAACAATCTGGTCTCGCGCCGGTTCGTGAAGCTGATCCAGACCGGCGAGGGGCTGCGGATCGAACTCCTGAGTTCGAGCTATCCCGCCTACCTCCTCGACCGGGAGTACCGCCTGCGCGCAACCCTGGGTTTCGGGGTCGGCTCGGGCCTGTTGCAACCCGGCGAGCACCTGCAAGTCGGGCTCTATGTGCTGCGTTACGAGGCGGGAGCTTAGGAGCTGTCCGCCTATTTTCGCGGCAGAGCCGCTCCCACCGCCGTGGGAGCGGCTCTGCCGCGAAAGTAGATCAATTGAAGATCGGCCAAAGATGGCCTGAAGATGAGATGCGAGATGTGTAAGTTATTTCCGGACAGTTCCTTAGGCCGGTCGTAATTCGATCTTGCGAAAAGCAGCCAAGAATACAATGACTTACTGCAATTCCTCTCAAACCCGATCAGTGAATAAACAGGTAGATGCAAATCAATGTGTTCCTTCGCGTTCTTTGCGTCCTTGGCCGTTAAGATGGGATTTCTGGGTATTGCCTTGGCGGCTTTGCGCGAAATAGTCATTTGAAGGCCAGGTAAGGAGTTGACCATGTTCGGTACCTGGTCGTTATTTCATCCGGTCCCGGAGGCGGCGGCCCGCAGCGAGACCGGTCCCCGTCCGGAAAACCAGGACAACTATCTGATCATCCGGGGCAACGGCGAGGCCGAGTATCTGGTCGAAGGGCGGCCCTACCGCAAAGCCGCCCCGCGCTGGCCGAGGAGCCACTGGCGCCTCTGTCTCCTGGACGGCATGGGTGGCCATGCCCATGGGCGGGAGTTCGCCGTATCGGCAGCCGAGGCGCTGCTGACCGAACCCTTTGGCCCGCGATCCCACGGCGGGAGGCGCAAGCAACTTGAGGCCCTCCATCAGGATCTTCATGCCCGTTGGCACGGTGGGCCGGAGAGTCCGGGGAGCACCCTGGTCTGGATCGATATCCGGCCCAACGGCCTGGCCCATCTCGCACAGGTGGGCGACAGCCGCGCCTTTCTTCTGCGCGAGGGGCTATGGCAAGGGCTGACGTATGACCACAGCCCGGCGGAATTCCGGTGGCGCGACGGCGACCCGCTGGAGGGAGAACCTGTCCCGGAGCACGCCATCACCCAGGCCCTGGGTTACGGCTCCTTCGGGCTGCTCCGCGATGCCTCCGGCGAGAAACCGGCGGTCTATTCAGAGCGGCTGCGGCTGGACCTGCCCGATGATCTTCCCCCGGACAAACAGGAACACACCGACATCAGAGCGGTCCAACTTCGACGCGGCGATTGCCTCCTGCTGGCCAGCGACGGCCTCTGGAGCGGCGGTGAGAAGGAACCCTGGCGCCAGTTCAAGGCGGAGGGCAAGCTGCATGAGCGGTTGCGCGAACTCCTCTGGGACGCCATGCGCATGGGTGCGGATGATAACCTGACGGCCCTGGCCTGCCGGATGAGCTAACGATCATGGAGAGGGAGCAAAGGTGCTTCGCATATTTCATGGTAATGGAGGTCTTTGAATGAATAGCTACAGCCAAACCCTACCCTTGAACGAACTGATTGGCGGCCGCTATCGGATTCAGTCGGTTCTGGGCGAGGGTGGCTTCGGTATCACCTACCGGGCCTGGGACGAGAAGCTCAGGCGACGGGTGGTGGTCAAGGAGTATCTGCCCGGGGAGGTAGGCGCAAGGGACCGGGATACCCTGCGGGTCCTCCCCCGCACCCAGCGGGAGGAGAGCTTCAGGTACGGCCTGGAGCGCTATCTGGAGGAGGCGGTCACCCTGGCCCGCTTCAAGCATCCGAACATCGTTCAGATTCATGACTTTTTCGAGGCCAATGGCACCGCCTATATCCTGATGGACTTCGAGGAGGGCGAGACCCTGTCCGAGCGCCTCAAGTCGCGGGGCGGCCATCTCTCCGAGGCCGAGATCCTGGACCTGCTGGTCCCGCTGCTGCAAGGCCTGCGGCAGGTCCACGAGGCGGGGCTGCTGCACCGGGACATCAAGCCCGGCAATATCTTCCTGCGCCGGGAGGGGGGGCCGCTGCTGATTGACTTCGGCTCCGCGCGCCAGGCCCTGGGGGAGCGCAGCAAGACCCTCTCCGCCATCGTCAGCCAGGGCTACGCACCACCCGAGCAGTACAGCACAAGGAGCAAGCAGGGGCCCTACAGTGACCTCTACGCCATCGGGGCCATGCTCTATGAGCTGATCATCGGCGAGCCCCCCATCGAATCGGTCGATCGCAGTCACGAGATCATGAGCGGCAGCGCCGATCCCCTGGTGCCGGCGGTCCGGGCCGGCAGAGGTAAGGCATCGGACTGGCTCCTCCAGCTCATCGATCAGCTGCTGGCCATCCCCTCCAAGGATCGTCCCCAAGGCTGCGATGAGGTGCTCGGGTTCATCCAGTCCCATGGCGTGGCCGGGGCCTTGACCGGGGATCCGCCACGTTCGAGCAAGACCCGCGTGGTGTCGGAGCGAGAGCGGTTCGATGCCCTCCCCCCTGCCAGAGGCGGCAGGCGGAGCTGGGCCATGGCGGCCTTCCTCCTTATGATTCCGGTCGTCGGGGCCTTGGCCTACCTGGGCTGGCAGGGCCAGCGGAGCGGGGGGGAGGGAGATGCCGCCATCCCGCCGCCGGTGATTGCAGCAGGACCCAAGGCAGCGGCGGGCGTGCAGCCCCCGGTCGTCACGCCCCCCGTGGCGGTCCCGGCGCCGGCCCTGAAACCGACCAAGCCCGAACCTGCTCCCAAACCGGTTGCAGCAACGCCAGAGCCCCCGCCGCCCGCCACAGGCCAGATCCAGGTCAGTGTCAACTTGCCAAACGCCAGGGTCAGGCTGGATGGCGCGACCGCGGGCAAGGCGGGACCGGGCGCGCCCTTCCGGCGTGAGGGGCTGAGCCTCGGGGATCATCGTATCGAGGTTACCGCAGAGGGCTTTCCCCCCTGGCAGGGCCATGTCGGGGTGAGGGCGGGCGAGTGGACGCGCGTGGCCGTGGAGTTCAATGCGGAGGAGCGGCTGGACAGCCCGGCCCCGCCATCAGCACACAAGCCTGCCATTGCGCCTCCCCCCGCCGATCCCCTCTATGCCCGGTGCGAACGCTATGCCACCGAGGATGAAATCCCCCCCCAGGAAAGGGGGCAATACATCAGGCAATGCATGGCCACGATGAACGGCCGGCGGGAAGGACTGGGCCGGGCGAATCCCCGCAAGGATCGCATTCAGGCCCGTTGCGAGCGCTATGCCAGCGATGACGGTATTCCCCCGGAGGAGCGGGAAAGGTATGTACAAGACTGCGTCGCTTCCCTGAGGGGCCGCTGACCTGGCCCCTTACCCTCGGCGTGCCAGCAACCGGCTTAGCCCATCATGTCGCTGATCAGGTTCTGGAACCAGCTATGGGCATAGGTTACCTCACGCTTGCGCTGCGCGGGTGAGGCGTCCATGGGGGAGAGCCCGCCGGACTCTTTAACCGGCTCGATGGTATTGGTCCCCTTATCCAGGGCGTAGACCGCTGCCACCGAAATGCCATGCTCCTCACCCAGAATGGAGTAGCAGGTGTTGGTAAAGGTGGGGTCGCCCGGATCCTGTCCATTGAATCGCGCTATGATCGCGGCAGCTGCGACCTTGGCCTGGGTGTTGGCCGCATAGGCTGATTTGGGCATCTTGGCGGCGTTGGATGCATCACCCAGCACATAGACATTGGGGTGGCGAGAGGATTCGAAGGTCATCTTATTGACCGGACACCAGTCGCCGTCCACCAGGTCCGAGGTGAAGGCGACCTTGCCCGCCTTCTGGGGGGGGATGATGTTGATCACGTCTGCCTTAAATGCCTCCACCTCAGCCTGCAGGGTGCGGGTGGAGGGATCAAGGGACTCGACCTTGCCCCCGCCGGCACCTCCGATCCATTCGATCATGCTGTTATCGGTGCCGAAGCCGTAGAGCTGCGTCCAGCCCTGCCTGAACAGCCCCTGCTTGGAGAAGGCCTCCTTGGGGTCGAGGATCAGGATCTTCGCACGCGGTTTGTGATGCTTGCAGTACATGGCGATCTGCGAGGCCCGTTCGTAAGGCCCCGGGGGACACTTGAAGGGGTCGGGCGGTGCGACGATGGCCACGGTCCCGCCCTCGGGCATGGATTCGATCTGGCGACGCAGGAGCGAGGTCTGAGGCCCGGCGAACCAGGCGTGGGGGATCTCCTCGGCCACTTCGACGTCATAACCTTCGATGGCTTCCCACTTGAAGTCCACCCCGGGAGAGACCACGCAGGCATCATAGCCAAACCTTTCGCCCCCCTCGGTGGCGACCTGCCTGTTGACCGGGTCGATGGCGCTGACCCGGTCGATGACGATCTTCACCCCGTGGCGCTTCAACCCTTCATAATCGAAGGTGATGGAGGCCAGGGTGCGATCTCCGCTCAGCACCTCGTTACTCATGAAGCAGGAGGTATAGGCATTCTTGGTCTCGATCAGGGTCACTTCGATGCGTGGATCGAGTTTGCGCAGGTACTTGGCTGCGGTGCAGCCGCCTACCCCGCCGCCGACGACCACCACCTTGGGGCTGGCGGCCAGCAGCAGGCCGGGAAAGCCCAGGGTGCCGCCGGCCAGGGTGGTGCCGACGGCCAGGCGGATAAAATCTCTGCGGTTGATCTTATTCATTTCACTATCCTTCATCCCGGGTTTATTGCTTGCTGGCGTAGTAGTGGAGCAGGGCCCTCAGGGCCTCATCGCCCCCGGCCTCGACTGCGGCATCCACCTTGCGCTTCATCTTTCGCGGATAGTCACGGTGCCCGCTCATGAAGTCCTCCATGGTGAAGTTCAGGTAGGGCATCCACTGCCCGGCCAGGGTGCCCGCATCGCCGGGGCGGCCGCCCTTTTCGTGGCACTTCTCGCAGTACTTCTCATGCAGCTTGGCGCCCGCTTCGGCCAGCTTGGGATCAAACGCCTGGGGCGCGGGTGCCATCTTCTGCTTGGCGAAGTACCAGGCCATGCCCTTGATCTGCTCATCCCTATAGCCCTTGGCGATGCGGTTCATGATGGTGGAGTTGCGCTCGTCACGCTTGTAGGCCTGCATGGCGTCGATGAACACCTCGGGGTCCATCGCCGCAATGGAGGGACTGCTTGGGCCCACACTGGAGCCGTCGGTGCCGTGGCAACCGGCGCAGGTGAAGGCCAGCGCCTGTCCCGTTGGGTCCGCAAGGACGACCGCCGGAACCTGCACCAGCATGGCCAGGAGGAGGTTGCGAACTTTCTTGCTCATAGTCTCGTTTCTGTTCATGTTTTCCGCCCCCATCAGCTCGGTGAGGTCATCAGGCCGATCAGCACCAGGCTGAGCAGGGCCAGGCCGGTCATGATCAGTACGGTGGTGATGAAGGAGGCCGCCAAGTCGGCACGCCGCGAGGGGCGCCGAACCAGATGCTTTTCCAGTTCACCGGACTCGACAAGCCGCTCGTATTCGAGGCGGTGGTCGTGCTTGAACTCCTCGATGGGAATCTTGCCGGTAAAGATGGTGGTACTCATCGGGAAGCGCTCGGGCCGGAAATGCACGTTGAAGAAGTGCACCGAGTTGAGGAAGATGGCCGCCAGCAGCGCCTCTTCGGCATGGACCAGGGTGGCGATGTTGAACATCCAACCCGGCAGGATGATGGCGGTTGCCTCCGGCACGAACAACAGAAGGCCGGAAGTGCCGATTATTGTCGCGCCCCAGAAGGGCGCCCAGTAGTCGAACTTCTGCCAGTAGGTCCACTGGGAGAACTCGGGGCGCGGGCCACGGCCGAGGAACCACTTGAACATGTCACGCAGATCACGCATGTCCTTCATGTTCGGCAGCATGGAGGTACTGCCGAACCACTTGAAGGTGTCGCGCTTGCGCCAGATGTTGCCGACGGCGATGAACAGGTGGGCGAGGAAGATACCCAGCCAGATCACAGCCGCGGTGCGGTGGATGATGCCCTCCATCTCCGTCCCGCCGAGGAATACCACCACGGCCTTGGCCCAGCCGGTATGGGAGAAGAGCAAAGTGGTGCCGGTCAGGATCAGGGTCATGGTCGCGATGGCGAACAGGCCATGGATCCAGCGCCAGACCGCCGGGAAGCGGCGGAAGTAGACCACGTCGGGGTGATCCAGATCCTCGATGAAGCCCTTGTCCTCCATGCGGTCCTTCACCTCGCGGTAGAGCCACAGCACCACATGGACCCAGAAGAAGGCCATCACGCTGAAGATCAGTATCTGCATGAAGATCTTAAAGGTCCACAGGCCCGGGTACTTTTCCCCGTCGTTCGCATCGCCGTGCGGCCAGAAGGTCAGGAAGTTTTCATTGGCCTCTTTGTGGCAGACCCGGCAATTCTCCAGGCGGTTGTTGGCGTGGATTTCCGAGGTCGGGTCCTTCGGGCCCTTGATCTTGTGGCTGCCATGGCAGTCGTGGCACTTGGCGGTATTGGTGTAACCGAGGCGGTGCACCTGGCCGTGATAGGAAGCGAAGTAGGTGCGCTGGGCGTCCTTGTGGCAGTCGCCGCAATTCTTGGTGATTGCTAGCTTGGCCTTATCGGTCTCGGGTGCGTCGATGGCATGGGTAGTGTGGCAGTCGGAGCATACCGCCGACTTGCTATCACCCTTCTCGAGCACCGCCTTGCCGTGATCGGAGGTGCGGTAATCAGCCAGTTGCTTCTCATGGCAACGACCGCAGACCTCGGGATTTTTCAGGCGCTTCTCTTTGCGCTGAATGCTGCCGAGTTCACCAATGTTGTGGGCCTCGTGACAGTCGTAACAGGTGGCATTGGTACGGGACTGATCCTGCTTGCTCGGCTGCGCATGGATCGACTGCATGAAGTTGTCGGCCTGCTCATTGACCACCTTGAGCCGCTCATGCTTGCCGTCCGGATCGTCCTTGTGCTTATCCCAGGTCTCCTTGTGGCATTCGATGCAGCCCACGATGACCTGGGGCGCCTCGCGGTGCGGTACGCGGTCTATGGTGGCGTGACAGCTGGTGCACTCCTGCTCACCGTGTACGCTCGCCTGGATTTGCTTGCTATGCACAAAGATCTTGACCTTGCGGCCATCATCACGCACATCGGTCTTTACCGCCTCATCGCCATGACAAGTCAGGCAGCGCTCGTTGGAGATGATGCGTTTTCCGGTCTCGGGATCGAAGCCCTCCGGAATCCTTTCCCCCAGCACCATGCCGACGCCACCCTCTGTACTTTGCGCCGGCGCAATACAGATGAGCAGCAGGGCGCTCATGAAGAGCCAGGCCAGGTGCCTGGACAAAGAATTCGACATGCTGAAACCTCCTCGTATGGATTTGCACAGGCGTTACGAAGGGACGGGATCACCCGAACAGTCCGAAACCAAACAACAAGTGCAAGGCATAGTTATTAGAATCGAGGGCGAGTATTCGGGGGCTGTCCGTGCTGGGTCAATATCCAAAACAAGGAATAACTGCCACCAATCTCAATGAAATGCCGTTTATATGATGCAAATCAACTCATTGACAATTATCAATGGAAGAGAGAAGGCAGAGGGTAGAGTAGAGAGCAGGTTCCAGATTCAGTAGGCCTGGCCAATCTGTTTCCGCCCCTTTCGTCTGACGGAGCCTCAATAGCCTTGCCCGAGAGCCTGTCCGATAATAGATTGACCTACTGCGGGGAAGCAATTCTCGCCCTTTTTTCCGCTCATTTTTGTTAAACATGCCCAAGGCCATGAACTAGCTACTGCCCTTGCGTGGAGGCGGCTAAGGGGTGGTGATACCTAGAGAGTCGATTTTTCAGGACTTCGATCCATGACTGAGCAGAGACCGACGGGGAATGAAGGGACGAAGCGATTCTATGACCAAGTGGGTTGGCTGAAACAGGAGGGGCAGACGGTCGATTTTCACCTGTTCGGGATGAGGGAAGACGGTCCGATCCGGATGGCCCTGCACGAGGTTCACCTGCAACGGGTCCGCTCCGCCCTGAGTCGTGCGGGGAAGCGGATCAGCTTGTTGGAATGTGGATGTGGAGGTAATCCCGCCAGGGATCTCTTCGATCTCTGTTGTGACTATACCGGTGTCGACTTTTCGGAAACCGGCTTGGATCTGGCCAGGGACCAACTCAAATGCGCAGCGATTCCTTGCGATGTACGACAAGCGGATGTCTGCGCCCTGCCATTCGATGACGGTAGGTTCGATGCCATCTACTCCGCCCACATGCTCTACCATATTCCAGAAGCGGCGGGCCAGAGGGCCGCATTGCACGAGATGTTGCGCGTATTGAGGCCGGGCGGCGTGCTGGTGCTGATCACTGCAAATCCGCGACCGCTGCTGTTCCCAATCCGTTTACTAAAGCGGTTGGTGGCGGATACCCCGGCTATTGGACGCATGGCTGATATCGTTCGGCGCGCCCCACCTATACCTTATAGGGTGATGCCTCTCGGCTGGGTCCGACAACAGGTAGGTCCCTATGGATCGTTTGGTTTGATGATCCATAGCTTGCCTTCGGCAGCGTTCAATCGCTATGTCACCGAATATCGGGGCATCGGCAAGCATTTGTGGCGGCTTATTCGATGGTTGGACCTGAGCCTCCCGTGCGCCGCGGCGCACTTGGGGTGCTACGTGCAAATCACCCTGGTGAAATCTGTCATAGGGGGATCTCATCGGCTGCGCCAGGGTGGTGTTCCTGAAGGAGGTTGATCAGGAATAGTGCCTGGGCCAAATGCCGGCATGGGATCAGGAGCTGTCCGGAAATAAGTTGGACAATATCGCGCTCAGATTTAGGTCTGATTTGGTCGATCTGATTGAGCAAAACCGCCTATTTTCGCGGCGGAGCGGCTCTGCCGCGAAACAGATCGATTGAAGATCGGCCAAAGATGGCCTGAAGATGAGATGCGAGATGTACAAGTTATTCCCGGACAGTTCCTTAGTGTGCGTATGATGACGTACAGCCAGGAGTCATTGAGTGAACAGCACAGCCGCTTATTATCAGTTCGAGAGGCAGGAAGTCGCGATCTTACTTCCTTCCACATATTCAAGAGTTCTCGAAATTGGGTGTGGCGCGGGCAGATTCAGGGGTAACCTGAGCCTGGAACACGAGTATTGGGGCGTGGAGCCCGTCAAATCTGAAGCCATGCTCGCGAGCGACTCCTTGGATAAGGTCCTGATAGGAACTTACGATGGGGTGTTCAACGATATCCCTGACGACTACTTCGATTTAGTGATATGCAACGATGTCATCGAGCATCTGCCAGACCATGACAGCTTCCTTCAAACCATTAAAAGGAAGATGACGAAGGCAGGGTACTTGGTTGCCTCTATACCCAACGTAAGGCACATCGAAAACCTCTTCGAGCTGCTTTTCAGGAAGGACTGGAAGTATCAAGACGCAGGGATACTGGATAGGACGCATTTGAGGTTTTTTACCCGGAAAAGTCTCAAGCGAACCCTCCTGGAAAATGGCTATACAATCGAAAGCGTTGTTGGGCTCAATCCTTATAAGGATCGCCCGTCTTTAAGGTATTTTGTTCGCCTGTTGGCGATCCTGTTATTGGGTCTGGATACCCGGTTCTTGCAGTTTGGCATCCGTGTTGTGATAAGCCCCGATCCAGACTGATGGGAATCTTCCGAGGGAACCTCTTTCGATAATCCCACGGTAATCGTTGGAAATTCAGTGCTTCAGGGGTGTCCTTGCACATTGAGGTCAGCATGAAATCTTTTTTGATGGCCCTATCAGGCCCCGTCCTTCCACTAATTTTGTCCCTGCCGCTGATCGCGCCCCTTGGCCATGCAGCCGGGGATGAGTTGGTCCCCGCCCGGTTCCGGGTGACGACGGCAGTCGTCAATCCCGATCTCCAACCCTTCACCGCCACCATCAACGGGATGGGCAACAGCCTGGTTTACAAGGGGGCCGGTTTCGAACCGGTGATCTACCGTACCAAGCTGATGGCGCGGGAGGATTCCCCCGACCGCATCCTGGCCGAGCCTTCGGCCATCTCCAATTGGGACAGCCTGCGTGAGGGCGCCCTGGATGGGGCCGATGTCCGGGTCTATCGCATCGAGAAAGGCCGCTTCCGGCTGGTGCGGCAGGACCGGGTCGCCAAGGGCGGCCATCGGGCCAGCGGTTGGCTGCCCCTCAACAACGGCAACGCCCTGGTTCCCTCGGGCACCACCCGTTTCAGTTTTCGCTGGGATAGCTGGAACCGGCGCGACGCCGATTACTACTTCTCGGTGCAGGCCATCGATGTCAGCGGCAATGCGTCCCCCTTCGCCGCGCCTTTCTCCATCAAGCGTCCCAATGAGGTGGGTCAGGGCCAAGCCACTAACAGCGAAACCCCGTTCCAGCCTGCCCGTCTGTCCCTGGACAAGACCCCGCCCCCCGCGCCGGCGAATCTCCGGGGCCGGCGCGGCATCCACGGGGAGCTGATCCTGGAATGGGACCCGGTGGCGGCGCGGGACTTGGCGGGATACCGGGTCTTCCGTTCCGACTACCCATCCCAGGCCCACCAGGGCTATGCCCTGCAATTGGCAGGATCGGGCGAATCCATCAAGGCCGGTGATCTGGTGATCCTGGGCAAGAAATTCTACGCAGGCTCCCGCAACCGCTACCTCTCCAACCGGATCTGGGGAGCCGAGACGGAAAACAATATCTTCAAGCAGGACCTGGTCGATTTCTTCCCGGACGAGAATCCGAGGCGTTCCTGGGAATTGCTGCTCCACCGGAAGGACACCCCCGTCGAGGAGCCGGGCGAGACCTGCCTCAAACTGGATCTGGCCCCCGGCGAGAAGGCCGAGATCGGGATCTGGAACCACAGCGGAACGGGCCAGGACTGGTACGAAGTCCTGGAAAAGCGGCCCTACAGGATGGAGGTCTGGCTGCGCCAGGAAGGCAACGGCCGCGTCCGTTTCGATACCCCCGGCTTCTACGGCCCGGTGGAAGGCGTCCCGCCGGTGGATTTCCAGGTCGGAAAGGGATGGCGCAAGTATGAGGCCAGCTTTACCCCCAAGGTGATCGACAAGGGCGGGAACCCCAGCCGGATGCGGCTGGAGTTCAGGGGGCCGGGCAGCTTTTATGTGGACAACTTTCGCATCTACCCCGCTGACGCTACTTTTCTGGACCTGACCCCAAGGGACTATGAGCGGTTGCGGGAGGCAGGGATCGGCGCCCTGCGTACCCATGGCCTGATCAAGACCGGGGTGCGCAGTTATGACTTGGCCCAACTCACCAATCCCGGCGGCGTCATCACGGGTTCCGACAAACTCAATACCCTGCCCCAGTCCCTGGCGATCATACGCAAGTCGGGTGTACGCCCCTGGCTCCAGATCGAGCCGCACCTGAGCCCGGAGGAGTGGCTGGGGCTGATGGAGTATCTGGCCGCCCCCTTCGATCCCGCCAAGGATGATCCGGCCGCCAAGCCCTGGGCCTATAAACGTTACCGCCAGGGACAGCAAAGGCCCTGGCTGGATGAATTCGACAGGGTCTATTTCGAGCTGGGCAACGAGACCTGGAACGGCCTCTTCCGTCCCTGGACCTTCGAGGACATGACCGACGCGGCTACCGGTGAACACTACAGCGGCGGGCGGGTCTATGGCCTGTTTCAGGAACATGTGATCTCGATCTTGCGGAGTAGCCCTTATTGGCAACCGGCCGGGCTGGACCGGAAGGTCGATTTCATCCTGGGCGGCTGGGCAGACCAGGAGTATGGGAAGGACGCGGCATCGGCCTCCCCCTCATCGCGGTTCCTGACCATTGGGGCCTACATCGGCGGCTGGGACGAGGCGGAAGGCCCCCCCGACCTGAGCGACCGTAGCTTCTTCAGTGTGCTGAACCAGGTCAGCCAATCGGCCATCCCTAACGCAGAGCGCCACGCGGCCGAGGTGCGAGGGATCGGGCGCGAAGGGCTGGGTGTCGGCACCTACGAAGCGGGGCCGGGCTATGCCCTCAGCGGCCTGAACAACGCCACTGTGAGTGAAAAGCAGGCCGAGGAGCAGGAACAGGTGATGAAGAGCCTGGCCGCCGGCACCGCTACCCTGGACACCTTCCTGGCCAGGGCGAGGTTGGGGTTCCGGTTGCAAAACTTCTTCACCTTCGGCGAGGGGAGTTACTGGCGTTCCCACGCCAAGTGGTACCGGGGCGGGCAGGCCTACCCCTCCTGGAAACTGCTGGGCCTGTTCAACACCCAGGCGACCGGCGACCTGCTGCGGGTCGAGACCCTGAGCGTACCAACCACCGATCTGGCGGGCTTCGACCGGCGCAAGGCCGTCACCGGCGCCCCCCTGGTCGCGGCCTACGCCACCCGCCGGGGGGACAGGTTCAATCTCTTCCTCCTCTCGCGCCGGCTGCCCAACTACCCGGTGAAGGGGGATGCGGGCTACAGCCCCCTGACCCTGGAGTTACCCTTCGCCTCCGCCCGTTCCCTGACCCTCTATCGCATGCAGGGCGACCCCAGGGCAAACAACACCCAGGCGGACAGGGTCGGCATCGAGAAACTGGAACTGCCACCTCCAACATCCCTAGGCGAGTTCAAGCTGGGCAAGGCGACCGGGGCCGATGAGCGGGGCCTGCCCCCCGCCGCTACCTATCTCTATGTCTTCGAATTACGGTGACACTTTACTAAATACACTTAATTACTAATTAAGTGTATTTAGTAAAGTGTCACCGTAATTCTAATTCCACCATTCGCGCATAGGCCACGCCCAACCCCGCCACCGACCAGTAGATCACGGGGATGACGCTGATGCTGCTGACGGTGAAGATGATCAGGAGGATGCCGATCAGGGTGGCGAAGAGGGAGCGGCCCAGGCGGCGCAGGCCTTCTCCGTTCTCCGGCAGGTGGCGGAAGGCGCCAAGCACCCCCAGAACCACGAATACAAAGAAGCCCAGGAAGAGAGAGAGGCCGACGAGTCCCGAATCCAGGGCGATGCCGATGTAGCTGTTGACCAGGTCGATGATGCCGCTACCCTGGCGTAGGGCCTCCATCTCGGGCTCCTTCAGGGCGTCGGGGGAGCCGAGCCAGGGATGGCGTTCGATGACGATCAGGGCGTTCTGCAGGAGCTTCTCCCGGTAATCCACGTTCTCCTTCTCCACCGTGCCTACGAAGGGGAGCAGGGAGATGACCTTTTCACCGCCGGGGATGAACTCCAGGGTGGGCAGCAGTAACAGCCCCGTCAGTCCCAGGATGGCGAGGCGCCGGAAGGCGCCGGGACCGGTGGCGATGAAGACGGCGATCAGGGCCACCGCGCCCAGCCAGGGGCCGCGCGAGAGGGGGGCGATGAGCCCGCCGGCCAGCAATAGCCCGCCGGAGATGTGGCACATTTTGCAATGGACCTCGGCGGCGACCAACTCGCCGGCCACCAGATTACTCCCCTTGATCCGGATGAAGTCCATCAGGAAGAGGAAGAAACCGATGGCGACGGCCATGGTGTAGCCGAGGGCGATGGCCTGGCCCGTGGTGGCGTTTGCTCGGACGAGGCCCGCCCGGCCCAGGTAGCCCATAAGGTCCCATTCCAGCCCCATGCTGGTGACCAGGGCGCCGTAAAGCAGCCAGTGCTTGGTGAACTCGAACAGGCCGATGATGGCGAGCACCATGGCGGCCAGGACGAAGCTCAGCATGGCCTGTTTGAACTCATGGAGGTCCCGGAGGGCGCGGCTGGCGACGTAATAGGGCAGGAAGATGTCGATGAAGAGGTAGAAGCCCCCCCGCATGACGTTGGTGAGGCTCGAATCGGGCTCCCGGAACAGGAGGACAAAGGTGAGCAGCAGGTACATGAGCAGCAGGCGGTCCGCCCAGACGTGCCCGAACGGCAGGGTATCCGACTGGCGGCGGAGGGCGAGATAGGCCGGCAGCAGGATAATCAGTTCCAGCAGGCGGATGTGGGTGAGGGTGAAGACGTAGTTGATCACCCCGAAGCCGGGGATCTCTGCGGGGGCGGAGGGTATCAGGAACAGCAGGAAGAAGAAGAGCGCCAGCCGGTTTGGTTCCTGCCGTGCGGCGAAGTGGATGAGCAGGCCGCCGATGCAGACGTAGACCCAGAAGTTGTGGGAGAGGAAGGCGATCAGGGTCAGGATGAACCAGAGGCTGCGCTGACGCTCGAATTCGGCACGCTCGACGATGGAACAGGCGGAGCGGGCTGCCATCATAAAGACCATGGCAGCCAGGATGAGGATGAAGACCAGCGCTCTGAGGTGTTCAGGCACGGTGCGGCCTCGCCTTGGGGAGTGAATCAGTCATCCGGGAAAAAATACCGGACCCTCAGGGCGAGCAGTTCGGCCTCCGTCTCGGGGTCATAGACTCCGGCGCGGTTCCGGATGATGTGTGACCAGGGTAGAGGGTCCGTTCGTTCCTGCAGCCGGCGGGCCAGTTCCTCGGTGCGTCCGATGGGCCTTGCGGGGACGCCACCGACGATGTCACCGGGCGCCACATCCTTGGTCACCACGGCACCCGCCGAGACGACCGCATAGGGGCCGATGGTGACGTTGGGCAAGAGGATGGCGCCATGGCCGATGAAGACATGGTCCTTGATGAGAATCCTACCCACCGAATCCAGCCGCATCCCATAGGCCAGGTTCAACATCCCGACGACCCCGTCATGTCCGATGAGGTGGCAATCGGAGAGGGTGACGTTGTTTCCGATATGGACGTAGGCGGGGTCGGTGATGTTGACGCCCGGATTGATCCTGCAATTCTCGCCGATGCCATGCAGCCCGCCATGGCGGCGGAGGAAATCGGCGAATTCGTCGTTCTGCGGCCGGCAAAGCCGGATGTATAGCCAGACCAACCGTCCTGTCCTGAAGCTGTATGCGCGAAGAAGATTTCTGAACATGGCTTTCCACCTGTGGGCAGGCGTGGTCATAGACTGGACGACTCGCAGCCCAGCAATCGTTGATACTCGGCCCTCTCCCTTTGACTCGCCAGACGGTCGAACAGGGTCTGGAGCCGGGCCAGTTCCAGCATGCGGTCGATCTTGACGATCTGGGCGATCTCCCGCTCCAGATCGGTCTTGCGCGGCAGATCCCGATGGATGGCTGTCCTGAGTTCGAGGAACCCGCCCTCGGTGAGCTGCTTATCAAGCTGGGCCTGGATGGCCTTGAACTCCGCCTCCCTGGCATCGGTCCCCTTGACATGACCGGGCAGCCAGGGCCATTGGTTCTTCAGGGCCTGCGCCAGTTCGGACCGCTGTTTCTGGTACTCGGCCTGGCGTGCCGTCAATGCCTGTTCCATCTGATGGAACTCGGCCCGCTTGCGCGCCAACAGGGCGTGGCGTTCCGTGCGCGATTCGAGCAGACCGCCGCCGATGCCCCCGGCGATCTTCGCTGCGGCCCAGTAGTAGTCGTTGTCCCTGTCCAGCGGGGCGGGGAGCCAGCGCGTATACCATTTGCTCCAGTGGAACAGATAGGCCTCGCTGGTGGCCATGGAGTAATCGATGCTGTGGGCGTTGCGCAGGGTGTAGAGATGGGCCTCCCGCAGGCTGACCTTGGCGTCGCCGTTGAAATCGGGGTTCTCGGGCAGGGGCTCGCCGGTGCGCCGGACGCCGTTCAGGGCCTCGAAGAAGTAGGTGGAGTAGTCGCGGTAGCCCGTCTCGTTCACCGAAGGGGTGCAGCCCTCGGAGGGAAGGAATTCGAGCTGGGAGACGAAGCCGCAGCGGCTGTCCGGCGTCAATCCCCGCTTCGGGTCCATCTCCCGGTAGATGATCCGGGCAAAGGAGCCGGAAAAGCACTGGGTGAAGAGAAAGCGAAAGCGGAAAATAGGGGACAGACCACGATTATTCGGCGCCCTAGGCTCCGGACCGGAGGCATCATCACGAATAATCGTGGTCTGTCCCCTATTTTCCGAGAGAATCCGCGACAGCTCCAGCGCCGGCAGGCGGGACTCGCCCCAGAGGCGCAGGTAGTTGTTGTCGGTGCCCTGGGGCGAGAAGTCCCCGTGGCCCTGATAGATGAGGGTCGTCCCATCCGTCGCGCCCTGGCTGGCAAGGTGCTGGCTGAGTTGCCGTTTGACGCTCTCGGCCGTGGCGGGGGCAACCTGATCGGCCAGATGGCTGTTGCTGTAAAGATGCAGCTCATCCTCGCCGAAGAGCAGCTTCAGGCGGTCGAGGGTCGATTGGGGCTCGATGACCTGGAATACATCGGGGGCCGGGTCGTTGCCATCCGTGTAGAGGATCTGGATGGGGTAGCCTTCCTTCCGCGACTTCAGGTAGGCGAGTATCCAGGCGCTGTTCCTTTCGATGGAAATCTGCGACTGGGTCAGCCTGTCGCCGCCGCCGATGAGCAGGATAGATTCCTGGGCCTGGGAAACGGGGTTGAAGCAGAGTAGGGAGATTGCCAGAAACCAAATTCCCGTAGGTAGGGCTTCAGCCCAATTTGTCGCCCTGAAGGGCGACCTACGGCGAACCCATGAAGATAAAGGGAAAACCATCTATGACTCCTCCCTGATTTTCCAGGGCCGCCCCGCCAGGAAAAAGAGATTGCCCAGCAGCAGCGGGGCCGGGTAGAGCCCCCAGTGTCCGGCGAAGAGCAGGGCGCAAAGGGCCAGGATCGCCAGATTGACCGTCAGCCAGGCGGGAAAGGGGCGGGACAACAGCCGGGGGATCAAGACCGTCAGGGTGGCAAGGGCCGCCCCGGCGGGCAGGGACCCGAGCCAGTCATCGAGCAGATAGGGGAGCAGGAAACGCTTGCTGGGGTGGGCGTCCAGCGAGGGCAGCAGTTCGTTCCCCATCCCGAACAGGGCGAGATTGATCAGGGCGAAGGCGGGGTAGAGCCCCAACGCCAGGAGAAGCCAGAACAGGACCGTTTTCGCCTTGATCATCTGTTTCGCGGCAGAGCCGCTCCCCCGGTAGGAGCGGCTTTGCCGCGAAAAGGGCACTTGCCGATCAGATAGTTGCCCAGCACCAGATAGTCGAGGCCGGTGGAGAAGAAGCAGCGGATGGCGTCGTAGGGCGACTCGACGATGGGTTCGCCCATGATGTTGAAGCTGGTGTTCAAGACGACCGGGACGCCCGACAGCTTGCCGAACTCCATCATCAATTTATGGTAGCGGGGGTTGATCTCGGGCCGCACCGATTGGACGCGGGCGCTGCCGTCCACATGGGTGATGGCCGGCAGCACCGCCTTCTTCTCCTCCCGGACCTGGCAGACCTTGAGCATGAAGGGGACCTCGACCTTGATGTCGAAGTAGTCTTGCAGGTGCTCGACCGGGACCGAGGGGGCGAAGGGGCGGTAGGCCTCCCGGTGCTTTACCTCGGCGTTGATCTTGTCCTTCATGTGGGGCTGGGTGGGGTCGGCCAGGATGCTGCGGTTGCCCAGCGCACGGGGGCCGATCTCCATGGCCCCCTGGAACCAACCGATGATGTTGCCGGCGGCCAGGAGCTTGGCGGTCTCGCTCTCGATCTCCTCGTGATAGGTGGCGGTGAGCTTGCACTCCTTGATGATCTCGGCGAGGCGTTGATTGTCGTAAGTAGTGCCGATGTAGGGGTTGTTGTGCAGGTAGCAACGCTTGTTGCCCAGGGTGATGTTGTGGACATAGTAGGCGGCGCCGATGGCGGTGCCGTTGTCCCCGGCTGCGGGCATCACATAGAGGTCCTCGAAGTCGGTCTCGCGCAGGATGCGGCCGTTCATCACGCTGTTGAGGGCGACCCCGCCCGCGATCACCAGGTGCTTCGCCTGGGTCTTGCGGCGCAGGGCAGCGCACATCTTGAGGGCGGCATCCTCCAGCACCCGCTGGAAGGCGGCGGCCGTGTCCAGGTGATTCTGTTTGAACTCTTCGCCCGCCTTGCGCGGCTGGCCGAAGGTGGCGAGGAACTTGGGGCTGCAATAGTTGTGTTCCCAGAACTGGTAGCCGAACCAAGAGAGGTCGATGCGGATCTGGCCCTCGTCGGTGACATCGACGATGCGCGAGGCCTCCGGGTAGAAGCGGTCCGGGTCGCCCAGGGGGGCCAGCCCCATGGTCTTGCCCTCGTCGTACATGGGCTTGAAGCCGCAGAAGGCGGTGACGGCCTCGTAGACCGAGCCCAGCGAATGGGGGAAGAAGGACTGGGTGTATTCGCTGATCCGGGTCCCCTGGCCGTAACCCAGGAAGGCCGTGGCCCATTCGCCCGAGCCGTCGATGGAGAGCAGGGCCGCCTCCTCGTAGGGCGAGACCAGGAAGGTCCCCGCCACATGGGAGAGGTGGTGGTTCACCCATTCGACGCGCGGCCGGTTCGTCTTGTTGCCCCAGAGGGAGCGGTACCATTTGGCGATCGTCCGCTGGCGTGCCCAGCCCCAGACGAACTCGTGGTTGACGAAGGACAGGGCCTTGTTGAGGTGGCGGGCGGCGTAGAGGGCCTTGGTTGCCAGATGGAGCTTGGGCTGGATGGAGAAGGCGAGGATGTCGATGTCGTCCGGCGTCATCCCGGCCTCTTTCAGGCAACGCTGGATGGCCCGGTGGGGAAACTCCTGGGTATGCTTCTGGCGCGAGAGCCGCTCCTCCTCGATGGCGACCAGCAGTTGGCCGTCCTTGAGGACGCAGGCCGAGGAGTCGTGGAAGGCGTAGTTGATCCCGAGAATATTCATCCTAAATACCTCGGTTTAACCGCAAAGGACACCGTAGGGGCGGGTTTGAAACCCGCCCGTACAAAACCCGCCCGTACATGCGCCCGTACATCCGGGAGGTGAATGCATTGACGGAGAAAATCCAATGATTCCCTTCGTGTCCTTCGCGGTTGAAAGGCGTTTTTTAGGTTCATGATTCAGGCTGACTCCGTGGTGGCAGATAGGGCTTGAGCCTTTCGAAAAGCCGCATGGCCAGGCTCAATAACAGCCCCTTGAGGGTCCGGTTGAAATGATAGGCGTTGTAGACCGGCTCTTCCCAGGGCTTCCAGACATCCATCCACTGGGTGCCGGTAACGAAGCTGATGCGGCCGATCCCCTCGCGACCGCAGGCCTCCCGGATCAGTTGATCGACCAACAGGAAGCCGGGGCTCTCGGCGCTGTAGTTCTCATCGTAGCCGATCTTGAGCAGGGAGAGGGTCGTCCCCGCCTGTAACGCGAACTGGCCGCCGATGCAGTTGCCGTTCAGCCAGAGGAGGTGGATGACCACCTGTCCGGGCTGGTCGTAACCCGCCACGAGCCGCCGGTAATAGTCCAGGACGAGAGGCTGGCGCAGGATCGAGGTGCCGTCGCGCCCCTTCCAGCCCGAGTCCTCCACCCGCAGAAAGTCGTCGAAGGCCCGTTCCAGGATCTCCCGCTCTGTCACATATTCGAAGCGGACCTTTCCCTTACCCTCCAAGTTATTGAGCTTGCGGCGCAGGTTGCGGTGGAACTTCTTGGGGTAGCGGGCCATAAAGGTATCGTAATCACCCTCGATCACCAGATATTTCGAAACGTGGCTGGGTTTGGTGAAGAAGCAGCGGGAGCGGGACAGCAGGGCCAGAAAGGGCGAGCCTTGCGGCAGGTGCGGGACCTCCAGCAGATCCCAGCGGCGATAGCGATCCAGTTCTCGGGTGAGGGCGTCCACCAAGGGGGCGGTCCCGGCGAACCGGTTGTCCAGGCTGATGTCGCAGAGCCCCATCTCGTTGGGGTAGTAGATCTCCCAAAGGCTGTAGGTCAAGGCGAGGCCGGATCGCGCCAAGGTCTTGAACCGGTGCATCAGGGGCACGACGCTGATCAGCCTGTCCTCCTGGCGGAAGGCGAGAAAGACGACGGATTCGGGGTCATCCTCGCAGGCCAGCAGCTTGGCCCCGTACCAGGCCGGGTGATGAAGAAAGTGGGTTGCCGTTTCGGCCGCGAGCCGGAGCCATTCCGGCTCCAGTTCCCGGTAGCCGGTGACGCCGATGTGGCGCGAGATATGAACGGGTGAGGGTGATTTCATGATTCCTTTCGGATCGAAGGGATGGGGTATGATCGCACTTCACCAACCGAGCGGTAAATCATGCGCCCATTTTTAGGACAGGGCCGTCACTCGTGACGCCCCCCCATTCCACCGGCTCCTTCCGCAGCCGCATCCTGAAGGCGAGTTTCTGGGCCGTCGGCGGCGATGGCATCAGCCAGGCCATCCGCCTCGGCAGCAATCTGATCATGACCCGCCTCCTGGCGCCGGAGATGTTCGGCGTCATGGCGCTGGTGACGACCCTGATGGTCGGCCTGACCCTCTTCTCCGATCTGGGCCTGCGCGAGAACATCATCCAGAACAGGCGCGGCGATGATCCCCGTTTTCTCAATACGGTCTGGTCCATCCAGGTTGTGCGGGGCTTTCTCATCTGGTTTGCCACATTGGCCATAGGCGTGGCCCTTTTCCTGGCGGGGCGGCAGGGCCTGATGACGGGTGATTCGGTCTATGCCGATCCTGTCCTCCCCCTCGCCATCCTGGTTACCTCTGTCTCGGCCATCATCTTCGGCTTCCAATCGACCCGCGTCTCGACGGCGGCCCGGCACCTGGCCCAGAAGCAATTGGTGCTGATGGAGATCTACAGCCAATTGCTGGGGCTCGGCGTCATGATCGCCTGGGCCTTGATCGACAGGAGTATCTGGGCTCTGGTGGCGGGCGGCATTGCCGGCTATGCGGCGCGGACGGCCCTGAGTCACCTCATGCTGCCCGGTCCGGCCAACCGCTGGGAGTGGGACCCGGCCATCGTCCGTGAACTCTTCCAGTTCGGTAAATGGATCTTCCTCTCCTCGTTGCTCGGCTTCCTTGCCATGAACAGCGACCGCCTCCTGCTGGCGGGGTTTATCGGGTCCGAGCTGATGGGGGTTTATTCCATCGCCTTCCTCTTCATCAGCGCCTTGCAGATGGCCTTCATGAAGCTCAACGGGGCGGTCGCCTTCCCGGCCCTGAGCGAGGTCCAGCGCGAACGCGGGCAGGAGCTGAAGCAGACCTATTACAACTTCCGGCTGCGGCTGGACAGCGCCATCCTCGCGGTTTCGGGCGCTCTGGCGCTCGGGGGCGACTGGCTCATCGAACTCCTGTACGACCATCGCTATGCGGCCGCCGGCGACATGTTGCAGGTGCTGGCCTTCGTGCTGATCGCCCAGATCTACGGCCTTGCCGACCAGTGCTTCCTGGCCCTGGGCAAGCCGAAGCTGCTCTCCCTGCTGAACGTCATCCGGGCCGTCGCGATCTTCGCCCTCGTGCCCCTCGGCTTCAAACTGCATGGCATGGACGGCGCCCTCTGGGGCATCGTGCTGAGCTACTTCGCCGCCGCCCCCGTCTCCCTCTACCTCAAGGCGAGGCAGGGGCTGCTCAATGGCAAAAGGGAGGCCGTCGTCATGCTGGCGGCCATCATTCTGGTGACCCTGGAAGATCTCGTTCGATTGACCTTGGGGTAAGAAGGCCAATGAAGCAACCCGGCATCTCCGTCCTCCTCGTCAACGACAATACCCGCCAGTCGGGAAGCTGTGCGTGTTGCGCAATATCGCGCACGCCTGACCGGGATCATCGAAACCGCCTGGGCAATTTGTCTACCTTATTCGGTCAGCGGGCGGGCGCCCGAATGAGATAACGTCAGTGGACAGCGCCAGGATGCAAAACGGTACCCGGCGCGACAACAAACAAGCACAGATGCTGATCGATATGGAAGCCTATTTCTATCGCCGTTTCGGGTGGTTGTTCGACGCACCCAAGGGCGGTGGTCTCCCACCCTTCCTCGGTTCCGCCTGGCGCGGCGCCATTGGCCATGCACTCCGGGATCGGGTCTGCGTCCTGCCAGGGACAGATTGCGAATCCTGCCCGCTGAAAGCCGTCTGTCCCTACAGCCGTGTGTTTGAAACACCGGTCGAGGAGCGAACAGGTCAGGGTCTCAATACCCACGCGCCCCATCCCTTCGTCCTGACTCTGCCTGAACAGCGCAAGGTGCGGTCGCATGGGGGGCAGTATCTGCTGGAAATCACCTTCCTGCGAAGCGAGCAACGCCTTGTCCCGCTGTTTCTCGCCGCCGTCAGGGACGCCGGTCGCGGGGGCATCGCCGGCCGGCATAATCAATTCACACCACGCGCGCTCCTCCAAGAGGACGACCGGCAGTGGCGTCTCATTGCCCAGGGCGATGGCGTGATCGAACTGCTGGAAACCCGTACGGCCCCGGTCCCGGGGCCGCCCCTAGCGGAAACCCTGACTATCGAGTTCACCAGCCCGCTGCGCCTGAAGCACCATAACGGCCTATTACCCCCCGAAGGGCTGACGCCACGCATTCTGCTGCAAGCCCTCTGCCGCCGCTTCGCCAATCTGGCCCTGGCAGAGCCGGCCGCCGGCCCCCGGAGCCCTGGCCCGAAATCAGCCCCGCAGTCCCTTTCGTACAAACGGATTTGTGCTGGGCCGAGTTGGACCGCTACTCCTCCCGCCAGGCCATCAAACACAAGATCGGCGGCATCCTTGGCAGCGTTACCCTGGACAGAGCCAGTTATCAAACGGCCTGGCCCTTGCTTTGGCACGGCCAGTTCCTGCACCTGGGCAAACTCACCTCCATGGGGCACGGGGCCTATCGCATCCGGTTGCCCGATGGGGCACCAACTCCATAACACAAGGAAGCAACTCATGACCCGAAACAACCTTGCATACGATCCTTCGCTCCGATCTGTCTGGGATGAGGAGAAACAACTGGCGAGCAAGCCACGAACCTATCAGGGCAAAACTCTCACCCCGCTCTATGGTGGCGGCGTGGTCGCGGGGGTAGTGGATAAGGAAATGCCCGTCCGCTCCAGCGGCATCCGAGGCCAATTACGCTTCTGGTGGCGGCTACTTTATGGCAAAGGCCTCACTTCCCAGGAGTGTTTTGCTAGGGAGCGCGCCCTTTGGGGTGGCATTGGCGACGATGGTCCAGCGGCGAGCTCGGTTAGGGTCAGGGTTCGGGCAACCAAGTCCCCCAAGCTGCAACCCGCGTTCAAGTATGCGAAAAATTCGAATGGGGAGTACAAGGCCAGCCCGGAAGTAGCCAAGGACCTCCCTGCCTACGCACTCTTCCCGGCCCAAGGCGAATTGGACAAGACCGACAAAAGGGTCATTGCAAAGCAGCCAAGCGAAATAACTGAACCTGGAATTGAATTCAGCCTGGAGATCGACTGCCCCCCCGAACGCTGGACCGAAGTGGAAACCGCCCTGCGTTGGTGGGCCAGCTTTGGCGGGCTGGGCGCGCGGACCCGGCGGGGCCTCGGTGCGGTGGAACTGGAGGGCATCAATCCCATCTCGCGGGAAGAGGTCGAAAAAGCGGGGGGCCGACTGGAGCTGATGGGCGGCCAACTCAGAGCCCAGGAAGCCTGGAACCAGGCGATCAATCGCCTGAAAAGCTTTCGGCAGGGCGAGGGGGTTGGCCGGAATAATGGACAACAATCCAATCATCCAGGCCGCAGCCGCTGGCCCGAGCCCGACATGATCCGCCGTTTAAGCAGCAAGCATCGCAAACACCCGCCGGTACACCCTGTTGAAGGACTCTATCCGCGCGCAGCCTTCGGTTTACCCATCATCTTCCACTTTAAGCCGGGCGCGGGCGATCCGTCCGACCATTGCCTGGAGCCGAGCGGTGAATATGACCGCATGGCCAGCCCCTTGATCCTGCGGCCCTATCCCCTGGGGAACCGGAATTATGCGGCGGCGGCGCTGCTCATCCCTGGCTGGGAATCGGCATTGAAAACCAAGCTGAAAGTCAAGAACACCCGTCACGACCGCCTGACCACATGGCCGAAAGAAAATAACAAACGACAGGATGCGGCCGGAAAAATCCTACCGATGAAGGGCTTGGGTGACGATCCCCTCAGCGCCTTCATGGCGTTCTTCGCCCAGGGAGGTCGCTGATGGAGCGCTACCTCGCCACCCTCTCGTTGGGGCCGGTACAGGGCATGATCGCAGCCGCACGCCGTACCCGCGACCTCTGGGCCGGTTCCTGGCTGCTGTCCGAGGCCAGCCGCGCCGCCGCTCATATCATCCACCAGGCGCAGCCCGGATCGCTGATCTTTCCCGCGCCAGCAGATCCGGATCGGGAATTGGCGCCGCAAGACCGGCCGGGGGATGGGGCCAACATCTCCAACATCATCCGCGCCGAGTTGGCGATGGACGAGGCTGGGGTGCGCCAGCTCTGCGAACGGGCCAAGCAGGCGGCCCGCGATTCCCTGGTCCAACGGGGCGAAGAGGCCCGGGCCGGACTGCCCGAATTGCGTGATGACCCATGGCAGGCACAGATCGATGACATCCTGGAGGGGTTTGCTGCCTGGGCGCGTATCGAGGCTGGCGATTATGCCGGTGCCGGCCGGCGGTTGGGCGCGACCCTGGCCGCGCGAAACTCACATTCCGCACCCAACTTCACAACAAATCCCTATTTTATCGCAGCAAATCGCAGCACGTTGTCACCTACTACCTTGGCCGCCCGAACAAACCATAACTCAATCCACCAGAAAGTGCTGGACAAAATAGCTGCAA
>JAHJDE010000164.1 GCA_018812525.1 Gammaproteobacteria bacterium
CCCTCCCTGGTTTTCACCCCTTCGGGGTCGCTTCGCGGCCCAAATCCGCTCCCGGCGGATTTGTGATGAAAACCCTCCCTGGTTTTCACCCCTTCGGGGTCGCTTCGCGGCCCAAATCCGCTCCCGGCGGATTTGTCAGTCATTTTCGGCCTCATCCAGGCAGAGAATGGGTTCCCCCTCGAAGCCGCAGACCAGCAGGCTCAGCAGGTAAGGCCCCGGATAGGCGGCGCGCAGGCTCTTGATGGCGCGCAGGCCCAGCGCCCGGTGGAAAGGGAGGGACAGGCCCAGCCCGGCCAGACGCTCAGCGGCATAGCGGGCGGTCTCGGCGGATCGGATCGCCTCCTGTAGCTCGGGGGGCGCGCCCGCCTCGGCGGCGCACTCGGCCAGCAGGGTCCGGTCCACCTCCCCCTTCCAGGCGTGGGTGACCCCCAGCCCCTGGGCCATCTTGGTCAGCTTGCCCACCATGCCCCCCACGCAGATGTGCGTCATGCGGCAGCGGATGGCGGTCTGGAAGGCCGCCTTGACGAAGTCGCCCATCTGGATGAAACAGGACTCGGCAAGATCGGGAAACTGCCCCATGGCGCACTTCTCGGTGCGCCCCCCGGTGGTGAGGACCAGGCGAGTCTGGCCCTGGGCGGCGGCCACCTGGATCGCCTGGACCAGGCTGGCGCGGAAGGCGGCGGTGGAATAGGGCCGCACGATGCCGGTGGTGCCCAGGATGGAGATGCCGCCGAGGATACCCAGGCGGCCGTTGAGGGTCCGCTTCGCCATCTCCTCGCCGCCGGGGACGGAGATGACGACCTCCAGCCCATCGCCCGCCGCCAGCAGGGGCTCGCCGGCGCGGCACAGGTTCTCGATGATGTTCCGGCGCGGGACCGGATTGATGGCCGGGCCGCCCACCTCCAGCCCCAGGCCCGGCCGGGTGACGGTGCCGACGCCGGGGCCGCCCCGGAGGACGACCTCGCCCCCGCCGCCGGGGAGACGCCGCGCGTCGGCGGTCAGATGGGCGCCATGGGTCACGTCCGGGTCGTCGCCGGCGTCCTTGACGCTGACCGCATGGGCGCAATCCCCCTCGACCCGGCCCTCGCTGATGGCGAACGCCACCTCCTGGCCATTGGGCAGGCGGCAGAGCACCGAGTCCGGCACCCGGCCCCGGACCAGGCCCAGGACGGCAGCCAAGGCGGCAGCGGCGGCATTGGCCCCGGTGGTGAAACCGGTGCGGTTGCCGCGGCCACGCCGAGGCGTGGCCTTGCGCAGTTTCCCAGCGGGCGCTGGCATCTCCCCTTCGTTCATTCGGAAAACAGCCTTTCCATCCTTTGGTCCGTAAACGGCACATCCATGTGCCACTTCTCAACCGCAAAGGACGCGAAGAACACAAGGAAATTGTTCGGCGCATCCCTGCGCCTCACCCCTTCGGGGCTGTCGCGAACATCCGCTCCCGGCGGATTATTTATCGTTCCCACGCTCCGCGTGGGAATGCAGGGCGGGACGCTCCTGCGTCCCGAATTAGACAACGCGACGCGGGAGCGTCGCCGGATGCATTCCCACGCCGGAGCCTGGGAACGATCAACATGTGCGGAAGGATCATTCGGGTTCAATGCAATTCCTTCGTGTTCTTCGTGCGCTTCGTGGTGAATTGCCTTTTCCAAGCTCATTCGGCCATGGCGAGCAGGGCATGGATGGCGGCCACCACCAAGGTGGAGCCACCCTTGCGGCCCTGCACAGAGATCCAGGGCACATCCTTGATACCGGCCAGAAGTTCCTTCGACTCCGCGGCGGAGACGAAGCCCACGGGCATGCCGATCACCAAGGCGGGCCGCACCCCCTCCTCCCGGATCAGGCGCACCACCTCGATCAGCGCGGTGGGGGCGTTACCGATGCCGACCAGTGCCCCGTCCAGCAGCCCCAGCCGGTGGGCCTTACGCATGGCCTGAACGGCGCGGGTGCTGTTCTCCGCCTTGGCCCGTTCGATGACATCCGGATCGGCGATGAAATGGTGGCAACCCATGCCGAAATGGGCCAGGCGGGCGGCGGAGAGGCCGGCGCGGATCATCTCCACATCGACCAGGATGGGCGCGCCCCGCCGGATGGCCGCCAACCCCGCCGCGACGGCACCGGGGTGAAAGGCGGCGAGGCCGTTGAATTCGAAATCCCCGCTGGCGTGGATCAGGCGCCGCACCAGCGGCCACTGGTCGGGGGCATAGCCGTGGGGACCGGTCTCCCGGTCGATGATGGCGAAGGAGTCCTCTTCGATGGCCCGCCCGGCGGCGGTGATCTGTTCGGTGACTTTTGTGCTGTTCATCATTCAACTCTCAATTGAAACCGCAAAAGAGGTAGGTTGGGTTAGGCACGCAAACTCCCCGACGCCTCGCCGCCCACTGCGGCTCGTGCGTGCCGTAACCCAACATTCGGCGCCCCCTGTTGGGTTACGGCGGAAATACCGCCTAACCCAACCTACAAAACTGTTCATGGTGCCTGTTTCAGTGAGGGTGGGAATGGCCACTCTCGGCGGCCTCCCGGTATTTGCAGCCGTCGCATTCGAGCAGACTGCCCCGCTCGGCCCCGGCCGCCCGCTCGTCGAGGAGGTCGAGGATGAGCGGATCGAGGCCGAAGGGCGACCCCAGGCCGAAGGCGATGCGGGGGTATTGCCGCCGCAGACGATCCAGTTGCGACTCGATGCGCTCGATCAGCACCCCGGTGAAGAGGTAGACGGGGAGGACGCAGATCTGGGTCATGCCCAGGAGCGCCTGGCGCTGGACCAGGGTCTCCAGGCGGGGCCAGGTGACGCCGGTGAAGGCGATCTCCACCAGCTCGTGGTCGTTGGCCTCGTAGAGCCAGCGGGCCATCTTCGCCAGCTCGCCGTTGGCCCCGGCATCGGAGGTGCCGCGGCCGAGGAGGATCACGCCGGTGGTGCGCGGGTCCGGCATGGCCAGGGAGCGCATCAGGCGGTCGAGCTGGGCCTGCAACAGGCTGAAGACCTCCCGGCCCATGCCTAGGTGAGGGAGCAACTGGAACTCCACGGCCGGGTGCTGGCCCCGCGCCCGTTCCAGGGCCTCGGGCAACTCCATCTTCACATGCCCGGCGGCGTTGAGGATGAGGGGCAGGACCCGGACGCGCCGGGCATCCCGCGCGGCGCGGTCCAGCCCCTCGTCCAGGGAGGGCTCGGCGTGCTCGATGAAACAGGCCTCGATGCGCCGTTCCGGCCGGCGTTCACGCCAACGGGCGGCGCAATCGAGGGTCTGCCGGTTGCCCTCGGCGTTGCGGGAGCCGTGGCCCACCAACAGCAGGGTCGTGTCTTTCATACTGAAACCCCCATTTCGATCCTTAGATTCTGTGGTGCGTCCCCGCACCACTTCTCTCGCGCAAAGGCGCCAAGAACGCCAAGGAAGGAATGGATCTGACGGGAGGCCGCATATCTTCCCGTTCTCTTTGCGGCTTTGCGCCTTTGCGCGAGATGAATTGTCATGACTGTTCTTCCAGTAGGGTGGCCCGGCGGAAGCGGTGGCCGAAGGCCGGGTCGTAGAGCTTCGAGCGGGCGACCGCCTCCCGCTGGCGGGCGCCCAGGGCCGGGCTGGCGATGATCATGGCCTGGGAGCCGATCCGCTCGGCCTGGCAACGCGCCTTGATATCGGCCAGGGTGCCCCGAACGATCCGCTCCTCGCCCGGCCAGCTCGCCTTCTGCACCACCAGGATGGGCGCGTCCTCCGGCCAGCCGGCGGCCCGCAGTTCCGCCTGCACCCGGTGCAGCAGGGTGATGGAGAGGAAGATGCAGAGGGTGCAGCCGTGCCGGGCCAGGGCCTCCAGGGATTCACCCTCCGGCATGGGGGTGCGTCCGGCGACGCGGGTCAGGATCACCGTCTGGGTCAGCTCCGGCAGGGTCAGGCTCTCCCCCGCCGCGGCCGCCGCGGCCAGGGCCGAGGAGACCCCCGGCACCACGGCCCAGGGCACCCCGGCGGCATCCAGGGGCCGGGCCATCTCGATCAAGGCGCCGTAGAGGGTCGGATCGCCGGTTTGCAGGCGCACGACGGTCTCATGGCGGCGGGCCTGGTCGATGAGCCAATCGGCGATCTCCTCCAGGGTCATCCCCTTGGAATCGGCCGGCTCGCAGGCGGGGGGCGCCCAGCGCAGGGCCGCCTCCGACACCAGCGAACCGGCGTAGAGGATCGCCCCCGCGCGGGCGATCAGATCGCGGCCCTTGACCGTGATCAGGTCCGGATCGCCCGGACCGGCACCCACGAACCAGACCTTTCCCGTCATCAAGAAGTTGCCGCGTAGAGCCGCTTCTCGACCAGGGCGCTGCCCTGGAGGCCATGCAGGGCCTTGGCGCCGGCCAATACCCCCAGGTCCGCCAGGGGCTCCAGCAGGACGACCGTCATGTAGGCCGCGCCGAAGGAGAGGACTTGGGCCAGATTTTCGGCGCCGAAGCCCTGGCCGTAGAAGGCCCAGAAGGCGACCCAGGCGACGATGCCGCCCTGATAGGCGGTCGAGAGCTTCAGGGCTTGGCCGTAGCCGATGTCCTTATAGGCGGTATCCGCCGGGATGACCCGCCTCGCCAGCAGAGCCAGGCCGTAGAGGGGCACCAGCAGGCTGGTGACATTGGCGCCATACTGGGGCAGATCGGCGGGGGCGAAGGTCAGCCCCTGGATCAGCAGCCCGGCGGCCAGGCCGATGGCCGCGGGCGCCAGCCCGAAGAGCAGGAAGAGGGTCGATCCCAGGATGAGGTGGACCTCGGAGACCCCCACGGGCTGGTGGGGCAGGACCTCGAAAAAGGCAAAAACGAGCGCCGTGGTCAGCAGGCTGCGGACGGCCAGGGAGAGGAGGCCATCCTTGCGGATGCCGTCGGCCGCGAACTTCGCCGCCAGACCGAGGGAGGCCGTGGCCGTGCCGTAACTGAGGACGATCTTGGCGCCGTCCAGGATGCCGGGTTCAATGTGCATGATGACCTCCAGGGTCTGTGGTTGCTAACGATCATGGGAGCGGCGGCGCGAACAGCCGTGCCGCCGCTTCGGGGTTCGACGGGAAATAGAGGTGCAGATAGGAGGCGTGCAGGCGGCCCTCCCGGTAGACCGGCTCGCCCTGGCGCCCCGGTCGCGCCCCCTGGCTCCAGGCGATGGGGTGGAGGGGGGTCTCCAGGCGCGAGTAGTGGTAGCTGTGTCCCCGGAACTGCCCCTCGGGCAATTCGACCTGGTGCAGGCCCAGGTTGGCGAGCCGTTCCTGCATCCGGCCGTGGCCCGGCAGCAGGCCCGCCATCCCGCCGGCATAGCCCTGGGCGTCGGTCAGGGTCTCGGTCAGATAGAGCATGCCGCCGCACTCGGCGACGATGGGCCGCCCGGCTGCGTGGTGGGCGCGGAGGGCCGATCGCATCCCCCCGTTGGCCCCGAGCCGGTCCAGGTGCAGTTCGGGATAGCCGCCCGGCAGATAGAGGGCGTCGGCCTCTGGCAGCGCCGCATCGGCCAGGGGTGAGAAGAAGCGCAGCTCGGCCCCCATGGCCTGGAGCAGGTCGAGATTGGCGCGATAGAGAAAGGCGAAGGCCGCGTCGCGGGCCACGGCGATGCGGACGCCATCCAATGGGGCTGTGGTGGCCGTGGTCGGGGGGGCGGTGAAGGCTAGGGTTGGCGGCAGCCCCTCGTCGATACCCTGGAGGGCGGCGGCGGCCCGGCCGATGCGATCATCGAGATCGGCGATCTCCGCCGCCTGCACCAGGCCGAGATGGCGCTCCGGCAGGGCGAACTCCCCGTCGCGCGGCAGCCAACCGAGGGCGGCGATCCCCGGCGGCAGGCCCTCGGTCAGCATCTCGTAGTGGCGCCCGGAGGCCACCCGGTTGGCAAAGACCCCGGCAAAGGGCAGTCCCGGCCGGTAGCTCATCAGTCCCAGGGCCAGGGCGCCGAAGGTCAGGGCCATGGCCGAGCCGTCGATCACCGCGAGCACCGGGATGCCGAACAACTGGGCGAGATCGGCGCTGGAGCGTTCGCCGTCGAACAGCCCCATCACCCCCTCGATCAGGATCAGATCGGCCTCGCCGGCCGCATCGTAGAGGAGTTGGCGGCAATGGGTCTCGCCCCCCCCCTCGGCCTCGCTCTGGGCAGACATCCAGAGGTCGAGCTGATAGACCGGGGCACCCGAGGCGCGCTCCAGGACCATGGGATCGAGAAAATCGGGGCCGGTCTTGAAGACGCGCACCCGCCGGCCGCGATCCCGGTGGAACCGGGCCAGGGCCGCCGTCACCGTGGTCTTGCCCTGGCCGGAGGCGGGGGCAGCGATGAAGAGGGCGGGACAATGCCTCACAGATCCACCCCCTTCTGGGCACGCACCCCGGCGCGAAAGGCATGCTTGATGTCGCGCATCTCCGTCACCGTATCGGCCGCCGTCAGCAGGGCCTCGGGGGCGCCGCGCCCGGTGATCACCAGGTGTTGCAGGGGCGGGCGGGCCTGGATATCGGCAAGGACCTGCCCCAGGTCCAGCCAGCCTTGCCGAAGGGGATAGGTGAGCTCGTCCAGGACGACGAGCCCCAGCGCGGGATCGCGCAGCATCTCCTGGACCCGTTCCCAGCCTTGACGCGCAAGCTCGGCGTCATGGACCGGGTCCTGGGTCTCCCAGGTGAACCCCCCCCCGAGGACAAGCCAGGTCAGGCCGGGCCGATCGCGGAAGAAGGCCTCTTCGCCGGTATCCCTGCGGCCCTTGATGAACTGGGCCACCCCCACCTTCATGCCGTGACCGAGTGCCCGCGCCACCATGCCGAAGGCCGAGCTGGACTTGCCCTTGCCGTTGCCGGTCAGCACCAGCAACAGGCCCTGGTCCCGGTCGGCGCGGGCGATGGCGGCATCGACGATGGCCTTCTTGCGCTGCATGCGGTCGCGATAGGGGTCCATTCCGGCTGGGCTCAGAGGTTGTGAAAAAACTTTGTGCCGTAGCGAGGGCGGCACTGGGCGTGGTGGGCAAGGCGCGGCGAACACAATATCTGGGAGTGTAGCGGGTCTACATGACCAGATATTGTGGTCGTTGCAACGCAGTCCACCGCGTTCAGTGCCGTCCGCAGTAGGCGGAAGGTGTTTTCACAGCCTCTCATGCTCTACTCCAGTGCGCTGGGCGCACCCTAGGGGGTTGAAACCGGGACAGGGGAAGGGCAAGGCGGAGTGAGGGCATGGATGCCCATCGCACCGGGACATCGCCCTCCGCGATGCCAAGTCGAAGGCGACAGGCCGGTCTCCGGGCTCGTGAGCGGCCGGATACCGGCCCGGTGGATCGCCTTCCCATGCCGAAGCACAGTGGCCATCGATCCGCCTGAACTCAACTCACCGTTGCGGGGGCAGCGCCGGGATTGCCCCGACCATGGCCAGGACGCACCGGCTTCCCGTTTCACCCGTCGAGCGAAGGCCCGAGGGTCACCTGAAGCTAGCGGCTATTAGAAACGCGCCAAGGAAGCTGAGTCAAGGCAGATGTTGCGGGCAAATAAACTGTCCGGTTTCATTATGTAGCTTGCCGCTTTCGTCCATGCACACCAGGGGTTGAGGCGTCGAGCCACCCCGGATAGTGAGAAATGGCGCAAGGATGCGCTGGTTATGGACCAAAGGATGGAAAGGCCGCCTCGCTCCCCCTCCCCAACCCTCCCCCCAAATGGGGGAGGGGGCAAACGCGCGCTTCGCGACTTTCACAGTAAGGGCTACCGGTATCGCGTCGGGTCCGGCACACCTGCGTCGATGAATCCCTGGCGCCGGAGGCGGCAGGAGTCGCATCGGCCACAGGCCCTGCCCTCGGCATCTGGCTGGTAACAGGAGAGGGTCAGGCCGTAATCTATACCCAGGCGAATCCCTTCCCGGATGATCTCTGCCTTGCCCAGGTCGAGCAGGGGAGCGTGGATGTGGAACCTCTTGCCCTCGATACCGGCCTTGGTCGCCAGGTTGGCCAGGGTTTCGAAGGCGGCGATGAAGGCGGGTCGGCAGTCGGGATAACCGGAATAATCGACGGCGTTGGCACCGATGAAGATGTCCTGCGCCCCCAGGGTCTCGGCGTAGCCGAGGGCGATGCTGAGAAAAAGGCTGTTGCGGGCCGGGACGTAGGTCACAGGAATGCCGGTGGTCGCTGCCTCCGGCACGGGGATATCCGGGTCGGTCAGGGCCGAACCGCCGATGGCGGCCAGATCGACCGCGACAGTCCTGTGGTCGGCCGCGCCCAAGGCCAGGGCCAGGGTAACGGCGGCCTGGAGTTCCACCGCATGGCGTTGACCGTAGCGGATGCTGAGGGCATGGCACTCGAATCCTTCCGAACGCGCCATGGCCAGGACGGTGGCGGAATCGAGCCCGCCAGACAGCAGCACCACGGCCTTTCCCGGTTGGTCGGTCATCCTGAATTCCCTTTTCCCATCCTTTGGAAGGAAAACAATCTGTTGCATTTGTCTGTGCGCAAGTATTCGGCAAATCGATCCATTAAAAAATCAATCGAGTGCGGTTCAGGGATGAACCGCCATTTTCAATGGCCTAAGCCATTGAAAATGAAGAAAACGAAAAATCGCATTTTTCGTTTTCGCCTTGCAAAATGGCCAGGATGGCCATTTTGCAAGTTCCTC
>JAHJDE010000165.1 GCA_018812525.1 Gammaproteobacteria bacterium
AACTGCAAGAACCTCTTGCGGTTCAGGGATGAACCGCCATTTTCAATGGCCTAAGCCATTGAAAATGAAGAAAACGAAAAATCGCATTTTTCGTTTTCGCCTTGCAAAATGGCCAGGATGGCCATTTTGCAAGTTCCTCATTCGTAGGCGGAATAATCGAAGACAGGGTTATTCCGCTTTTCCTTGGGCGATGAAGGTTCGAGTTGAATATGAAAGCAAAGCTGTTTTTTCCAGGATCGCATCCTTTCATGTTCCTTTTGGCAGTCCTCTTGTTGGCGTTCAATGCCCGGATTCTCCTCGCGGAGGAAGGCCCCAAGATCGAAATGGGGATCTCCGAATACACCAAGACCTTCCAGGGTGAGGCGCTGCCCAAACGGGGCAAAGGCCGGGAATCCACCGCCGACCATTCCCAATACGAGGAGTTGCAAGGACCCTTTGCCAGCGGACCGGAGGTGACAAAGGCCTGCCTCAAGTGCCACAACAAGGCCGGGGATCAATTCATCCACAACAAGCACTGGACCTGGAAATACAAGGACCCCATCACAGGACAGCAACTGGGAAAGGCCACCCTGGTCAACGGCTTCTGCACCAACGCCAAGGGCAATGAGGGCATGTGCGCCCAGTGCCACGCCGGTTACGGCTGGAAGGACGACAGCTTCGACTTCGCCAGGCAGGAGAATATCGACTGCCTGGTCTGCCATGACTCGACCGGCTCCTACTACAAGACCCCCAACAGTTCCGGCAACAAGGCCTGTTCCGTGATGTTCAAGGATAAGCCGCCCATCGACTGGCCCAAGGTGGCCCAGGGCGTCGGCAAGCCTTCGCGCGGCAATTGCGGCAAGTGCCACTTCTATGGCGGTGGTGGCGACAATGTGAAACACGGGGACCTCTCCTCCGTGCTCTTCAACCCGACCAAAAAGATCGATGTCCACATGGACGCCCAGGGGCTCAACTTCAGTTGCGTCACCTGCCACCTGGGTGAGGGCCACAAGTGGGCCGGCAGCCGCTATCAGATGCACGTGGGCGAGAAGAACCTGCCCAAACCCGGCATGCCCCGCGAAGTCGCTACCTGCGAGAGCTGCCACGGCGCCGCACCCCATTCCACGTCCAAGATCGTCGGCATCAAGCTGAATACCCATACCAACAAGGTTGCCTGCGAGACCTGCCACATCCCCGAGATCGCCAGAGGGGGCGTCGCCACCGTCACCGATTGGGACTGGCGCAGCATGGGCAAACTCAAGAACGGCGAAGGCTACAAGGAGGAAGGTTACATTCAGGGCAACGGCCAGGAACGGGCCACCTACAAGTCGATCAAGGGCGACTTCACCAATGCGGAGAACATCCGGCCCGTCTACGCCTGGTTTGACGGCCAGATGAAATTCACTACCATCGATACCAGGTTCGACCCGTCCAAGGCCCCGGTCGATTTGAATACCTTCAGTGGCTTCCAAGACAACCCCAGGTCGCGCATCTACCCCTTCAAGCGTATGCATACCATCCAGCCCTACGACAAGGGCAATAACACCCTGGTCTACATGCATCTCTGGGGCGACGACGAAAATGCCCTCTGGGGCAATTACGACTTCCAGAAGGCCATCACGGCCGGCATGAAAAAGAACGGCATCCCTTACAGCGGCGAATATGGCTTCGTGGAGACCTACTCCTACTGGCCCATCAACCACATGGTGGCACCCAAGGAAGATGTCCTCGCCTGCGAGGCCTGCCATGAGAAGGAGGGAAGGCTCAAAGAGCTGAAGGGCTTCTACATGCCCGGCGCGGGCGGCAGCCCCTGGATTGATAGCCTCGGCCTGCTGATCATCCTGGGCACCCTGGGCGGCGTCCTCGGACACGGTCTGATCCGCATCATTTCCGCAACTCGGAGGAAAGCCTGATGGCCATGCACAACATACAGGTATTCAGGCTGTTTGAACGTATCTGGCACTGGAGCCAGGTGGCCCTGATCTTTACGCTGCTGTTCACCGGCTTCGGGGTACATGGCGCCCACCACCTGATCGACTACCAAACAGCCTGCTGCCTCCATACCTTTGCCGCTTTGATCCTGCTGGCGCTCTGGGCCTTCGCCACCTTCTGGCTCTTTACCACCGGGGAGTGGCGCCACTACCTGCCAACCAACAAGAACCTGATCCAGGTGGCGCGCTTCTACGCCTTCGACATTTTCAAGGGCAAGCGCCACCCCTACATCAAGACCCTGCGGCGCAAGCACAACCCCTTGCAGGCACTGACCTACCTGCTGGTCAAGATCGTCATCTTCCCAGCCATCTGGATCACCGGCATCGCCTATCTGCTGATCAGCTTCGGCTTCAAGATCAGCCTGCTCGAAAACATCGGCCTGGAATCCATCGCCGACCTCCACAGCATCGCCGCCATCGCCATCCTGGCCTTCGTCATAGCCCACGTCTACCTCCTGACCACCGGCCATTCCTTCATCGGCCATGTCAAGCCCATGATCACGGGCTACGACGATGTCGATCTGACCGAGGAGGAATACGCCTATCTCAAGGCCGATGAGCCGAGGAAGCTGAAAGAATAGTCTTGAAGGGCGGGCTATGCCCGCCAGTCGAAGCCTCGGCGCATCCCGATGCCGAGCACAGCCCGACCCGTTCTGGGAAGTTAGGAGCTGTCCGGGAATAAGTTGGACAATATCGCGCTCAGATTCAGGTCAGATTTGGTCGATCTAATTGAGCAAAACCGACTATTTTCGCGGCAGAGCCGCTCCCACCGCCGTGGGAGCGGCTCTGCCGCGAAACAGATCGATTGAAGATCGGCCAGAGATGGCCTGAAGATGAGATGCGAGATGTTCAAGTTATTCCCGGACAGCTCCTTAGATGGCGTTGTCCTGGAGAACAGAGGCAGGCCCCTGCCGTCCTTGTTTGGGGTGACTCAGAGGTTTTTTCACAGCCCCTCAGGCTGAATGGCCGGGGGAGAGGCGCTCGCTGCCCCAGAGATACTGTTCGGGCCGGCGCTTGACGCAGAGCCGGACCCCCGAGTTGGCTGCGCTGACGGCGGCCATGGGATTGGCGTCGTAGATCTCCTGGGGACCAAGGATCCATTGGATGCGGTAGCCCTTGCCGCCCTGAACGCGCTCGGCAAAAGCATAGATGACGACTGACCCGCTGGCGCGGGCCAGTCGGGGTAACCGGGTGGAGGTCATGACGGGGCCGCGAAAGAGGGGAACGGACAGGGCCTCTTCCCCCGCCAGGGGCATCCTGTCTGGGAAGAGACAGACCAGGGCGCCTGCCCTGAGGGCCTGGAGATAGGTCTCCTCCTCCTGCCCGTCGCGGGGGACCAGGGTCGCCCCGGTCGCGCCTCGCCCCAGGATCGCCAGCCCAGTCAGCCCTTCGATGGGAAAGGTCTCGCCGATCAGGAGCCGGGCATTGAGGGTAGAGAGATAGCCGGTGACGACCTCCCAATTGCCCACATAGGGCAACGCCAGGATGACGCCCTTGCCGTAGATCTGGGCGCGATGAAGGATCTCCAGGCCCTTGTGGCCGATGATGCGTTCCGAAATCCTTCCCTTTCCCTGCCGCCAGAGGCGGGGCATTTCCAGGAGGGTCCTGGCATTCTCCCGGAGTGTCTGTTGCACCATCCGCTCCCTCTCCCACCGCTTCAGCTCGGGATAGGCGCTGTAGATGCTGAAGCGGACGGCCTTGCAGGCCCCGTCGCAGGAGGCGTAGGACCACCAGCCCACCAGACCGCCGAGAAGATGGATCAGGCGGTATGGCAGGGAGGCCAGGAGGTGGGCATGGGCAGGGAGCAACCGGACTCGCATCGGGAACGGGATTTTAGTTAGGATTCTGGGATTATAGGCGGAGAAACCCTCCGGAAAATACATACCAGGTCAGGGGAGGTTACAATACCCCTTGCCAAACCCGATCAGAAACCGCTGCCGCCAAGCCCATGGACGTTCTACGCTATACCGACTGCAACCCCGCCGATATCGCCACCCTCTGCCAGCGCTACACGATTGATCTGGTGGTGCTGGAGCCTGGGGCGGAGATCCCCGGCAGCTATTTCGGCCCCCCCGAGGCGGGGCTCGTGGGCCACAGCCTTTACATCCGGCCAGACACACCGATCCACTCCCTGCTCCATGAGGGCTGTCACTTCATCTGTATGGATCAGGAACGGCGCTCCGCCCTGCACACGGATGCCGGGGGTGAATATCTGGAGGAAAACGGCGTCTGCTATCTCCAGATATTGCTGGCCGAGCATATCGGCGGCATGGGCCGGGATAGGATGATGCGGGACATGGATACCTGGGGCTATACCTTCCGCCTTGGCTCAGCGCAGACCTGGTTCGAGGGCGACGCCGAGGATGCCCGGGAGTGGCTGCTGGTCCATGGGCTGATCGACCCGGCAGAGGAACCCGTCTGGCGCCTGAGAGTTTGACGGCAATTACCCAGCCCCCCGGGATTGAACTTCGGCGGTGGCAATCTGGTCTCACTGCGGATTTCAGGCCAGAATTGTAAATGAATGAGCACACTAAACTATTCAAGGAGAAGTATCGTGAATCACCGTGCAATTATCCTAGCCCTGCTTTCCGTCACCCTGCTCGCCGCCTGCACCAAACGTGACCAGGGCACGGTGGTGGGCGGCGTGGTGGGCGGCGCCCTCGGCAGCCGCTTCGGCGAAGGTTCCGGCAAGGTCCTCGCGACTGCCCTGGGCACCTTTGCCGGGGCCTATATCGGCGGCAACATCGGCCAGAAGATGGACGAGAATGACCGCATGCGGGCCGACCGGGCACTGGAGGGCAACCGTACCGGCGAACCCGCCAGTTGGCGCAATCCCGATTCCGGCCACAGCTACACTGTAACCCCGACCCGCACCTATGAAGGACGCACCGGCCCCTGCCGCGAATACACCACCAAGGCGGTCATCGACGGCCGCTCCGATGTCGTGCGCGGCACCGCCTGCCGCCAAACCGACGGCTCCTGGCGCGCCGCGACCTGACCTTCATCTCAATAGGCACAAAAAATACCGCCTCCGGGCGGTTTTTTTGTGCCTCAGGATCTGGCATGGATCAATTAAAACGCAGATTTTCATCCCGCCTGCCAAAGGGGAATATTGACCCTGTAGCCCCAGATGTTTACCTTCCGGAAATATTTATCCATGGACGCATCCGCCGCGCTTTAGCCCGGATATTTCATGAATTGCCGTGATGATCGCGCCGGATTTTGATTTGCCAGGGAATTTTCCGAGCGAGCGCCGTATCGGGCTATACGGTCGAGCGAGGAAAATTTTCTGGCGGATCAAAAGACAAGCGAGGGCATGGC
>JAHJDE010000166.1 GCA_018812525.1 Gammaproteobacteria bacterium
AAAACTGCAAGAACCTCTTGCGGTTCAGGGATGAACCGCCATTTTCAATGGCCTAAGCCATTGAAAATGAAGAAAACGAAAAATCACATTTTTCGTTTTCGTCTTGCAAAATGGTCAGGAAGGCCATTTTGCAAGTGCCTCATCTGAGCGCGATATTGCCCAACTTATTTCCTGACAGCTCCTTATCTGAAGCTGGTTCAGGACCAGGTTTCATTGGCCGGCTGTCTTACTGACGCCGCCGCCCTGTGGCCCGGCTGCCGCTGCGGCCCGGCTGCGTTCCATGGCCTGCTGGGCCAGGTAGCTGTCGCCGTAGCGCTTGACGTTTTCCATTTCGTCGTCGAACTGGCCGTAGTGGCGCTCCTCGTCCATGACCAGATCCTCGAACAGCTTCTTGGTAGCTGAGTCGGCGTTGGCCGCGCATTCGAGGGCGAACTGGTTGTACATCCGGATAGCCGACTGCTCGGATCTGTCCGCCCATCCCAGCATGGCCTTTACATCGTGAATGGATTCGACTTTGTCGTCGGCCTCCAGGATGACATCGCCCTTGAGAAAGAGGATACGGTCCGCCAGCCGCTCCAGATGCAGCATCTCCTCGATGGCTGTGCGCTTGAACAGGCTGGACAGGAGGTCGATCCCCTGATTGTCGCAGTGAAAGTGGAAGTACATATATTGGTGAACGGCGGAAAGCTCGTCGGCAACGGCGCGGTTCAGCAGTTCGATGCTTTTTTCGTACATGGGCTGTCTCCTGGTCCTGTTGTGGTTGGCGGGTAGAGTTCGCCAGATGTGGTCATGATCTCAAATTATGGCCAGTTCGCGCCATGTGCAACGCTTTCGCGTAGACTCCATGATATTTCAAAGCCCTTCCGGGTGACCACCTTCATCCACACACCTTCATCCACACCAAATTGAGGGACAGATCATGACCGACAAGACCCGCCTGTTGCTTGAATTGGGTGCGCCCAAGGCGTCGGACCAGGCATGGCCCAGTTACCTCCAATACGGCTTTACCCCAGCGGATGTGCCAGCCCTGATCACCATGGCCACGGACAGAGAACTGCACGAGGCAGCGGATAGCAGTGCCGAGGTCTGGGCGCCGCTGCATGCATGGCGGACGCTCGGTCAGTTGGCCAGCGCGGAGGCGGCGGAGCCGCTGGTGGAGTTCTTACCTGTCTTGGCGGAGGACGATTGGGCCATCGATGAGATGCCCAGTGTCATGGGGATGATTGGCGCGCCCGCCCTGGAGCCCCTGGCCGCGGCGCTGAATGACCCTGCGCGGCAGGATAAGGTCCGGGGCGTAGCGGTCGACGGGCTGAAGGCGGTCGCGGAGCATGAGCCTTCGGTTCGGGACCGGGTGGTTGGAGTCCTGACTGCTTTCATCGCGACCCCAACCCAGGGGAATGCCTCGTTGAATGCCATGGTGGCCGGGGCCCTGGCCGATCTGGGGGCGACGGAGTCCATCGAGGCAATTCGCGGCCTCTATGCGCGGGGCCTGGCCGATCTGATGTTTGCGGGCGATATCGAGGATATCGAGATCGAAATGGGTCTGCGCCAGCAGCGGGCCACCCCGAAACCGAGTCTGAATAAGCGCCTGGGCCTGGCCGAACCTCAGCGGCCCGATGGCGACGATATTTTCGAGCTGGTCGAATACTATCTGACTAGATACGGCAGCGACGAATCCCTCCTGAATGTCTCCGGGTTGGATGGCTACTTCGCGGCCATTGCCTGTTCTCCGAAGCTGATACCCCCCTCGGTCTGGTTTCCCGCCATCTGGAACGAGGAGGGGATGGTGCCGCACTGGAAGGGGAAGGACGATGGCGAGGAGTTCATGCTGGCCGTGGGCATCCTCTATAACGATGTCGTCGATCAACTGGCCGGGAAGGAGTACGAGGCGCTGTTTCTGGAGCAGGACGATGGGGGCGAACGGGTTCTCGTGGTCGATTTCTGGTGCGATGGCTTCGTGCGCGGGGTGGAGCTCTGGCCCGAACTTTCCGCGGAGGACGGTCTTGAGCTCGATGCGGCGCTGGATCTCTTCTATCGCTTCCTGAACGAGGATGTCCCCACAGACCCGCATGAGCTCGCCGAGGTCCAGGATCTGATCGATCCGACCGTTGACGACCTGTATGACTATTTCGCATCCCACCGGATCACCGGCCACCAGACCTTCATCCGCGAGGAGCCCAAGGTGGGCCGGAACGAGCCCTGCCCCTGCGGCAGCGGCAAGAAATACAAGAAGTGCTGCATGCCCCAATGAACCAGGATTAATTCCTTGATTCCGTACAAAGACACCCGTTGGCGGATCCTTTCCAGGCGGTGCCTGGAAAGGATCATGAAATTTGGGTTCCGGTAACTGTTCAGATCGTCCAAAAAGCCGGTCGACCTGTAACCGTTCAGCCCCCTCCCCCTGTGGGGGAGGGCTGGGGAGAGGGTGATCTAATAAATTCAAGGCAGTATCCTCGATCGCCCTCCCCCCAGCCCCCTTCCAAAGGGAGGGGGAGTGAACGGATACGTCGACCTGAATAGTTGCGGGTTCCGTTCAGCTTTCATTCAGTTTCGGTTAAGGGTCGGTTAAGTGGAGGACCACTATGATTCGTGGCAAGGGGAACGGCAGGCCCGTTCCGGTATTCAGCAAAGGAGAACAGAAATGAATAAGAAACTGACCGTATCGGCCGTCCTGGCCGCCGTGCTTGCCCTCTCTTCCGGACTGGCGCTGGCCGAGCCCTATGGCCGTCAACATGGCTATGATCGCGGCTACGGCGGTCGCTCTAACACTATGGGCCGGGTGCTCGATGTGATCCCGGTCTATGAAATCGTCCGCCAGCCGGTGGCGGATCGTGAGTGCTGGGACGAACCCCGTCAGGTCGAGCGCTCCCGTTCGCCGGTCGGCACCATTGCCGGCGGCATCATCGGGGGGGTCGTCGGTAATCAGTTCGGCCAGGGCAGCGGCAAGACGGCCCTGACCATTGCCGGCACCGCCCTGGGGGCCGCCATCGGCAATGACGCGAGCCGTGATCGTTACACGGGCGGCGGTTATGACACCCGCTGCCAGGAGGTCACCCGCTACGAGGAGCGCCGGGAGGTGGTCGGCTACCGCGTGAAATATCGGTATCAGGGCGAGACCCATTGGACCCGCACCGACTATGAGCCCGGCGAGTTCATTCCGGTCGATCGGCCCTCTCGCGGTGGCCGCCGCTGGTAACCGAGCGGGATCCCAGTCCGAGGGGTGTCATCATGAAGAGCAGTATCCGCGTATTACCGGCCCTGTTCCTGGTCGGCCTGGCGGTCGCCGTGCCGGCCGGGGCGGGGAATATGACCCTGAACGATGCCGTGACCCATGTGCGGGGACGCGAGGACGGCCGGGTGTTGCGGGCGGAGACCCAGCGCAGCGATGCGAGCGAGGAGCATCGGGTGCGTATCCTGACCAACGAGGGCCGGGTGCGACAGTATCGCATCGATGCCCGCACCGGGGCGGTCCTGCCCCCCGGCCCCCCTGGCAGCAGGCGCTGAGCCATGCGCATCCTGCTGGTGGAGGATGAACCCGATCTGCGCCGCATGCTGGAGGCACAGCTCTGTGCCCGTGGCTTCGCGGTGGATTGCGCCGCAGACGGGGATGAAGGGTTGTTCATGGGCCGCGACTACCCGGTGGATCTGGCAGTCATCGACCTGGGTCTGCCAAAGATGTCAGGCATCGCGGTGATCAAGCACCTGCGCGCCGCCGGCCGGCAGTTGCCGATCCTGATCCTCACGGCCCGCGACAACTGGCGCGACAAGGTGGAGGGGCTGGAGGCGGGCGCGGACGACTATCTGGTCAAGCCCTTCAATCTCCAGGAACTGCTGGCGCGCATCAATGCCCTGCTGCGGCGCGCCACCGGCTGGGCTTCGCCGGTGATCCGCTGCGGTCCCTTGGCGCTCGACAGTGCCGAGCAGCGCATCAGTCTGCACGGCGACGGGGTCGAACTGACCGCCTATGAATTCAAGCTACTGGAGTACCTGATGCTGAACGCAGGCAAGGTCATCTCCAAGCTGGAGCTGACCGAGCATATCTACGAACAGGACCAGGATCGGGACAGCAACGTACTGGAGGTCCTAATCGGCCGCCTGCGCCGCAAGCTGGACCCGGACAACAGCCTCAAGCCCATCGAAACCCTGCGTGGCAGGGGATACCGTCTCTGCCTGCAGAGAGAAAAGGCCTAGTGGGGCTTGTGCCTCGTGGCTCCATCCACCGGCGCCTGACCGGGGCGACCCTGTCGATCCTGATCCTCTTCCTCGGCCTCACCGGCTATCTGCTCCATGTGGCGCAACGCCACAGCCTGGAGGCGGCGGTGGAGGCGCAACTTCTCGGCCATGTCTATGCCTTGCTGGGCGAGGCCTCGGAGGATAGCCAGGGATGGGTGCGCTTGCCGGAAAAGGTCGCCGACCCCCGTCTCAACCGGCCCGACTCCGGCCTCTATGCCCAGTTGACCGGGGCGGGCGGGCGGGTGCTCTGGAACTCCGCCTCCCTCCTCGACAAGCGGCTACCCGCCGTCGCTGATATTCCCATCGGGGAGCACCGTTTTTTCCAGGATCAATGGGCCTACCGTCTCTACTACGGCATCGAATGGGAGAACCTGGCGGGGCGGGTGAACCGCTACCGGCTGGTGGTCAGTCTCGGCCGCAACGTGGTGGACGAACGGGCCGACATCTTTCGCACTAGGCTCTGGGGTGGCCTGATCGGGGTCGGGATCTTGCTGCTGGCGGTGCAGGGGCTGGTGTTGCGCTGGGGCCTGAGACCCCTTCGCCAGGCGGCGGAGGAGTTGAAGGTGATCGAGGAATGGGGCGGAATCGGCCTGCGCGGCGACTATCCCCAGGAGCTTTTGCCCCTCACCGGCAATATCAACTCCCTGCTGGAATACAACCGGATACAGCGGGAACGCTACCGCAACAGCCTGGATGACCTAGCCCACAGCATCAAGACGCCCCTGGCCCTGTTGCAGGGGGCGCTCGACAGTGACGACCCCGGACTGCTGCGCGAGGCGGCGCGCCAGGCGGTGCCCCATATCGACGATATCCTGCGCGGCCGGCTGCAACGGGCCGCCCTGGGTGGACGCAGCGCCCTGGCCAAGAGGGTAGCGGTCGCCGCCCTGGCCCAGCGTCTGCTCAATACCCTGGCCAAGGTCTATCGCGAACGGGAACTGCACTTTGAGAACCGTCTGCCGGCGGCGCTGCACATTCCGAGCGATGAGAACGACTTCATGGAACTGCTCGGCAACCTGCTCGACAATGCCTGTAAGTACGCGGTCTCCCGCGTCCAGATCGGCGTGGTCGAGGGACTGACCACCGAATGGGGCATCGCCATCGAGGATGACGGTCCCGGAATCGCCGAACAGGATATCGCGCAGGTACTGGCCCGTGGCGGGCGGCTGGACGAGCGCCACGCGGGACAGGGGATCGGCCTGGCCGCGGCCCAGGCGATCATCCGGCTCTACCGGGGCCGGCTCGCTATCTCCCGCAGCAGGGAACTGGGTGGTGCCTGTATCGAAATCCGGCTGCCCCTGAAGCCTTGAATCGAAATTTCGGTATCCGTTCACCCCCCCTCCCTTTGGGAGGGGGTTGGGGGGAGGGCAATCCAAAATAATGCCTTGAATTTATTAGGTCACCCCCTCCCTAACCCTCCCCCACAGGGGGAGGGGACTGAACGGTTACAAATTTCGTCGTCTTATTACTTGACTAATTTTCTCGGTCTCTGCTAGTCTTAAAACCGAGCGAATTCATAAGGAATTATTAAGAGGTTGATGCAATGAGACTATCCACAAAAGGTCGTTATGCCATAACCGCTATGCTGGACCTGGCACTCAAGGGCGGTGATGATCCCGTGACCCTGTCCGAGATCTCCCACAATCAGGGGATCTCCCTCTCCTATCTCGAACAACTGTTCGCAAGCCTGCGTAGCAAGGGATTGGTCAAGGGGGTTCGCGGCCCCGGCGGCGGTTACTATCTGGGCCGGCCCGTATCCCAGATCACCATCGCAGATATCATCTGTGCGGTGGATGAGTGGGTGGACATGACCCGGTCGCGTCGCTTCGTGTCGCACGCCTACATCAGCCAGCGCTGCCCCAGCCACAACCTGTGGGACGATCTGAGCGATCACATCTTCGAATTCCTGGCCGGGATTACCCTGGGTGAGTTGATCGAACGCGGACACCACCATCGCTTTGAGACGAAGAAGGCCGCCTGAGAAGTGCCGGGGATGGCGCGAACCCTTTCGCGCCCCCTCCGGGTAAAAGCCAGCGAGGCCCCACCTCAGACCGACGAGACGTGAATTACGCCGCCATACCGTAGGAGCGCCTTGCAGCAGAATTGTAACCGTTCAGCCCCCTCCCCCTCTGGGGGAGGGTTGGGGAGGGGGTGGCCTAATAAATTCGGAGCGTTATCCACAATCGCCCTCCCCCCAACCCCCTCCCAGAGGGAGGGGGGTGAACGGAAACGCAGAATTTGACTCCAAGCAGCATTCCGGCACTCAAGAACCCTAGGCAACTATTCAGATCCGGGCCAGATCGATCTTTTGTCCCGGGCGGGCAATTTCGGCTTTGATCCCAAATTCGGTTGCCACCTTCTGTTGGAAGGCCGCCTTGGCCTCATCCTCGCCGTGTACCAGATAGACCTGAGGCTGGTTTTTGAAGCAGCCGAGCCAGCGTAGCAGACCCTGTTGGTCGGCATGGGCCGAGAGGCCGCCAACGGTGTGGATCTGGGCTGCTACCCGGTAGGTCTCGCGGTGGATGCGCACCTCCGGTTCCCGGTTCACCAATCGCCGCCCCAGGGTGCCGCTGGCCTGGTAGCCGACGATGATGACGTGGTTGGTCCGCTGTTCGATGTTGCGCTTCAGGTGGTGGACGATGCGCCCGCCAGTGCACATGCCGCTGCCGGCGATGATGATGGCGCCGCTGCGCACGCGGTTGATGGCCATGGACTCCTCGGGCGTGCGGGTCAGGTGCAGGCTCCGCAGTTCCGGCATCTCATGGATGCGGCGGCGCAGCTTGGTGGCCTCTTCGTCGTAGAGCTGCGGGTATTCCCAATAGATGCGGCTGGTCTCGATGGCCATGGGGCTGTCGAGAAAGACCTGCCAGCGGTCAAGTTCCCACGCCGCGTAATGTTGACCGAAGTAGTAAAGGATCTCCTGGCTGCGGCCGACGGCGAAGGCGGGAATCAGGATGTTGCCCTTGTCGTGGCGAGCGGTACGGATGATCTCGCCGATCTCCCGGATGGTCTCCTCCCGCTCCCGGTGCAGCCGGTCGCCGTAGGTGGTCTCCATTAACAGGATATCGGCCTCGCCAATGATGGAAGGGTCGTTCAGAATCGGTGTGTCGTATTGGCCGATATCGCCGCTGAAGACCAGTTTTCGCCGCACATCCCCCTCGTGCAGAAAGAGCTCAACGTGGCTCGAACCCAGGATGTGGCCGGCGTCCCGGAAGCAAAGATCGACCCCCGGCAGGATTCCCTGCCGCTCCCCGTAACGCAGTCCCTGCATCCGGCCGATGGCCCGCACCGCATCCTCACGGTTGTAGAGAGGTTCGATGGGGTCGTCGCCATGGCGGGCGCGTTTGCGGTTCTCGTATTCGGCATCCCGTTCCGCCAGGCTGGCGGAGTCGAGTAGCAACACCTCGCAGAGGTCGCGGGTCGCGTTCTGTGCGTAGATGGGTCCCCTGAAGCCCTGTTTGACCAGTAGCGGCAGCCGCCCGGAGTGGTCGATGTGGGCGTGGCTCAGCACCACAGCGTCGATCTTGAGCGGATCGAAGGGGAAGGGTTCGCGGTTGCGCTCTTCCTCCTCCCGGCGCCCCTGCACCAGGCCGCAGTCGAGCAGGAGCTGCCTGCCGTCGATGCGCAGGATATGGCAGGAGCCAGTGACGCCGAGGGTGGCGCCGAAGAATTCGAGTTCCATGGTTTTTCTCCTCAATTCGCCCACAAGCCAGAGAGGCTGAAGCTGGTGGCAACGAACGGCGGCTGGGAGACCAGGGCATCGTTCTCCAGCACAGTCAGCAACAGCCACTTGCCATCACGATTTTCAAATACCTCCAGGGTGCGCAGGTCCGGGTCCACCAGCCAAGCGTGACCCACACCCTGCCGGGCATAGATGGGCAGCTTCTCCACCCGGTCCACGCGGGCGGTGGCGGGGGAGAGGATCTCGCACACCCAATCCGGGGCCAGATCGAACCAGGCGGTCTCCGGCAGGCGGGGCATGCGCTCTCGCCACCAGCCGCCGGGACCTTCATGGCCCCGGTCGTAGGGATTCCAGAGTTGGGAGCCGATGGCGGAATAGGCGCGGGCCTGCCGAGGGGCGGGCCTGGGGTGCGTTACCAGACGACCGGCGATGATTTCACCCACCAGGTTCTCCGGCAGATCGAACAGGTCTTGGTAGGTGGCGGGCTTGAATGCAGGCAGGGCCATGGTGAAGTCTCTCAGGGAGGGTTACCTGGAGTTTAGCCCCAGACCGGGCGAAAAAGAATCGGGACAGCAGGTTCCTGAACTTGTGTGTTGCCTCGAACCCCGCCGCGCCGGCAGCCCCGCCCATCCGTTCCGCAACACATCCGGCAGGGATTTGTTCTACTTTGTTACATTGCCCGGTTGATTACAGCAATGGGTAGACTCGACTATCACAAAAGCGCCTATCCGGCTCTCATTGTCGGCCTTTTGACAGGCAGGATGCCGGAATCGAAACGCACCCATCATTCATCACCGATCCTAACAGCGACCGATACCATCGCCCCTTCTCAGCAACTTCGCAGCATGCATCCGCCCAGTCTATTGTTGAATCGATTTCGGAATACCGGGTATCAATGAACAAAAACCATCTTGTATATAAAAATAGACCTGTTATCCTGTATCCCGAATCCTGTTCCTTTACTGAGAGTGGAAAACAAAATGTCCGATTACGAGAACATGAGTTCGGAAGAACTCTTTGAACTGGCCAAGAAGCGTAAGGAAGAGGAGGCGGTACGGAAGCTGGCCGAGGCGAAGGCCAAAATAGATGAGCTGCGGGCCAAGCGTCGTGAGATCGCAAGCCATTATAACAAGGAGCTGGGTGCGGTCGATGCCGAGATCAAGAAGCTCGGCGGCCGCAGTCGTAAGGCAACCGCCGCCGGTGGGGCTGCATCCCGTACTCCCGGCGTCTCCGCAAAGATTGTGGAGATTGTAACGTCCAAGGGACAGGCCAGCACCAAGGAGATCGCAGCAGAGCTAGTGACTGCCGGCATTGAACCCAAGAATCTCTCCCAGACCATGGCCTATCTCAAGCGCAAGGGCGGCTTGATTTCCGTGGGTCACGGAACCTATGCCCCTCCGCCCGGGGGCTAGGATCAGCATCGCGGAGGAACCGGCAAAGGAGGCTGGTTCCTTGCGGTACCGCATAGGTGAAAAGGTCGGCTTCCGGCGCCAGGCTAGTTGTTATACCCGTGCAAATCCAGTGAATTTCTTCCCTCCTGGGGGCCAAGGCTTGATCTGCTACAGGGATACTGCAATACAACAATTTGGCTATTCCATTCGGATTCCGGTCGAGCTGGAAGATAATATCGCCCCCCATCCCATTTGAACGTCTGGAGGTTGAATCCCCCTCAGTGATTCGACCACATAGATGGGACGGCCCTTTACCTCATCATGTATGCGGGCGATATACTCGCCGATGACCCCGATAAAAAGGAGCTGGACACCGCCAAAAAAGAGCACGGCGGTCATGAGGGAGGGATAACCCTTGACCGGGTCGCCGAAGAGCAGGGTACGGACTACCAGGAAAGTGGCATAGAGAAAACCGAACGAGGCTGCGAGAAACCCAAGGTAAGAGGCGATTTTCAAGGGCACTGTGCTGAAGGAGGTGATTCCTTCCAGGGCAAAATTCCAGAGACGCCAGTAATTCCACTTGGTCGAACCGGCAACACGGGCGCAACGCTCGAAATAGACACAGGTTGTGGGGAAGCCGACCCAGGCAAAGAGTCCCTTCATGAGGAACTTGCAAAATGGCCATCCTGGCCATTTTGCAAGGCGAAAACGAAAAATGCGATTTTTCGTTTTCTTCATTTTCAATGGCTTAGGCCATTGAAAATGGCGGTTCATCCCTGAACCGCAAGAGGTTCTTGCAGTT
>JAHJDE010000167.1 GCA_018812525.1 Gammaproteobacteria bacterium
AAATGGCCTTCCTGACCATTTTGCAAGACGAAAACGAAAAATGTGATTTTTCGTTTTCTTCATTTTCAATGGCTTAGGCCATTGAAAATGGCGGTTCATCCCTGAACCGCAAGAGGTTCTTGCAGTTTTGCAAGAACCTCTCACCACATCCTGTTTTGTTTTCCATGAAGGGAGCCTTGATGCCCGCGAAAACGATGAAGATCGCCCTGGCCCAATGCAACCTGCTGGTGGGCGATGTGGAGGGCAATGCCGCCAGGGTCCTGGATTGGGCGCAGAGGGCGCGGGATGGGCTGGGCGCGCGCATCCTGGTCTTTCCGGAGCTGACCCTCACCGGCTATCCCCCCGAGGACCTGCTGTTGCGGCCCGAGTTTCAGCGCCGTGTCGATCGGGCAATGACGAAGCTGTGCCGCGAGGTCGAGGGCATCGCCGTCGTCATCGGCTACCCCCGCGAGCGGGAGGGGCTGCGGTACAACGCCGCTGGCCTCATCGACAAGGGGAAGTTGGTGGCTGAATACTTCAAGTCCCTGCTGCCCAACTACAGCGTCTTCGACGAGAAGCGCTACTTCGAACCCGGCCAGGGACCGGCCGTCCTGGAGCTGGACGGGGTCCGGTTCGGCCTGACCATCTGCGAGGACATCTGGTATCGCGAGCCGGCCCAGCGGGCGGCACAGGCCGGGGCGCAGATCCTGCTGAATCTCAACGCCTCACCCTTCCATGCCGGCAAGGCGCCCGAGCGGGAGTCCCTGGTGCAGAAGCGTGCCCAGGAGAACAACCTGCCCATCGTCTATGTCAATCTGATGGGAGGGCAGGACGAACTGGTCTTCGACGGCGGTTCCTTCGTCATGGCGCCGGACGGGCTCAAGCTGAGCCTGTCCCATTTCGAGGAGTCGCTGGCCTGCGTCGAGTGTGAGATCGGCGGGGCCGGCCTGGCCCTGCGGCCGGGTCCCCGCGCCGAGCCCCTGGACGAGGTGGAGTCGGTCTACCGGGCGTTGGTGCTGGGGATTCGTGACTATGTGCTGAAGAACGGCTTCAAGGGGGTGGTGCTGGGGCTTTCCGGCGGCATCGACTCGGCCCTGACCCTGGCCCTGGCGGTGGACGCCCTGGGCGCCGACCGGGTGGAGGTGGTGCTGATGCCTTCCCGCTATACTGCCGAAATGAGCAACCAGGACGCGGCGGAACAGGCCCGCCGCCAGGGGGTGCAGTACCGGACCATCCCCATCGCCCCGGCCTTCGATGCCTTTCTCGGCATGCTGGCCGAGGAATTCCGGGGCCTGCCCAGCGATCATGGGGCGAGGCGAGCCACCCCAGAAGATGAAAATGTCGCCTCGCCCCCTTCGACTCCGCTCAGGACAGGCCTGATCGTTCCCCCTCCCCAACCCTCCCCCGTGAAGGGGGAGGGGGCAATGGAGCTTCGCGTATTTCAGGCTAACGACGTGACCGAGGAGAACATCCAGGCCCGCTGCCGGGGCATCATTCTGATGGCCATCAGCAACAAGAGCGGGCGCATGCTGCTCACCACCGGCAACAAGAGCGAGATGTCCGTGGGTTACGCCACCCTCTACGGCGACATGGCCGGCGGCTTCGCCCCCCTCAAGGACGTGCCCAAGCTGCTGGTCTATCGCCTGGCCGAGTGGCGCAACCGGGCGGAGGAGGTCATACCCCGGCGGGTCATCGACCGTCCCCCCTCGGCGGAACTGCGTCCCGATCAGAAGGACAGTGACAGCCTGCCGCCCTACGAGGTCCTTGACCCCATCCTCCAGCGCTATGTGGAACAGGACCGCAGCCTGGAGGAGATCATCGCCGAGGGCTTCGATCCCGATCTGGTGCGCCGGGTCGTGCGCCTGGTGGACCGCAACGAATACAAGCGGCGCCAGTCGCCCCCCGGCGTGAAGATCACCCGGCGCGCCTTCGGACGCGATCGGCGCTATCCTATTACCCATGGGTTTTGATTCGTATCAATCAGAGAGAGAACAGAGATGAAAAAAGTCGACGCCATCATCAAGCCGTTCAAACTCGACGATGTCCGTGAGGCGCTGTCGGCGGTGGGCATCAGCGGCATGACCGCTACCGAGGTCAAGGGTTTCGGGCGCCAGAAGGGCCATACCGAGCTCTATCGCGGGGCCGAGTATGTGGTGGATTTCCTGCCCAAGGTGAAGATCGAGATCGTGGTCAACGACGATCAGCTCGATCAGTGCATCGAGGCCATCACCAATGGGGCGCGTACCGGCAAGATCGGCGACGGCAAGATCTTCGTCACCCCGGTAGACAGGGTGGTGCGCATCCGCACCGGTGAGCAGGACGAAGCAGCGGTTTGAAGCGGACAACACGTAGGTTGGGTTAGGCGCGCAAATTCAACTCCGTTGAGGGTTCTGGCAAGGCCAGATGCGCGCCGTAACCCAACAAAGGCTGCCAAGCACGTTGGGTTACGGCGCGCGTCAGTCTCCTCGAAGATTTGTAGCCTCGTCAAAAGCGCGCCTAACCCAAGGCGTCGAGCAAAAATAACTTGAGCATCTTGCATCTCGTCTTCAGGCCATATTTGGCCGAACCTCAATCGCAAAATCCTCGACGTAGCGCTGCTACGCCTGCGGTTTTGCTCAATCGGTTCGACCAAATCTGACCTAAATCCG
>JAHJDE010000168.1 GCA_018812525.1 Gammaproteobacteria bacterium
AACTGCAAGAACCTCTTGCGGTTCAGGGATGAACCGCCATTTTCAATGGCCTAAGCCATTGAAAATGAAGAAAACGAAAAATCGCATTTTTCGTTTTCGCCTTGCAAAATGGCCAGGATGGCCATTTTGCAAGTTCCTCAGTTAAGAGGCTTCTTCTCCGGGCAGTCAATCGCTAACTGCACAGTCAGCCACTCCCGATGGCCCGGCAGGCCCGGGAAGGACAAACAGAGCCAACGGGGTGCTCCGATCCGCCAGGTAGAAAGGCCGGCCCGGCTCCAGGGGATAACGATAGCCTGAATTCAGGCGTTCGCTCCGGCCCCACCAGGTCCCATTGGTGGATTTCAGGTCCTCGATCCAGAAGCCGCGCCGGGCCAGGTCCCAACCCAGGCGGGCATGCTTGCCGCTGACCGCATCGCTGGTTATGGGGATATCGGCATCGCTGTCGCGGCCCAGGACCCGTTCGCCGCTCATCGGGATCAATCCCAGGACGCGTCGCGCCCTGAGGTCCTTGATGAAACCGGTGGCCTCCGCAGGCCGGAGGCCCTCCCGCGCCATGGCCTCACGCACCTGGGCCAGATCCTCTTCGGTGACACTCAGATCGACGCCATCGACCAGGAGGGTGCGGTATCGCTTGTAGAGGGCGCCCAGCCCGCGCTTCAGGGGCTCCAGCCGATCCAGGGCATTCGACCGGCCTTCCAGGCGATCCAGCCTCGCCCGCAGCAGGGGATTTTCGGGAAAGCGCCTACCCAGGCGCACCAAGAGATCATGGAAGGCCGGCTGCTCCGGTTGCATCGCTGCCGCCCGCTGCATCTGGTCCAGCCACTCCTCACGGGGCTCGCGCTCGACCGCAGCCTCCCTCCCGCCCGCACACCAAAGCTGTTCCGCCGAAACGGTCACGCACAACCGGGCCTCGGCATGGGGGGAGCTATCCCCGACCCAGCACCGCACAGCCAGATGCCGGGCCCCTTCGTCGTCGATCCTGGCCGTCCAGCGATAACGCCAGACGCCTTCCCCATCGAGAAAATCCCCGTCCGGCGGCCCTGCCGCGGCGACCAGGGGATTGCCGTCCAGGGAGAGGTTCAGCCAGCGGTCGTGGGTGGGAAGCCCCGTGCCGGCAACGACCACCTCCACCGACGCCACCTCCTCGGCCCGAACCTCAGCGGGGTTCACCCGTAGCGCCAGGCTATCGATCCCCGGCCGGAGCGCCGAGCGCATCTCGCCAAAGGCCCTGATCAGCTCGACCTTCGAGGGCCTGACCTCGGGGTCCGGGGCCAGCAGGCGATCGAGCCAGAGGGCCAGACACCCTGCGATATATTCCAGATCCGGCAGGGCGCGGCGTCCGCCCAGAACCAGGGTCGCATCGGGATTTCCGCCGAATAGCCGCAAGGCGGCGCGCCGGAAGCGTTCGCGCCCCTGGGGTGTCAACCCCACCTGCCGTCCCTCCTCCATCAAATCCTCGCCGCAGACCTGCCCATAGAGGAACAGCCCCAGCCTCTGCGGATCGGACTGCTGCTGGAACTCCTGGGCAATGCCTTCCATCCGGTGCAACAGGGTCTCACCATCCGGCGCCGGGGAGTAAGGATGGATGGGATCATTCGGGTTTGGCATGGGCAGACCTGAAAGCAATGGCATGCTGCCGATTATCGCCCTAATATCGGCCTACTGACAGACTGACTGGCTTGGAGCTGGGCAATGATCCTGAATTCCTTGTTTAACTACAAAGGGCGCAAAGGAACGCAACGAAATATCGACTGCGCTTCCTTCGACCCCGCTTCCTTCGACCCCGCTCAGGACAGGCCTGATCGTTCCCCCTCCCCAACCCTGAGGGAGAGGGGGCAAAGCTGCTTCGCGCATTTCACGGTAAAGATGGAAAGGCGGTCGTTGGGATGATCAATCAATGGCTCGCAAGCCTCTTTCCCGCCAAGGCGGCCACGCCTGTCTGGGCGGTGGTCACTGACCAGGGGGACCGTGTCGCCAATGAGGATTTCCAGGCCCATCTCGCGCTGCCCGAGGGCATCCTCCTGGTGGTGGCCGACGGGTTGGGGGGCCATCAGGCGGGGGAACTGGCCTCCGCCCTGTTCTGCGAGGCATTGATTCGCTTGGCGCCAGAGGCCGCCAGCGATTTAACGAAGGCCCCCGAGGAGGCCCTTACCGGCCTGGCGATGGCTGCCGCCCGCGCCATGGGCGAAGAGATCAGGGAACGCGCACCGGGGCTCGACGCCCACACCACCTGCGCCATTGCCTGGGTCGCCCTGCCCGAACGCCGGCTCACTACCCTTCATGTGGGCGACACCCGGATCTACCGCTTCGATAACAAAACAAGCCACTGGCGCTCCCGCGACCATTCCGTGGTGCAGATGTTGCTCGATATGGGGGAAATCGGGGAAGAGGAGATGGCCGGCCACCCTGAGCAGTCACTTCTCACCCGCTCCATCGGGGTCGGTCAGGAGCCCCGCCCCTCCGTCAAGTGTCATGACAAGCCCCTCCGGCTGGACGAGGCGATCCTGCTGTGCAGCGATGGCCTTTGGGAAAGGCTCCGGCCCGGGGAGATTTGCGGCCTGGCTGCTGATGGAGAGAGGGAACAGCGTCTCCGCGATCTGGTCCGACTGGCCCGGCAGCGGGCCGATGGCAAGAGCGACAACATCACGGCCCAGTTGCTCTGGTTCGAACCCTGTCAGGGTGCCGCGTAAAGCCCCACCAGCCGCCAGTCATCCCCGGCGGAGGCCGCACCTGCGTAATAGAGCTCGCCCCTGTACCAGCCGGAAAAGGTGATCTTCCTGACGCCGGGGCAGACGATTTCTAAGGCGGCCCTTGAGGTGCCCAGTGCCTTGCGCTGCATGTATTCCGAATCCGGCGGATCGAAGATACCGGGGTCTTGCAGGGCGGTGAGCTTGAGGGCGACCACCTCGCCGCACCAATCCTCCTCCAGCGTGACGCCGACGAAGTTGGGCTTGTCATGAAACCGGAATTGTCCGGCAAGCGCCCCGCCCGCCATCCCGATGGCGACGAGCAGGGCGGTGAGAGACAGCAGGCCCTTTATTCCCTGGATCACGACCAGGAACCGTCGGGCTGCTGGCAGGCCTTGTGGATCTCCGTGACCGTCTTGCCGTCCTTCTTGGTGATCTGTTGCTCGACGGAGCGGCAGGTCTGCTTGACGGCGACCTCGGCCTCGCCAACCTGGGGGCCGACCTTGCCCTTCTTCTTGGTCATATCCACGGGGACCCCCGTCGACTCAAGGGCTGCGGCCTCGATGAAGCCGATCCCGACCCCATTCTGCGAGGCCAGGTACCAGTCCTTGCCCTCCACCTTGGCGACCACATCGAGGGTCTGGTCCTTCTTCAGGGCCTCGTATTCCTTGTAGTCCGTGCCGGGCCCGCCCCGCAGGCTGGTCGCCTTGACCAACCTGTACTGGCCACCCACGTTGTATTCCAGGGGCGGCAGCTCCGTGATGCGGTCCTTCAGGTATTCCGCCTTGACCGTTTTTTCCACTACCGTCTCATCCTTGACCAGTGTCCGGCCCCTGATACCGGTCTTCTTGTTCTCCCATTCCGCCGGTTCGCCGGAAACCAGGGTCGTTTGGGTGGAGCGGGCCATACGCCTCCTGTCGGGCGCAGTGAGTGACTTGGCGATGGTATAGGCCACCAGTCCGCCTACCGCGGCCCCCAGCAGATTGTTATCGGCCACCTTCATGCCGATGATGATGCCCGCGCCGGTGATGAGTTCGGTGCGGTGCCGGCGGGCGAAACTGCCCACGCCACGGGTCGCCTTGCCCACCGTTCTGCCCACGCCGCCCAGGAAATCGGCCTCGGCCGGCTCCGTGGCCAGCACGAACAACGTACACAAAATCGCTAACGCTGCCTTCTTGAACATAGGAACCTCCACAACAAGAAATCCGCCACGCCATCATTTATCGACCGGCACCCTCGAACCGCCTGCGGGCCTCGGCCGAAAAGGGGCCCTGGGGAAATTTACGCAGAAAGAGCTGATAGCCGAAGCCCGTATCGATCCGGCCCGCGATGGTGAAGAGTTCCGCCTCGTGCGGCTCAGCCTGCGGGACGGCCTCATCGGCAGCAGCCTCGGGCAGGGCCGTTGCACCCACACCAGCCCCCACACCAGCCGGCCCGAGGGAGAGGGCCGTCGGCAGGGGGCGGGCGCCCGAACCTGACCCCCCCTTCCCCAGCAGATAGCCCGAGAGGCCGATGAGCAAGAGGATCATAAGGGCCGATCCGACCCACACTGCCTTCTCCCTCCCCTTATACAACCCACTGACAGGGTCCATTAGCCCGTTCCCGAATCGCTCCGGCTCCGCCACCAGGCGTGTGCCTTGCGGTCTCGCCGTTGCATCGATCGGGTACCGCGCATCCGGCAGGGCGCCCTGGGGCACCCGGTGGGACCGGATCTCCTGCAACACCTCGTCACAGTCCTGGGGCCGTTCCTTGGAAGGGACCCGCAACAGATGGTCATTCAATGACAGCAGCCACTCGGGTGCCTTGCCGTTCCCCGCCTGGGACGCCGGGCTGAGGGGATCGGGCTCGCCCTCGCTCAGGTGATGGCTCCGCTCCACCGACTCCAACGGCACCTTGCCGGTGATCAGTTCGTAAAGGACCGCGCCGATGGCATAGAGATCGGTGAAAGGCCCCTGCCTGCCACGGGTGCTGTACTGCTCCGGCGGGGCATAGCCGCCGCTGACGATGGCCGAGATGCTCTTGCTGTGTTCGCCCAGGGCATGGCGCGCCGCGCCGAAGTCGATCAGCAGGGGCTCGCCCGACTTGCGCAGGAAGATATTGCCCGGCTTGATGTCGCGGTGCAGCAGACCGGCCTTGTGGACTTCCCGCAACCCCTGGAGCAGTGAGAGGCAGAGATCGAGTATCTCCGCCTCGGACAGGGAACCGCGACCACGCTTGAGGCGCTCGGCCAGGGTCTCGCCCTCCTCGTACTCCATTACGATGTAGGCGGTACCCTGGGCCTCCAGGTGATCGAGGATGCGGACGATGTTGGGGTGCTGAAACCGGGCCAGGGCCTTGGCCTCGTCCAGGTAGCGTTTGAGCCCGAAGCCGAAATCCTCCGCCCGGTTGGTGCGGGGGGGGTGACCCTCAGGGTATCGCTGTCGCGCACCCCCAGTTCGCCCGGCAGGTACTCCTTGACGACCACCAGCCGCTCCAGATGCTCGTCCCAGGCCCGATAGGTGATGCCGAAACCGCCCTCACCCAGGACACTCTGAATGCGGTAGCGGTCGGCTATCCGCTCATTGACCGGCAGGGTATGGCTATAGGTCTTCAAGGTCTCTTCTTCCCGGTTCTATGAGTTGTTCAAGAAACTCTTCCGGCAACAGGACATCCACGGGTGAGCCGGTAAAATAGCCGATATTTCGGGTAAGGATATAGCGCCGTAGGTTGGGCTGACGATAGGAAGCCCAACAACCTCGGCCAACGCTGAATGTTGGGCTTCGTTCCTCAGCCCAACCTACCGTGCTGGATAGTATGGCCGCCAATTCCGCGCCATCAACCCCTCTCGCGGCCTCAAGCCGCATGCAACTCCTCCCGGATCACCCGCCGCAGGGCCTCTTCGATGCCCTTTCGTTGCATCGCCTCGCGCAGAGTGGCATTGATGAGCGTCTGGTAGCCACGCCCCCCCGCCTGTTCCTTGAACCAAGCCAGGACGTCGGCATCGAGCGTAATGTTAATCTTCTGCTTCTTCATAGCCTTGCGAAAGGCGGCCTTGCCTTCGGCCTCGCTCACCTGCCTGCCGTCCAGGCGCCAGGCGAGATCGGGCCGCTCAAAATCCTTTTCCGTCAACTCGGGGAGTTCCTCATACTCCTCGGAGGTCACGACATGCTCGTCAAGCTTGTTCAAGTCGCTCCCCATAACGGGCTGTTTCACGCTCATTGGCTTTCCTCATCGAAAAAATGTGGCGGTCATCGCCCCGTGGCACATACCCCACCACCACCAAACGCCCGGCCAGCAAGCCGTAGCAGATCATCCTGCGTTCCCCGTAATCCCTGCGTACATCCTCGAACTCGAACACCGGCCCGGCAAATACATGGGCGGAATCGGCAAAATCAATGCCGCGATCCCGCAGGGTGATTTGACGCTTGGTCTTGTCCCAGGTCAGGTTCATAAAATGAATTATATAGACGATTATCTATATCGCCAGGGACATAAGGCATACCTCACCCCCGCTCCCCCAGATCCCGCCGCAGGATCCAGGCCCCGATCATCCCCAGCAGCAGTCCCGGGAAGGCCACGGCCAGCATGTGGCTCTTGCCGCTCGACAGCCAGGTCATGGGCTGGCCCATGACGGGGAGCAGGCCCAGGACGTTGCCCCAGGAGATGCACCAGTGGGCGATCTCCATCCAGACCAGACCGAACAGGACGGCCCCCAGCCAATAGCGGCTGCGGTACTCCTCGAAGCCCCCCTTCGATTTCATCAGGTTGCAGGCGACGGTCAGCAGGACCAGGCACCAGATGATCTGTGACAGGATCAGCCCCAGCGCGGTGTAACCCCCGAAACGGTTGATCAGCAAGGCAGCGATGAAGTCGTCCTGCACGGCGGGCAGGGCCATGACCGGGCCATTGACACCGAACCAGCCGGTCACGCCGGTCCAGCCCCCCTCCCGGACCCGCAGCAGGGACTGGACCACCTGATCCCCACTGAGCCGGTGGCCCCAGGGATCGCTCCAGATGCGGAAGCGGTCGGCCTGGGGGATGGCGCTCAGATAGTCGGGCGGGTTGTGCCAGAGCCAATGGCCCATATAGATCACCAGCCCCAGGGGGAGCAGGACCAAAATTCCGCGCAGCAGCCAGGTGACAATGAAGCGCCGCCGCAGGGGATTGATGGCAGCCAGCCAGATGTAGGGCAGGGTACTGGCGGCGACGATCACCAGGGGCGAGTTGTCGTGGACGCCCAGCATGACCACCGCCGTGGCCAGACCGAAGACGGCCACCGCCAGCAGGGCCATGACGATGCGCTTTCGGAAGTTCTCGCGGAAGTCCTTGCTGTCCATGAAGCGCATCCAGCGCAGGTGGGTCAGAGCGGAGGCCAGCATCAGGATCAGGGTCAGCTTGACGAACTCCACCGGCTGGATCCAGCCCAGTCCCTTTTCGTCGCCGGCCAGGAACTGGGCGCCGATCAGGGCAATCACCAGGGCCAGCCCCAGGCCCTTGATGAGCCGGGTCGGGAGCCCCCGGTTGGCAACGAAATGGCCGATGAGATTGCGCCAGGCCAGGGCCGGCAGCCGCCCCGCCAGGGCCGCAACTGCGGCCAGCAGGGTCAGGATCGCCAGATGGCCCGAGGCGTGGGAGAGCCACTTGCTGTTGTGCGCCCCGGCCGCGAGCTGGGCCAGATTCAGTGCCCCGGTGCCCGCCAGGAACAGGAGCGCCAGCCAGAACAGACCGGCCATGCCGTCCAGCAGCCCCGCGCGCAGGAACTGGAGCGTGGCCAGCAGCCAGGCCAGGGCGCAGATCGCCATCCCCCAGGCCAGATTGTCGTTCAAGACGCCCCAACCCAGGAGGGCAAGGCTCGACAGGGTCCAGGCGGGGAGCAGGGAGAGCCAGGCCGCACCCCTGGTGGTCCGTTTGCCGGCGGCCTTGTCCAGATAATAGAGAAAGGCGCCCAGGGGCAAGGAGAGCAGCAGCAGGATGGCCAACAGGGCCAGACGCGCCGGACCCGGCAGGCTCAGGGGATTGGCGCCGACCCAGGACTGGGCGCGGCTCTGGAGCGAAAGCCCCGGCGGCAGCTCGATGCTAACGTTCCCTCCCCCCAATCCCCTCCCGGGGGGAGAGGGAGCAAAGCTGACAGGCAGGTTGCGCGTCGGCTCCAGGATCATGCGATCCCCACCGGCCTCCACCCGGAAATAGGTCCGCCCAAGCACCAGGCGGTTGACCCGCCCATCGGGTCCGTCAAGGGGCAGATGGAAGCCGGTCAGCCTGCGTGGGCGCGCCTCTCCGGACTTGCGGATCTCCTCCCGCGTCCCGGTGGCGAGATTGCCCAGATAGAAGGCCCCCTGGCGCCAAAAGATCTTGGCCGTCTCCACCGGCACTTGGGGTAAAGCCCAGCGGTCGGGGCACTGCACCTGTCCGCCGAGTGAAAAAAGATTGATTTCCCTGGTCGGATTGAGGCCACGCGCCTGCCAGCGCAGCTCCCGCGCCTTGGCGCCCAGCCAGGCAGACAACCGGCCCAGGGTATCGTCCCCGTAACGGCAGAAGGCAAAGGCCGGCCGTTTTTCCGAAGTCAGCCTCCCATCCCTCCAGTGGACCCGGTCGCCGCCCTCCTCTTGCAGACGCAAGCCCTTGGCATCATCCGCCTCGACCACCCGGATCAGCCTGCCATCGAACCGGATCTCGTCCCCGGCCGACAGGGGCAGGCGCGGCACATAACGGGTGGCGACCCGGTCGGTGCGGGCATCGAGCCGGTGTTCCGGCGAAAGGCCGAAAAAGCGCCACTGGCCCTCACTGTCCCGTTCGATCCGCAGATGGCGCGCGGCGGTGGAACGGTCATGGGCGGTCAGGCCCAGGCTTGCCCGGCCCAGTTCTACCGACTGGCCGGGCTTGAGTTCCAAGGCAAGGCGCTCGGTCATCCAGATCTGGGGCGCATTCAGGACCAGGAACGCACCCATGAGGACGAACGCCCCCCAGAGGCCCAGGGCGAGGAAGGCCAGCGGCCGGCTTGTTCTCCCACTCATCTCAGCGGTCCCATTGCTTCAGTATTCTCGCCACCACCCGGCCGCAGAGGTCACCGCCGGTGCCGCCGGTGGAATGGGTCAGGACGCAGGCGAAGGCGATGTCCGGTTGTTGTGCCCGGTCGTCGCGCCAGCCGATCATCCAGCCCGAATAGAGCTTGGGATGCTCCAGACTCTGGGCGGTCCCGGTCTTGCCGTAGGTACGGCAGCGGTCGCCGGGGTTCTCGATGTTGAAGACCCCTGCCGCCGTGCCGGACTCTGGGACTGCCTTCATCCCCTGGCGCAGCAGTCCCAGCAGCTCCTCGTTGAGCCCAAGCGCCTCGGCCTCCTTCGGCCGCGCAGCCCGCCCCTCCCAAGCAGCCAGCAGGGTTGGGTGAATCAGGTCCCCGGTGGCCGCCGCCGCCGCCATCCGCGCCATCTGCAAGGGGGTGGCCCGCACCCCCTGGCCGAAGCTGTTCTGGGAGAGCCGCTGCATGGGCGCCCCCAGCCGCGCGTGAAAGAGATCGAGATCGCCGGTCATGGCCCGCAGCACGGCGCCATCGATCAGCGGCTCCGAATCGCCGCTCTCCGTGGCGCCGACAGTCGGGAAGAGGGAGAAGCGCTTGCCGAAACCCAGGCGGCCCGCCATGGTCGCCAGGGTGGTATTGACCCCGCCCCCTTGCAGATTGCCCCGGTCCATCAACTCACCGAGGCGCACGTACCAGATGTTGAGGGAGTCGCGCACTGCCTCGCGCACCCCCAGGCCCGAGCTGTGGCGGCCCGGTTGACAGGCGGCGTTGCGCAGGGCCTTGCCGAAGGCCCCGGCCAGGGAGCCGCCCTCGAAGTTGCAGACCTCGGAGGTCCCGCGCGGCTGGTAGCAACTGGCCCCCGAGGAGAGCCCCGTATTGCGTTCGAAGGCCCCGGCGCCCCAGCCCCGTAGCATCGCCGCCACGTCATCGCGTCCCTCGCCCGCGGCCTTGATCGCCGCCAGGGAGCTGACCACCTTGAAGGTGGAGCCCGGCGTCACGTGGGCATCCAAACCCTGCCAGGGATTGAAGCGGAAGGGGTCGCGATTGGGCCAGGTGATGGAAAAGGCGGCCCGGTCCCAGAGGCTGGTCCCGTCCGGCGGGCTCGGATGATTGGCCGCCGCCAGCACGGCCCCGGTGCGGGCATTCAGCATCACCACCGCCCCGCGCCGCTCGTTGTGAAAGGCGTCGCCTCCGCCCCACTCCTCGCCCAGGCGGCGCTCCAACTCGGCCTGGGCGATGGCTTGCAGCTTCGAGTCCAGGGTCAGCCGGACCTCGCCGCCCTGGCCAATGGCCGAGCCGGCCAGTATGCCCGAGAGGCTGCCCCGGTAATCGGTGCCGTAGCCCATCAGGGCGGCCAGACCGTTCTTGAGGGCAAAATCGCTGGGCTCGCCCTTGCCGTCATCCCCGGTCAGCAACTGGCCGTCCGCCGTGCGCACCACGAAGGTCGCGGGCGGCCGGGAGGGGGCCAGTTTGCGCGAATAGCGCTCCCGCTTCGCCACCCATTCGATGCGGCCAGCCTTCAGTGCCAGGGGCAGATCCCGGTCCTCCGGCTCCGGATTGGCGACCGGCGCCACCGGCAGGCGCAAGGCGTGACGCCCGGCCGGCAGGGTCAACCGGATCTGATAGGCCCTGGCCTGCTCCGGGATGAAACCCTCGGCGCAATTGGGCCGGCCGGCCGGGACATCGGGGACGCAGGCCAGCAATTGATGGCGGGGCAGGCGGGAGGTATCGGGCCGGCCGATCACCTGGAGGGTCAGGGTGGCCCCCTTCGCCAGGCGCAGTTCGGAACGCCATTCCAGGCCCGGCTCCGGCGATACCGTCCAGTCGCCGAAGCCCGGCGTCAGGACACCGTTCATGACAAAACCGAACTCCAGGGGGACGCGGCCATAGCTGCGCAAGGGGGAGCCGGTTCTATCGAAGGCCGTCCACTCGACTGCCGGGCCGTCGGCCACCCGGGGCCGGTTGTCGCGCACAGCGCTCAACAGCCGCCCCCGGTTCCATAGAGCGATCCAGTCGCCGAGGGTGCGGCCGGGGTCGGTCCCGTAATAATTGTCGATCAGCCGGGAGGCGAGCTTGAGGCCATCGGCATCAGCCCCCCCCGCCCGCCGGGCCAGCACATGGTCCTTCGGCACGACGCTCAACTGGCCGTTGGCATCGGCGGTCAGCAGCTTTTCGTCACGCAGCTTCTCGAAGAGCTGCTCAGCCTCCGTGCGTTCCGACTGTCCTTCCAGCGACTCCAGATCGAGCCGGTGCAGGGCATCGAGGCGCCAGAGCACCAGCGCCGCGAACAGCGCGGCGAATACCAGTATCTTGATCGAGAGAAAGAGAAGCCCCTTGTTCAACCCCATTTACCCAACCAGCCCGCAGAAGATCATTTCTCATTCTGGCACAAAATCAGCGGGATTCACCCAAACCTTGCGGGACGGCACGAGGGTGAATGATTGATGTCATTGCCCCTATGGCGATTAGCGCCTTCCGTTCAGAACGGCACCCCTTCGTAGACGCCGGGGTAATCCAGGGTGAGGTTGAGGCCTTCAAGCAGGACAGGGTTGTCCGGATCGTAGTTGATTTCGTCCCAGGTCAGTTCCGAGGTGCGCCGGTAGAGCAGGAGTTCCGCTCTTTCCTGGGCCACCAGCAGATATTCCCGCAGGGTCGGGAGTTTGCGGTAGGAGAGGCGTTTTTCGCGGCGGTCGATGGCCTCGGTGTTGGCGGAGAGGACCTCGACCACCAGCAGCGGCTCATCGACCACATAGTCCTCGGTGCCAAGACGCTGCACCGCCGATGAGTAGGCGACCATGACATCGGGGTAGTAGAAGGCGTTGTCGCGGGCGATCCGCAGCTTGACGCCTTCCATGAAGACCCGGCAGGGGGAGCCTTTGAGATGGGCGCGAAGCAGGCTGAACACATTGCCGGCAATGGTGTTGTGCCGCAGACTGGCGCCGGTCATGGCGAAGACCTCGCCGTCCCGGTATTCGTGGCGGACCGGGCTTGTCAATTCGGCGGCCAGATACTGGCCGGAGGTGATATAGCTCTTCTTCAGCGCATGCATGAAAAGTCCCCCAAATATTAACCCGGATATTCCATAAATTCACCGCGCCCTCGCTTGTCCTTTGATCCGCTGCGATCATCACGGCAATTTATGAAATATCCGGGTTAAGAGCGAATGAAACCCGCCCGCGCCAGCAGCTCTTCTGTGACCTCCTTGCCGGCCTCGGCGGCTTGGTCGCCCAGGAGAAGGCGTTCCAGGTAGCGGGCGATGAGGTCCACTTCCAGGTTCACCCGGCTACCCGGTGAATAGCCATCCATGATGGTCTCTTGCAGGGTGTGGGGGACGATGTTGAGGTGGAAGCGGTTGCCCTCGACGCCGTTGACGGTGAGGCTGGTGCCGTCGACGGTGATGGAACCCTTGTGTGCGATGTACCGGGCCAGGGCCACCGGGGCCTCGATGGTGAAGCGCACGGAGCGGGCGTCGTCGTGGCGGCTGACCACTTCGCCGACACCGTCCACATGGCCGCTGACCAGATGGCCGCCGAGCCGGGTGGAGAGGCTGATGGCCTTTTCCAGATTGACCCGGCTCTGGGGTCTGATGTCGCCCAGGGTGGTGAGGGAGAGGCTCTCCCGCGATACGTCGGCGTAGAAGCCGTCGCCCGGCAGTTCGACGGCGGTGAGACAGACGCCGTTGACGGCGATGCTGTCACCCAGCTTGACATCGGCCAGGTCGAGCTTGCCGGTCTTGATGTGGAGGCGGGCGTCGCCGCTACGCTTTTCGATGCCGGCGATCTGGCCGACCGCCTGAATGATGCCTGTAAACATGTTTCACCCCGTTCTCGATTGGTTTATGACGCCTTGATCCGTGCCCGGAGGCGGAGGTCCCGCCCCAGGGATCGCGCATCGATGATATCCAGTTCGATCCGATCCGCCATGCGGCTAAGGCCGGGTAGATGGAAGAGCCCGCGCGCCCCGTCACCCATCAGGTGCGGGGCGACGTAGAGGATCAGTTCATCGACCAGTCCCGCCGCCAGCAGGGCGCCCGCCAAGGTGGGGCCGGTCTCGACCCATACCTCGTTTATAGCCAACTCCGCCAGCCGGCGCAGGCTTTTTTCCAGATCGACCCGGTCTGCGTCATCTCCCATCGATTCGATCAGGGCGCCGGCCCGGCGCAAGGGTTCCGCCTTGGTCTCGTCCAACCGGTTGCAAAAAATCATTGTCTCGCCCGCCAGGGTCAGCAGTTTCGCCCCCGGCGGCATGGCCAATCCGGAATCGAGCACCACCCGCATGGGCTGGCGTACCGGATAGTCCGGACCCAAATCATGCAGCTCTTCAGCCACGAGCCGAACATTGAGGGAGGGATCGTCGGCCAGGACGGTACCAATGCCGGTCAGGATGGCGGAACTCCGCGCCCTGAAGAACTGGACATCGCGGCGGGCCTCGGGGCCGGTGATCCATTGGCTCTCGCCGCTGGCCATGGCGGTGCGGCCGTCCAGGGACATGGCCATCTTGCAACGCACGAAGGGCAGGCCCCGCTCCATGCGCTTGATGAAGCCGGGGTTCAGTTGCTGCGCCTGCTCCTCCAGCAGGCCACATTCGACGGAGACGCCCGCCTCGCGCAACCGTTGCAGACCACGGCCGGCCACCAGGGGATTGGGGTCTTGCATGGCTGCGACCACGCGGGCGACCCCGGCCCGGATCAGGGCATCGGCACAGGGAGGGGTGCGGCCTTGGTGGCTACAGGGTTCCAGGCTGACGTAGACCGTGGCGCCCCTGGCCTTCTCTCCGGCTTGACTCAGGGCCAGGGGTTCGGCGTGTGGCTCCCCGGCGCGATGGTGAAAGCCCTCGCCAACGACCACCCCATCCTTGACTACCAGAGCGCCGACCCGTGGATTAGGATCGGTGGTGTAGAGGCCGCGCTCCGCCAGTCGCAGGGCGCGGGCCATGTGGCGATGGTCGTCCCTATCCGCCATTGTCTTCCAGAAGGCCGGGCTGAGGCCCCCGCGCTGCGGGTCCCGGTTGCTGCTCCAGAAGCTCGATGGCCTCCAGGAAGGCGCCGACATCATTAAACTGGCGGTAGACCGAGGCGAAGCGGACATAGGCGACCTGATCCAACTTGCGCAGTTCCTCCATGACAAGCTCGCCGACCCGGCTGCTGGGGACCTCCCGCTCACCGGTCGCCATGAGTTTGCGCCTTATGTAATTGACGGCCTTGTCGATCCCGGTCGCCTTCACAGGCCGTTTCTCCAGTGCCCGTTCAATCCCCGCCAGCAGCTTTTCCACTTGGAATGCCTCGCGCCGGCCGTCGCTCTTGATGATGCGTGGCATGACAATCTCGACGGTTTCATAAGTAGTGAAACGCTCGCCACAGTCAATGCATTCGCGCCGGCGGCGTACCTGATCACCCTCGCCGCTCAGGCGCGAGTCGACTACTTTTGTGTCTTGGGCACCACAGAAGGGGCAACGCATGGTCGTATTTTCCTGAATATTTCGCGCAAAGGCGCCAATCCGCAAAGAGAGAAGGAAATGCAGAATGGTCAGGATGGCCATTTTGCAAGTTCCTCAACAGTAAACCGCATTATTCGTCTTGGCGACTCTGCATCTTTGCGCGAGAAAAATTCAACCGGCATACACCGGCAGGCGCTTGCAGATCGACAACACCTTGGCCTTGACCGCCTCGATCACGGCCTGATCGCCACGACTGTCGATGACATCGCACATCCAGCCGGCCAGCTCACTGCAGTCGCCCTCATTGAAGCCACGGGTAGTAACGGCCGGGGTGCCAACACGAATGCCCGAGGTGACGAAGGGTGACTGGGGGTCGTTGGGCACGGCATTCTTGTTGACGGTAATGTTGGACACACCCAACCAGGCATCCACATCCTTGCCGGTGAGGCCGGCGGCGATGAAGCTCACCAGGAAGAGATGATCGTCGGTCCCCTTGGAAACCACGTCGTAGCCGCGCGCCATGAAGACCTCGGCCATGGCCCTGGCGTTGGTCAGCACCAGCTGCTGGTAGGTCTTGAACTCGGGCTCCATCGCCTCCTTGAAGGCCACCGCCTTGGCGGCGATGACGTGCATCAGGGGGCCGCCCTGGATGCCGGGGAAGACCAGGGAGTTGAGCTTCTTTTCGAGATCGGGATTGGACCTGGCCAGGATCAGGCCGCCACGGGGACCGCGCAGGGTCTTGTGGGTGGTGGTGGTGGTCACGTCCGCGATCTGTACTGGGCTGGGATAGAGTCCCGCCGCGATCAGCCCGGCCACATGGGCCATGTCCACGAAGAGGTAAGCGCCCACTTCGTCAGCGATATTGCGGAAACGCAGCCAATCGACCACGCGGGAATAGGCGGAGAAGCCTGCAACGATCATCTTCGGCCTGTGCTCACGGGCCAGACGCTCGACCTCGTCATAGTCGATCTCGCCGGTCTCGGGGTTAAGCCCGTACTGGATGGCGTTGTAGATCTTGCCGGAGAAGTTGGGCTTGGCGCCGTGGGTCAGATGGCCACCGTGGGCCAGGCTCATGCCCATGACGGTATCGCCCGGCTGGCACAGGGCCATGTAGACGGCGGCGTTGGCCTGGGAACCGGAGTGGGGCTGGACGTTGGCGTAGTCGGCGCCGAAGAGCTGCTTGGCGCGGTCGATGGCCAACTGCTCGGCGATGTCAACGAATTCACAACCGCCATAATAGCGCTTGCCCGGATAGCCCTCGGCATACTTGTTGGTCAGGACCGAGCCCTGAGCCTCCATGACGCGGGGGCTGGCGTAGTTCTCGGAGGCGATCAGCTCGACATGCTCCTCCTGGCGGCGCTCCTCAGCCCGAATGGCGCCCAAGAGTTCGTCGTCATACCCTTCCAAACGCATCGTTTTACTGAACATGGCCGCTCCGAAAGTTGTTCAACGGTAAATCGCTTCATTGTACCAGCAGGGAGAAATTGCGTCTCCAGAACATCTGGCAAATTGTTTGACCTGAACTTGGCTCGCGCGTATTATTTCGCCTCTGCCGAACTAGAGGCGCCTAAATCGGGGCATAGCGCAGTCTGGTAGCGCGCCTGCTTTGGGAGCAGGATGTCGGGGGTTCGAATCCCTCTGCCCCGACCAAATGTTTCCAGCAGAGACTTCAATAGGACTTGCGCCCGTAGCTCAGCTGGATAGAGCAACGGCCTTCTAAGCCGTGGGTCGCAGGTTCGAGTCCTGCCGGGCGCGCCAAATCGCGTCAGTAGGACGGCGGCAGACCGAATTTTATGGTGGGTGTAGCTCAGTTGGTAGAGCCCCGGATTGTGATTCCGGTCGTCGAGGGTTCGAGTCCCTTCATCCACCCCATATCAAAATGATCATGGGCCATTAGCTCAGTTGGTAGAGCAGCGGACTCTTAATCCGTTTGTCGAAGGTTCGACCCCTTCATGGCCCACCAACACCCCAGGCCAGCCTTCGCACTGGCTTGCTTCGTACCGCCCCCAAGAGGCCGGTGCTGACGCGGTTCAAAACTAAAGGGTACTAAAACAAAGGGGACGCTACCCTTTTTGATCATCGTTAACCCTTCTTGGTCGCCCTTGGGGACGATATTCCAGGAAGCGCCCCGCCAGTCTTCCCAATTTCTGGACGAAGCTCTCAGACCCACAGAATGAATTACGGTGACAGTTTACTAAATACATATAATTCACAGAAAGATCATGCGGCAATTAAGTGCATTTAGTAAACTGTCACCGTAATTCGAACTGATATCCCACATCGACTTGGCCACCGACTCCCTGCGCTACTATCCCCTCTGCGCCTGGTGCGGCGAACAGCTCACCTGGCAAGGGGAAGGGCGGCGGACCGAAGACCCCGATCTGTGGCTGATCTGACATGCTCCACGTCATCGCCTACGACATCCAGGACGACCGAGCCCGAACCCAAGTGGTCCATGTGCTGGAGGGCTACGGCCAGCGTGTGCAGGGTAGCGTCTTCGAATGCTGGCTGACCCGGACCCAGCTCGATGAGATCCAACGGCAACTGGTCGTGCACATCGACCCCGTTGCCGATCGCGTACGCTACTACGCCTTGTGCCGCAAGGATGTGGAAAAGGTCCAATGGGATGGACGCGGCAGCGGCCCCGCCGACACCATCGCCACCATCGTCTGATGCCTTGAGGCGTTACAATAAGGCCAATATAATCAGAGGCATGGGCGGATTGATGTCCCGTGTGCGGCCCGCTGGCCAGGCTGGCCCCACGCACCCTGGGTCATCGCTAGGTATTAGCCCAAAATCGATCCTAGTCAATCAGTTAAAAATCACAGCCAGATTCGATAGCAACAATGCCTGGCCGCATATTGAATTAAGAGGGAAAACAAGGTGGAAAACACCAAAGAATGGGCGCTAAAAAGCCAAAACCGGCCCGTCGCACCGTCTCGCCCGCAAACCCTGCTTGCAGGCCGCGCCATTTATGGGGTACAAAGGGCGGGCTTCCCACCGCCCCGATTTATAGAGGGGATTAAGACGATGGCGCCGAGTGCCATGCCCATGTCCCGGCGGCTTCCCACCGCCCCGATTTATAGAGGGGATTAAGACGTTCATGGGGCACCCCCATTGAGTGCCTCGTCCCCCGTAACCATTCAGCCCCCTCCCCCTCTGGGGGAGGGTTGGGGAGGGGGTGGCCTAATAAATTCAGAGCGTTATCCACAACCGCCCTCCCCCCAACCCCCTCCCAGAGGGAGGGGGGGTGAACGGTAACCGATTTATAGAGGGGATTAGGACCAGGTCGGCCGGCAAGTGCTTCCACGGAAGCTCTTCCCACCGCCCCGATTTATAGAGGGGATTAAGACTCCGCCAGCGTCCCTGTCACCTCACCGTAACCACTTCCCACCGCCCTGATTTATAGTATCCGTTCACCCCCCCTCCCTTTGGGAGGGGGTTGGGGGGAGGGCAATCCAAAATAATGCCTTGAATTTATTAGGTCACCCCCTCCCTAACCCTCCCCCGCAGGGGGAGGGGACTGAACGGTTACGATTTATAGAGGGGATTAAGACGCCGTCGCGCTGCCACCGGAGATGTGCTTGACGCTTCCCACCGCCCCGATTTACGTATCCGTTCACCCCCCTCCCTAACCCTCCCCCACAGGGGGAGGGGACTGAACGGTTACCGATTTATAGAGGGGATGGGGAATGGGGCCGCGCCACTGGGCAAGATGCCGCGCATTCCGGTGCATTCTTCGCGTACCGAACCGCCAGCACCTATAATGGCCATTCCCCTCGGAGGCACCCATGACCTACTACCTCGATCCCAAGAATGACCAGTCCATCGAGTACCGGGCCCCTTTAAAAAGACTACCGTTTGCGGTGAGCCCTTCGGCTTCGTCAAGAGAGCCTTGTCGAACCGCAAGTTTTCGCGCCGACACTGGCCTTCGACAAGCTCAGACCGAGCGGGTTTGTCGTTATTTTTCAAGGGGCCATGCCTGCCTGAGTCGTTGCAAACGCTCAGGGCTTGCTCAACGGCAAGCGGGAGGTCACCGTCGTCCTGACGTTTATCCTCTTGGTTACCTGCAAGACATCATCGATCTGGCTACTTTCTGAACATGCCCGTGACGCAATCCGATATCTCCGTCCTCCTCGTCAACTACAACACCCGCCACCTGCTGGCGGAGATGTTTGAGGCCCTGGACCGGGCGAGCGAGGGGCTATCGGTGGAGACTATCCTGCTGGACAACGCCTCGGCGGATGGCTCAGTGGGGTTCTTGAGGTCCGCCTACCCGGAGATGGAACTGATCGAGAACCCGGTCAATGTGGGCTTCGGCCGGGCCAACAACCAGTGTCTGGCCCGGAGCCGGGGGCGTTACATCCTGCTGCTGAACACCGATGCCTTCCTCGCGCCGGACAGCCTGGCGAAGACCCTGGCCTACATGGAGGCCAATCCCCGTTGTGGTGTGCTTGGTGCCCGGCTGGTGGGACGCGATGGCAACCTGCAACCCTCCTGCCGCTACTTCCCTACCCCCTGGAACCTTTTTCTTGCCCGGACCGGACTCGACCGCCTATTCAAGAATGCCCGCCTGGTGGACGACATGGCCTGGGATCACGCCTCGGTACGCCCCTGCGATTGGGTGCCCGGCTGCTTTTATCTGACAAGGCGCGAGGTGCTGGACCGGGTGGGGTTGTTCGATCCCCGCTACTTCCTCTATTACGAGGAGGTGGACCACTGCAAGGCGGTCAAGGCCGCCGGCTGGGAGGTGGTCTATTTCCCCGATACCTCCGTGGTCCACATCGGCGGCGAGAGCGCCCGCAGCGAGGGGGAGCTTTCCGCCCTCGGCCGCCAGATCGAGGCGCTCCAGATCGAGAGCGAACTGCTCTACTTCCGGAAAAACCACGGACGCATGGCCGTCCTGCTCGATGTGGTCCTGACGACCCTGGCGGACCTGATCATCCCCCTGAAGCGGCTAATCCGGGGCAAACGGTCGGCCGGTCTGATCGAATACCTCAAGCACATCGGCCGGGTCTGGCGCACCTTCGCCCATACCCGCTGGGGCCTGAGGCCCACCCGGTGAGGTCCCATGTTTGACAACATCCGGCAAGACTTGAAGGCTTATGGCGGCGACTGGGGCGCCCAAGGCTTCTGGGTAATGGTGGTCTACCGCTTCGGCCGCTGGCGCTACGGGGTGAAGCCGGCCCTGTTGCGAAAGGTCTTTTCGTTTATCTACAAGATCCTGTTCAAGCTGATCCAGATCCTCACCGGCATCGAACTGCCCTGCGAGGTGGAGATCGGCCGCAACTTCGTCATCGACCACTTCGGCGGCATCATCGTCAGCGGCTACGCCAAATTCGGCGATAACTGCCGCATCCGCACCGGCGTGGTGGTGGGCCTGAAACGGGTGGACGACCCCTGCGCCCCGGTCATCGGCAACAACGTGGACATCGGCGCCGGCGCCAAGGTCCTGGGCCGCATCCGCATCGGCGACAACGTCATCATCGGTGCCAACGCCGTCGTCATCACCGACGTACCCGCCAACGCCATCGCCGTCGGGGTGCCGGCGGTGATCAAGGTGGAGGCTGCCTTATGAAATACATTACAGCTCGTCCCAATCGCCGTTCCATCCGATTGCAGGGGTACGATTATTCCCAAGCCGGAGCGTATTTTGTGACCATTTGCACCCAGAATCGGGAATCCCTGTTCGGGGATATTGTAGAGGGTGAAATGCGGTTGAATGAGGCGGGGCGTTTGGTCGAATCGGTCTGGGATGGCCTGCCGGAACATTATTTCCATGTGGAATTGGATGCAATGGTTGTCATGCCCAATCATTTTCATGGAATTATTGCGTTGTCCCCTGTCGTACGGGTGGGTGATGTACGGGCGGCTGATGAACGGGCGGGTTTGAAACCCGCCCCTACGGGAATCCGCGAACCAACAGCCAAATATGGCACGGAGGCATGGATGGTATGAACAGCGGAATCGGCGCGGTAGCTATCGGCCGCAACGAGGGGGAGCGGTTGCGCCAATGCCTGGCCTCGGCCCTGGGGCGAGCGGCGGTCCTGGTCTATGTGGACTCGGGCTCGACCGACGGGTCGGTGGAACTGGCCAGGGCCATGGGGGCGGAGGTGGTCGAGTTGGATCTGTCGATCCCCTTTACCGCCGCCCGTGCCCGCAATGCGGGATTCCGGCGGTTACGCGAATGGGCACCGGGGCTGGCCTATGTCCAGTTCGTCGATGGCGATTGCGAACTGGTCGGGGGCTGGCTCGAATCGGCGGCGGCCTTTCTGGATGGGCATCCGGATGTGGTGGTGGTCTGCGGGCGGCGGCGCGAGCGCTATCCGGAACGTTCCGTCTATAACCTGCTGTGCGACCTGGAATGGGACACCCCGGTGGGCGAGGCCAAGGCCTGCGGCGGCGATGCCCTGATGCGGGCGGATGCCTTCGAGGCGGCGGGCGGCTATCGGGAAGGCCTCATCGCCGGCGAGGAGCCGGAGCTTTGCCTGAGACTCCGCGCCCAGGGCTGGCGGGTCTGGCGCCTGGACGCGGAGATGACCCTGCACGATGCCGCCATGACCCGTTTCGGCCAGTGGTGGCGGCGGACCCTGCGGGCCGGCCATGCCTTCGCCGAGGGTGCCTGGCTGCATGGGGCCGGGCCGGAGCGTCACTGGGTGCGGGAGTCCTTGAGCGCCTGGCTTTGGGGGGCGATCATTCCCCTCGCCACCCTCGGCGCGGTTTTCTTGTTTGGCCCCAAGGGGCTGTTGCTAGCCGGGATCTATCTCTTGCAGGGCCTGCGCCTGGCGCTTCGGGGAGGACGTTCATGGCGGGTCAACGCCTGGCGCGCCCTGTTCCTGGTCCTGGGCAAGTTTCCCGAGGTGGCGGGGCAGGCGCGGTTTCTCCAGAATCGCATCCGGGGCCGAAAGGCGCGACTGATCGAATACAAGTGATCGCATGGAAAGACCCAGGCTCAAAGAGACCCTGACCGCCCTGAAACGGGATGCCCAGCGCTACGGCGCGGGCTGGGCGACCCACGCCGGCTTCTGGGTGGGGCTCTCCTACCGCATCCGCCGCTTGCGTAAATTCGGCCCCTTCCCTTGCCGGTTGTTGCTCCCCCTGGACCTGCTGCTGGGCATTGCCCGGCGCATGCGCTCCGACAGCCTGATCGCCGCCTCCGTCCCGGTCGGGCCGGGGCTTTACCTGCCACACCCCAACGGCGTCTTCGTCAACCCCATGGCCCTGCTGGGGGCCGATGTCGCCCTGTTTCAGCAGGTCAGCCTGGCGGAGTGGCAGGGGAAGGCGCCGGTCATCGGCGACGGCAGCTCGATCTTCGCCGGGGCCAAGGTCATCGGCGGTGTCCGGGTGGGCCGGAACTGCAAGATCGGCGCGAACGTGGTGCTGACCCAGGATGTGCCCGACGACAGCTCGGTCGCCGTGGCCGCCCCGGTCGTCCGCGCCCGAGGGCCGAGGCCATGAGCCCGCGGATCGCCTACTTCATCAACCAATACCCCAAGGTCAGCCACAGCTTCATCCGCCGCGAGATCCTGGCCCTGGAGCGGCAGGGGCTGGCGGTGACCCGCATCGCCCTGCGTGGCTGGGACGCGGAACTGGCGGATGCCGAGGACGAACGCGAACGGGAAAAGACCCGCTACGCCCTGCGGGAGGGGATGGTGCCGCTCCTGGCGGCCTTGGCCAGGGCGCTGGTCCGGTCGCCCCGGAACCTGCTTTCCGCCCTCCGGCTGGCCCTGCGCATGGGCTGGCGGGGCGACCGGCCCCTGCCCTACCACCTGATCTATCTGGCCGAGGCCTGCCGCATCCTGCCCTGGCTGCGCGAGGCTGGGGTAAGCCATCTCCATGCCCACTTCGGCACCAACTCCGCCGAGGTCGCGATGCTGGTCCAGGCCCTGGGCGGGCCGCCCTACAGCTTCACAGTCCACGGGCCGGAGGAGTTCGACCGGCCGAAGGCACTCAGACTGGGCGAGAAGATCCGCCGCGCCGCCTTCGTGGTGGCGATCAGCTCCTACGGCCGCAGCCAGCTCTACCGCTGGGTGGGGCACGAACATTGGCCCAAGGTGAAGGTCGTCCACTGCGGGCTGGAGCCGGCCTTTCACCAAGTGCCCGAAGTGCCGGTGCCAGAGGCGCCTCGGCTGGTCTGCGTGGGGCGCCTCTGCGAACAGAAGGGGCAGTTGCTGTTGATCGAGGCGGCCAGGGTGCTGGTGGCCAAGGGTGTCGCCTTCGAGCTGGTGCTGGCGGGCGATGGCGAGATGCGGGGCGAGATCGAGCGCCTCATCGCCACCCACGGATTGCAATCCCGGATACGCATCACCGGCTGGATCAGCGGGGACCAGGTGCGCGAGGAGATCCTGGCCGCCCGCTGCCTGGTCCTGCCCAGCTTCGCCGAGGGCCTGCCGGTGGTCATCATGGAGGCCCTGGCCCTGCGCCGGCCGGTGATCACCACCGCCATCGCCGGTATCCCGGAACTGGTACGTCAGGGCGAGAACGGCTGGCTCATCCCTGCCGGCTCGGTCGATGAGCTGGCCCTGGCCATGGAGGCGTGCCTATCCACCCCCCCGGCCCGTCTTCAAGCAATGGGCGATGCCGGCCGTCACCGGGTCATGGAGCGCCATTCGGTGGACACCGAGGCAGCCAGGCTGGCCATTCTTTTCGCCCGGTCGCGGCCATGGGATGATGGGGCATGACGCTATTCATCTCCCTGCTGCTTGGCCTTTTGGCGCTTGTGCTGCTCGTTCCCGCCCTGGTGCTGGCGGTCGAGTGCCTGATGGCGTCGGTGCGTCCGCAGGCCGCCTGTCGCCGGGAGGGGCTTGAAGGGCGCTATGTGACGAAGGTCGTTGTTATTCCAGCCCACGACGAGGAACTGTCCATCGGCCGCACCCTCGCGGCCCTGCTGCCGGAGCTGGAGGGGCAGGACCGAGTCCTGGTGGTGGCGGACAACTGTACCGATGCCACCGCGACTGTAGCGGCCGGGCTGGGTGTGGCGGTGCTGGAACGCAAGGACCCGGATCGGCGGGGCAAGGGTTTTGCCCTGGATTTCGCCTTGAATCATCTGCGGCCGGACCCGCCCGAAGTGGTGGTCTTTCTGGATGCCGATTGTGAGCTGACGCCGGGTAGCCTGGAGGAACTGGCCCAGGTCGCCCAGGCCAGCGGCCGTCCAGCCCAGGCCTATTACCAGATGCGCCAGGAGGAGAGTTCGGGCCGACCCCGGATCGCGGAGTTCGCCTGGCGGCTGCGCGGGTTGGCGCGGCCCATGGGGCTTGCGGCCCTGGGGATGCCCTGTCAGTTGTACGGCACAGGGATGGCCCTTCCCTGGCCGGTGCTGGAGCGTCTGTCGCTGGCGAGCGGCAATATCGTCGAGGACATGAAGCTGACCCTGGACCTCATCGAAGATGGCGCCATGCCGCTCTTTTGCGCCGACGCCTGCGTCCTCAGCGCCTTTCCGGCGACGGAGGCGGCGGCCTCCGCCCAGCGCAAGCGCTGGGAACACGGCCATATCGCCACCCTCCTAAGCTACGGACTGCCCGCCCTTTGGCGCGCCCTGGCGAGGGGGGACCCGCGCCGCATCGCCCTGGCCCTGGATGTCTGCGTGCCGCCGCTTTCGCTCTTCCTGCTGCTGCTGGTACTGGCGACCCTACTGACCTTGCCGGCGGTTGCCCTTCTCGACGCGGGCCATGGGGCGCTGGCGCTCCTGGGGCTGTCCTGGTGTCTGGTGCTCTTCGGCCTCTCACTGGCTTGGTTCGAGTTCGGGCGCGACATCATTCCGTTTCGGAGCCTCTTTAAAATGCCGTTCTATGTGGTCTCCAAGCTGTCGCTCTATCTCAAGTTCTTCACCCAACGGCAGAAGGAGTGGAACCGTGCGGATCGTTCCCTCTCCCCAACCCTCCCCCAAAGGGGGAGGGGGCAATCGAGCTTCGCGGATTTCGGTAAGGGGGCGAAACGGCTCCGGGTGCTGGCTGTCTCCAGCGGCGGCGGCCACTGGATCGAACTGATGCGCATCATGCCGGCCTTCGCGGGTTGCGAGATCGCCTATCTCACGGTACGGGCCGACTACCGGGACGAGGCGGCGGGAGCCCCCTTCTACACCGCCAACGATGCCACCCGCTGGAACCCCCTCGGGGCGCTGTTGCAGGCGATTCGAATCTTCTGGCTGCTGCTGCGGTTGCGCCCCGACCTGGTGGTCACCACCGGGGCGGCCCCCGGCTATTTCGCCGTCCGGATCGGCAAGCGGCTGGGCGCCCGCACCCTCTGGCTGGACAGCCTGGCCAACGTGGACCGGCTCTCCCGGGCGGGCAGCATGGCGGGCAAATACGCCGATCTCTGGCTGACCCAATGGCCGGAGCTGGCGTCGGAGGAGGGGCCGGAGTACGCAGGCCAGGTGGTATGATTTTCGTCACTGTTGGCCATCAAACGCCCTATGATCGCCTGTTACGGCTGGTAGACCTTTGGGCCGGGGAGAGAGGAAGGAGTGATCTCTTCGCCCAGATCGGTGAGGGAAGCTATCGCCCTGCCCACTTCCCCAGCCAGGCATTCCTCTCCCCGGCCGAGTTCGATGCCCGGATGCAGGGGTGCAGCGCCGTAGTGGCCCATGCCGGGACGGGGACCATCATCAAGGCCCTGCTGCTCGGCAAGCCCTTGCTGGTACTGCCGCGCGTGGCTGCCCTGGGCGAGACGCGGAGCGACCACCAGTGGGGTACGGCCCGTCATTTCGCCGAATCGGGCCGGATTCTGATGGCCGAGGACGAGGCGGCCTTTCCGGCCCTCCTGGACTCCCTTGAGGGATTCCGGCCCAGCGGTTCCCTGGGGGCGCAGGCCTCGCCCGAACTGCTCGCGCGGATTCGCGCCTTTGTCGGCCAATGACGGTTCTATCTGCGTATGTATGAAACCTTCTACGGCCTGAAAGAGAAACCCTTCTCCATTCAGCCCGATCCCGATTTCCTCTTCTTCAGCCAGCGTCACCGGCTGGCCTTCGCCATGCTGGAGTACGGCATCCAGAACCGCGCCGGTTTTTCGGTGATCTCGGGGGAGATCGGCTGCGGCAAGACCACCCTGATCCGCCACCTCTTGAACCATTTGGGACCCGATATCCGGGTCGGGCTCATCTCCAACACCCACCGGAACATCGTCGATCCGCTGGAGTGGGTGATGATGGCCTTCGATCAGCCCTACGAGAACAGGTCGCCCGTGGCCCTGTTCGACGCCTTCCAGCACTTCCTGATCGCGGAATACGGTGCCGGGCGGCGGGTGGTGCTGATCATCGACGAGGCGCAGAACCTGAATCCGGAGGCCCTGGAGTCCCTGCGGATGCTCTCCAACATCAACGCCGACAAGGATCAGTTGTTGCAGATCATCCTGGTCGGCCAGCCCCAGTTGAAGACCCTGTTGCGGCGGCCCGAGCTGCAACAGTTCGCCCAGCGCATCTCCGTGGACTTCCACCTGCAACGGCTGTGCGAGGCCGAGGTGGGTCTCTATGTGATCCACCGCCTCCGAGTCGCGGGCCGCGAGACCCCGCTCTTCAGTCACGAGGCCCTGATGCGCATCGCCGAGTTGAGCGGCGGCATCCCCCGCAGCATCAACATCCTCTGCGACACGGCCCTGGTCTACGGCTTCTCCCTGGGGATCGAGCGGATCGATAAGCGGGTGATCGACGAGGTGGTCAGCGACAAGCAGAAGTACGGCATCTTCAACGCCCCCGGCCCGCCGGACGAGGAAGATCAACCCCCTGCCCAGGCCCGCAAGCCGGCCCTGGTGATCTACGACCGGGAACTGGCCAAGGAACTGATCGAGAAGATGCAAAGAGGAAATGGGGAGTCATGAGGGAACTGCTGGTCACCGGCGGATCGGGCTTCATCAGCGGGATCTGGAGGCCAACCCCGATCAACCGGGGTTGTGTCGGAAAAATCCTTCGGAAGAAGTTACAAGGCGGGACCTGACTCCCGCTTCGCTTCGCTCGTTAGGCATAATGACCGCGAGAATCTAAAATGATTGGATGTTTTCCGAGAGTTAAAGCTATGACAACCGTTCAATTAATTGAAGATCAGATTCAGCGTCTCGATAATCAATCATTCGCAACGCTCCGTAACTGGTTTATTGAATATGAGCACGCGCGTTGGGACCTTCAGATTGCGACAGACTCAGAAGCCGGCAAACTCGACTTTCTGATCAACGACGCGCTTGCTGAACATCGTGCCGGGAAAACGAAACCGCTGTGAAGCATTCGACTACCAGCCGATTTTGGATATATTATGACGCACTCCCTGAAGAAGTTCGCGCACTCGCAGACAAAAATCACAAACTTCTTAAAAGCAATCCACGACACCCATCGTTACATTTCAAAAAGGTAGGCAAGGTGTGGTCTGTGCGTGTCGGCATCAACCACCGTGCCATAGCAATTGAAATTGAAGATGGGTTCCTATGGGTATGGATTGGATCGCATGCCGAATATGACAAACTCATTGCCTAACCCGCTGCATACGCTGCTGCGGCGCCCCGACCTGCAACAGTTCGCCCAGCATCTACGCATACGCCCGAAGTGCGGAAGTGCGGGGTCAGCGAAGCGCAAATGATGCGGTTCGCTATCGCTCACCGGCATCCTACGGAATTTAGGGGCGACGGGCGGTGACACGTGCGAAGTGCGGAAGGAAGTGCGGGGTCAAGTCTAACATTCCAACAAATGTTGGAATGTTAGACTTGACCCCGTGTTCATCGTGTTCAGGTGTTCAGGTTAGCCAGATGGATCATTCCCACGCTTCGCGTGGATGTCAACTATTCTGCGTTCCATCCAGGCTGTTTGCTGGGTCCATGCAGTATCTCAGCACCGGCCCGATAAACAAGCCGCCCGCCCAGCATACCAGCAGCTCCTCGTAAGGCACTCCGAGCAACGCTCCAGAAAGGGCGTTACCGTACCACCATCGTTCGATGATATCCGGGTAGAGGCGCAAGTAAAAACCCCAATAGGAGAGGAACGCAAACACCAAGACTACGAACGCGGTGACCAGTGCGGACCCTATCCAATGAGGCCTGTTTATCAGGATGAAGAGGCCACTGGCTACATTGACGAGGGTGATGGCATAGAGCGAATTCAGGCCGGCGCCTCGAATCAGGCCGTGGGTTGCACCGATCAGCAGGAGACCCCAGGCCACAAGTTTTATGAATCCCCTAAGATCGAATTCCCGCAGAACGGCGTACCCCTTTTTTCTGACCAATATGTCAAAGAGGCCAGCGGATAAACCACAAAACGCAAAGACAGATAGGTAGTCCTCAGGCCCGAATGTCCACGAGCCGAGCTTAAACTCGATAAAATAGTTGGGCCGGAAGTAATCCTTCATCAGCCAATACTGATCGATCATGCCGTGGGGCGCCCATGCCAGACCAGACCATAACACCGGCCATCTACTGCCAGGGACGAGCGCGCAAAAAAGCGCCACCGCCAGAAGGAGATAGATGACGCCGACCAGATACTCATGCATCATCAGGAGCGGTTTTGACTACCGCCGCTTGCGGAATCCCGTCTGTCCGTCCGGTTTCTGGGTCTTGCCCGATTGGCCGAGGAAGTGGATGCAGTTGCGCTGGTCGTGCTTGGCGGCGTAGAGCTGGCCGTCGGCGACGGAGAGCAGGGCATCGAAACTCTCGGTTTTTCCATCGCTGAAGGCGATGCCGATGCTGACGGTGAGGGGGATGATGTCGCCCTTCACATCGATCTTCCGGGCCTCGACGGAGCGCCGGATGGCCTCGGCCAGATTGATGGCCTCGTCCGGCGACCTTTTTGCTGGGACGACGGCGAATTCCTCTCCCCCCAGGCGCCCGAGCAGATCCCCCGGCGCCAACTGTTCCCTGACCCGCTCTACGAAGGCCTTGAGGGCGATATCCCCCGCCACGTGGCCGAAGGTGTCGTTGATGGCCTTGAAGCGGTCCAGGTCCAGCATCAAGGCCGAGAGCAGCCTGTCCGCTTCCTTGGCCTGGGCGAACATCTCGGCGCCGCGGGTGAAGAAGGCGCGCCTGTTGGCGGCCCCGGTCAGCTCGTCGGTCACAGAGATATATCTCAGGCGGTCGATGGACAGCTTGTAGCCGAGCAGGGTACGCACCCTGGCCAGGAGTTCCTTGGAGCGGAAGGGTTTGGTCACATAGTCGCTGCCGCCCACCTCAAAGCCCTTGAGGATGCTGGCCTCGTCGGTGCGGGCGGTGATGAAGAGGATGGGGATATCCTCCCAGTCCTGCCGCGCCTTGATAATCCGGCAGACCTCGTAGCCATCCATGCCAGGCATCATGATGTCCAGCAGGATGATGTCCGGTTGTTGTTTCTCCAGTATCTCCAGCGCCGAGGGACCGTCGAGGGCCACCAGTATCTCGTACTCGGCGAGGAGGTTGAGCAGGATGTCGATGTTCGATTCGGTGTCGTCTACGACCAGAATGGTTGGGGTCTGTTCAGCCATGATGAAGGTGTCCGTGCAACAGTTGCAATGCCTGTTTGTACCTGTAAGAGGCCACCAGTTTACCCAGTTGCTCGAAAAATGTCTGTTCCCCCTCGGGCAGGGCAAAGCCCTGGATCTCGGCAATCGCCTCCTTGCAGAGGGAGGCCCGGTGTTTCTCCAGGGGTTCTACCAGGGCCTGGTAGCGTGACTTCAGTTCCTCGGTGGAGATCGATTCCCGGCCGCCGGCCTGGCCCTGACCCTTGCGCGAGCGATTGGCCAGCAGGCGCTTGATGGCGCCACATAGCGGGTCCAGGTGCAGGCTCAGGTCGGCCAGCAGCCCCAGGTACTTTTCCTGCTCTTGCAGCTTGAACGCCTCGTCCAGGGCGTGGGAGGCCTGATAGGCGGCCTTGGCCCCCAGGTTGCCGGTAACGCCTTTCAGGGTGTGAATCAGCCGCTCGGCCCCTTCAAGGTCCTCTTGCAGCAGCCGCAGTATCTGCTCCGGCACGTTGCAGAATTCCTGGGCAAAGCTCTCCAGGATCTTGTAGAGGGTCTCTTCGCTGCCGCCGACCCGGTTGACCAACTCGGCGGTGTCGATGCCCTCGATGGCCGGCAGCCGGATGAACATGCTGGCCTCACCGGGGGTCATGCCACCGGCCTCACCCTTGGGCGGCAGGTATTGCAGCAGGGTCGAATAAAACTCCTGCACGTCGATGGGTTTGTTGAGGTGGCTGTTCATGCCGGCCACCCGGGTCCGCTCCACGTCCTGCACCATGGCGTTGGCCGTGAGGGCGATGATGGGCAGCCGGTCCCGGTCGACGTGGCGGCGGATGATCTCGGTGGCCTTGTAACCGTCCATGAGCGGCATCTGGATGTCCATCAGCACCATGTCAAAATGGTCGGGGTGTCCCAGGACCCGGTCCACCGCCTGCCGCCCGTTCTCGGCGCACGCCACCTCGATCCCCGTATCCTCCAGCAGGCCGAGGACGATCTCCCGGTTGAACTGGTTGTCCTCGACCAGGAGCAGGCATGAGCCGCCACGGGTGGTGCGCAACTCCCGCTTGAGGCTGGAGAAATGGCGCTGCAAGTCGTCCGTTTCCTCCTTGCGGAGGGAGAGGGCCGCCAGCAGGGCGCGGTGCATCATGGGGGCGGTCATGGGCTTGGAGATGTGGTTGCGGATGCCGTAGGGTTCGAGCCTTTGCAGCACCGACTCCCGGCTGAAGCTGCCGGTGATGATGACAAGGGGCGGCAGGGGGCTGATCCGCTGCCGCAGCCGTTCGATGAGGCTGATAGGGTCCTGGCCGGGCAGGCGCCAGTTCAGCAGAATCAGATCGTAGCGCCCCCCTTCCTGTTCCAGGGCTTCGATCAGCCCGGCGCCGTCGAGGCAGATGCGCGTATCCATACCAAAGCCCGTCAGCAGTTCTCCGATGATCTCGCGCCAGCGCGCGTTGCCTTCCGCCACCAGCACCTTGCGGCCGCGCAGGAGGGGGTCGGCCGACGGCGGCTCGGAGCCGGGCTGCACCCCCAGCCGGATCTCGACGAAGAAGCGGCTGCCTTGGCCGGAGATGCTCTCGACCCAGATCCCGCCCCCCATCCGCTCGGCCAGGTGCTTGGAGATGGCCAGCCCAAGGCCGGTTCCCCCAAATTTCCGGGTGGTGGAGCTGTCGGCCTGGGTGAAGGGCTGGAACAGCTTGGCCACCTCTTCCGGGGTCATGCCGATGCCGGTGTCCTGGACTTCCAGACGGATACGCAGGGTGCCGTTGTTCCGTTCCACCAGGCGCACGTCGATGCCGATCTCCCCCTCCTGGGTGAATTTGACCGCGTTGTTGGCGATGTTGATCAGTATCTGTTCGATGCGCAGGGGGTCGCCGTGGAGCTGGCGGGGGATGCGTGGATCGACCGTGACATAGAAGTCGAGGTTGTTCTCCTCGGTGCGGATGGCGAACATGTTGATGAGGTTTTCCAGCACCGAGCTGAGGTTGAAGTCGATCTCCTCCAGCTCCAGCTTGCCGGCATCGATCTTGGAGAGGTCCAGGATGTCGTTGATGATGCCAAGCAGGGAGCGCGAGGCGCTGTCGATCTTGCGCAGGAAGTTGGCCTGCTTGGGGTCGAGCTGGCTCTGCGTCATCAGGTGGGCCATGCCGATGATGGTGTTCATCGGGGTGCGGATCTCGTGGCTCATGTTGGCCAGAAAATCGCCCTTTGCCCGGGTGGCCTCCTCTGCCCGCTCCTTGGCGACGCGCAGGGCCTCCAGGGTGTGCTCCAGGGCCTGATTCTGCTCCGTCAGCTCCTTGGTGCGCTCCTTGACCTTATCCGCCAACTGCCAGCGTTCGTGCTCCAGGGCGTGGTAATAGCGGATGTTGTTGATGGTGTTGGAGACCTGACTCAGCAGGTTACCCAGCACGACCATGGACTCAGTATCGGGCTGGATGGGCGTCTGATAGGGCAGGTTCTCGTTGGTGTTGCCGACCACCAGGATGCCATAGGGGTTGCCCGGGTCGCCGCCGAAGGGGAAGGCGGCGAACTGGTCCAGCTGGAGCCGCTCGGCGATATGCCGGGCCGTGGTTTCCGTGCAGCAGCAGGTGCAGAGCAGGCTGTGTTGCAGGGCCGCCTGGATGGCGGGATCCTCCCGGTCGAACCGGGCCTGGGTGATGGCCTCGGCCCCATCGTAATAGCCGTCGAAGGCCCGGACCTCGTAGGCCCCGTCCCTGTCGTTCGGGGTCAGGATGACACAGCGCTCGAAGTTGAGTTCGTAAAGCACGAAGTGGACCGTGTGGCGCAGCACCACTTCCGGGTCCAGGGTCGAGACCAGCGCCTTGCTGAACTCATAGAGCTTGCGGTAGACGCGCAACTGGGCGTCGAAGGCCTCCTGGAAGCTGTAGAGCTCGCTTTCCGTCTTGGTCAGGCGCTTCACCTGATCGGAAAGCCGCTCCACCTGCTCCCTGGCCTGCTGGTACTTCGCCTCCAGTTCTGTATCTCTCCCCGGCATGTGGTTCTCTTAGGAATAGGCTTGAGGCTTGAGGCTTGAGGGGCAGGATCGGAAGCCTCAGGCCTCAGGCCTCCAGTCTCAATAAAGCACCATCAACGACAGGGTGTAGTTGTGGAACTGGTTGCAGGTGCCGATGGGGCCGATCTCGCCGTAGGTGTAGAAACCGATCCAGGGGACATCGGCGCCCAGCGCCCCTTGCAGCGAACGGAGTACCTCCAGCTTCTGCTGTTCGCGGAAGACCACCTTGCCGCGCCCGGCGCAGTCGAAGTGGAAGACCATCTTGGGCCGCTCGCCGTTCAGTTGCTTCAGGACGTTCTCGCCGATCTTCTCGACCCCCTTGGCGATCTTGTCGTGGTCGCGCCGGGTCATCCAGACCTTGGTCCCGGCCGGGATCTCGGTGGGGATGGTGATGGACCCCGCAGCCTCGTCGCGGGCAGGCATGAAGCGGATGACGAACTCGTCGTAAGCGCCCTTGATGTCCTCGCTGGCCTTGAGGCCCCAGCTCAGGTTGACCACCGCCTTCTTCCAGTTGTCCACCTCATCCTCCATCAGATACTCCTTGAGGATGTCGAGCACCGGCTTGCCGTCGATCTCGTAGATCACATTGTGATCGCTACGGGTAACGGTGCGTTCGGTGCCAATGGGCACGCAGCCATGGCCCACGGAGTGGGCGACGCGCAGGGAGCCGGTCAGGAGTACGCCCATGACCGCGTTGGTGTGGACCTGGCCGTCGAAATACTGGAAGGTCTCCTTCATGGCCCAGTTGTCCGCCGCCATGCCGCCGAACAGCAGCACCTCGTCACCCTTGGGGAAGTGCTCAGTGAAGGCCTGCCGGAACAGGTCGTAATTGAAGTGGAGCCCCTCGGCCAGGATGATCATGCCGATGATGGGTCCGCCGGCCTGGCCTTTCAGTTGCTCGGCGACCGATTTGCCGGTGTCGTAGTGGGAGCCCGTGGTGTTCAGGGCCATGGCGTGGGCAAAGCGGATCTCATCCGATTGCACCGCCATGACGCTGAGGGTGAAGTTGCCCTCGTCGCTCTCGCCCTGGGTGATGATCCCCTCGCCCGAGCAGCCCGCCAGGGGGGCGTTACCGGTCAGCTCTCGGACCGTTTCGACCAATACCCGCTGGTCGTAGCCCACCGAGGCGAACATAAAGACGAAATCAGGATGCCCCTCGATGCCGGCGCGCTTCAAGGCCGCTTCGCAGGCCTCGCGGGCGGCTACTTTGGGGTTTCTGTGGTGGCTGACGCCGACGCCGGATTTGGTGAACATGTCTCTCCCTCAATTTGATGGAAAGTTAGTGTGAAATGGCGCCCAAATGATAACGGATTTTTGACGGGCCGGAATTTTTCTTGGGAGCGCGAGCGCGCGGGAAATTGCTCCATCACGGGGGTGGGTTATACTCTGAGGGTCAATTTTCTCGCCAGGCGATGCCCATGAATGTCTATCCATTCGCCCCTAAAACCCTCGGTACGACCCTTGCCGTCAATGTTACCCGTGACGGGGAGATGTGGATCGCGGAGTGCGACGAGCTTGGCCTGGTGACCGAGGCGGAGAGTTACGAGTCGTTGACGGCCAGGGCGTGGGAGATCGCGCCCGAACTGGCGGAGCTGGACGGTATTTCCGTCGGCCTGGAAGGGCTGAGCCTGCTGTTCCAGCATTACGAATCTTTCCCGGCGCGGGCCGCGCGCTGATCCGTGGGCGAGGGTTTTTATCCGCAACTTCGGCGGATTCTGCTCGATCACGGCTGTTCCCTGGTGCGCCAAGCCAAGGGTAGTCATGAGTTTTGGCTGAGAGGCTGTGAAAAAACCTCTGAGCCCGATCAGCGGCAAGCGCCTTTCCGTCCCTGTCACGATCAAGAAAAAGCCCACCGCGAACGCCATTCTCAAGCAGGCGGGTATCCAAGCTCGGTTCTGAGGGCCCGGAGGGAGACCGGTAGCCCCGCGATCCAAGATATACTGACCGGAGGCGCGCGCCGGGGCAGTATCCCGCCCCGCCCGCGCCCCGGATCAACCAAGGTGAATTGCCATGACATCGACCCGCCGTGTTTCCCTCTTTCTCCTGGTGCTGCTGCTGCCCTTCGCGGCGGGCGCCTTTCAGCCCTTCTTCGACAAGGACCCCCGGACCCTCCATGCCCCGGAATATCCGCCCCTGACCGATTTCGACCTGGAGGTATTGCAACTCTGCGGCGGCTGGGGCGCCGAGGTGGCCGCCGTCGATTTCGAGCGCATGATGCTCAAGCCCGCCAATGCTACGGTGGTCGAGCGTCTACGAAGTGCTCTGGGCAACCGCGTCTTCTCCCAGGCCGAGACCCCCGAGCAGTTCGTTCACGAATTGCGCCGGGTCTGGTTCGAACAGAAGGGCTTCAAGCACGTCTTCTGCGGTGAACCGGGCGAGGGCATGGACCTGGGCGGGCTGCATTACGCCGCCCGCTACTGGCAGGCCCAGGACAAGGGCTGGGCCGGGTATCGTCAACTGAATGCCAATCTCTCGGCCAGGCCCGAATACAAATGCCGGGCGTTCTATCTCAAGGAGCGAATTCGCTCGCCCATCTACAGCATCAGCGTCGCGTTCAAGAACCCCCGGGAGCCAGCGAACAACGTCAAGTGCCTGACGGGCTACAACCGCGAGATGAGCGCCGAGGACATCCTCCTCGCCGGGACCCAGGCCTTCAAGCAGGCCAGCAAGCGGGTGGGCAAGAACAGCAAGGAGGCCTGCCTGTTCGAGACCCGGCTCGACGGCAAGGAGCCCTTCTACAGCACCTTCGTCATCAAGCAGCGCGCCCTGCGCACCTTCTACCCCCTCGCAGAGAAGGCCCCCTATTGCAAGAAAAACAAGCGGGACTACCGGGATTGCCTCTGCTCCAATCTTTGATCGGATTCAGAAATTTACCTCGCGCAAAGTCGCTAAGTCGCAAAGAGAACTTCTCCCAAATGAGGAACTTGCAAAATGGCCAGGATGGCCATTTTGCAAGTTCCCCGTGGGACAACGATCCTCCTTCGTTCGCCCTGAGCCTGTCGAAGGGCTTGCCGGCGCGGGAAACGGTGGTTCGACAAGCCTGTCCTGAGCGAAGACGAAGGGCTCACCACGAACGGGGGATTCCCCACACTTTCGATTGCACCCCCTCCCACCCCTCAATTCACCCGCAGCTGCAACAGCTCTTCCCCGTTTTCGTCGGCCAGGTGGACGGCGCAGGCGATGCAGGGGTCGAAGCTGTGGATGGTGCGGAGGATCTCGATCGGCTGTTTGGGGTCGTGGAGTTCGTGGTTGTCCTGGAGGGCGGCCTCGTAAGCGCCGGGCTGGTTGCTGGGGTCGCGGGGGCCGGCGTTCCAGGTGGAGGGGACCACGGCCTGGTAGTTGTCGATCTTGCCGTCCTTGATGACCACCCAGTGGGCCAGGCCGCCGCGCGGGGCCTCGGTGAAGCCGACGCCCTTGGCCTCGGCAGGCCAGGTGGCGGGGTCCCAGAGCCTTTCGTTGAAGGTGCGGGTGTTGCCGGCCTTGATGTTGGCGATGAGGCTGTCGTACCAGCCTTGCATCTGATCGACGATGAGCTTGGTCTCCAGGGTACGGGCGGCGGTGCGGCCCAGGGTGGAGAAGAGTGCGCGCTTGCCGGCGCCGAAGCGGGCCAGGGTGGAATCGACCAGCTCGCGGGTCTGGGCGTGGCCCCTGGCATAGAGGACCAGGACCCGCGCCAGGGGGCCGACCTCCATGGCGTGGCCCTTCCAGCGGGGGGACTTGAGCCAGGAGTAGCCGTCGTCCAGGTTGAGCTGTTTGTAGGGGGTGTCGGGGCCGCCCCGGCCCTTGTAGTCGAATTTCGTCTCGCCGGCCCAGGGGTGCAGCCCCTTGTCGTTGCCGTCTTGATAGTCGTACCAGCTATGGGCGACGAACTCCTGGACCTGGGCCTCGGCGCGCAGGTCCACCTCGTGCAGCTCGTCCAGGTTGCGGCCGAGGATGGCGCCGGGGGGTATCCACCAGCTCGCCGGATCGCGCAGGTCGGTCCCTTCCTTGGCGGAGGGGAAGTCGCCGTAGACCAGGAAGTTGCCCAGCCCCTCGCCGCGCTGGAACCAGTCGGGATAGAAACCAGCCACAGCCAATGTGTCCGGCACGTAGACCTGATCGACGAAGAGCCGCATCTGGTCGATGACCCGCTGCACCTGGGCCAGGCGTTCGGCGTTGATGGCCGAGTCGGAGTTCAGGTCGATGGGATTGGGGGCGCCGCCCACCAGGAACATGGGGTGGGGGTTTTTGCCGCCGAAGATGGCGTGCAGCTTGACCACGTCGCGCTGCCACTCCAGGGCCTCCAGGTAGTGGGCCACGGCCATGAGGTTGGCCTCGGGCGGCAGCCTGTAGGCCGGATGGCCCCAGTAGGCCTTGGCGAAGATGCCGAGCTGGCCGCCATCGACGAAACCCTTGAGTTTGGCCTTCATGTCGCTGAAATAGCCGGGCGAGGACTTGGGCCAGTTCGACAGGCTCTGGGCCAGCTCCGAGGTGGCCTTGGGATCGGCGCCCAGGGCCGAGACCACATCCACCCAGTCGAGGGCGTGGAGGTGGTAGAAGTGCATCACATGGTCGTGGACGTACTGGGCGCCGATCATCAGATTGCGCACCAGTTGGGCGTTGGCCGGGATCTCGTAGTTCAGGGCGTCCTCCACGGCGCGGATGGAGGCGATGCCATGGACCAGGGTGCAGACGCCGCAGATGCGCTGGGCGAAGGCCCAGGCATCGCGGGGGTCGCGCCCGCGCAGGATCAGCTCGATGCCCCGCACCATGGTGCCGGAGGAGTAGGCCTGGCCGATCCGGTTGCCCTCCATTTGCGCCTCGATGCGCAGGTGGCCCTCGATGCGGGTGATGGGATCGACGACGATGCGTTCGCTCATTGTCCGGCTCCTCTCTGGGTTTCCAGGTAATCCATCAGGATCTGGTGCTGTTTCGTGCCCTCCGTCTCGGGCTCGCATTCGATGCAATCAAGGGTCGAGGCGGTCCGCGCCATGCGGCAACTCAGGGCCGCCTGCCAGGCGGGGTCCTTGCCCAGGGTGAAGGATCGGGGCGTCAGGCAAGCCGCAGCGGCGCGGGCGACGTAATAGCCCGCCTGGTCGATCCACTTGCAGGCAGCGCCGCAGCGGGCGTGGCTGTCGAGGACGGCCTGCATGATCGACTTGATGGCGTCGTTCATCACCTCGGGGTCCGTTTCCAGATTGAAGGCCACATCCAGGACCCTGGGGACGCGGGGGTCATGGCAGAGGTCCAGCACGTTGCGCACGAAGAGGGAGCCCACCTGGCGCTGCTGGTTGCCGTCCAGTTCGTCCAGTGTCCGTTTGAATTGCCAGTCGTTGTTGATGGAGGTCATCCTAAATTCCTCTATGGATTTCGCGCAAAGACGCAAAGGCGCGAAGGAAACGAGAAAATACGGTAACTGTTCAGCTCCCCCTCCCTCAGGGAGGGGGTTGGGGGGAGGGGGCAATTTCCGAATTGAGCTGAATAGTTACAAAATACGCAGGGTTTCCTTGCCATGACCTGCCGGTTGAAGCAAGGAGGCGGACCATCCCATGGTCTTCTCTGCGTCTTTGCGCCTTTGCGCGAGATAAATCCGGTATTCAGGCTCACGCCTTTTCCTCCCCTGTCCGATTCGTTTCCACCAGGTGTTCCGCGATCATCTCCGTCAGGCCGATCACCGGGATGTTCATGTCGTTCGCCTCCAGCCCCTCTTCCAGGGTGATGCGGCAGTTGGCGCAGGCCGTCACCAGGGTGTCGATCCCCAGGGCGTCCAGTTGCGCCTTCTTCTGCCCGAAGGCCGCCAATCGCAGGGCATCGGCCCGCTCGTTGGCGCTGACCCCGCCGCCCCCGCCGCAGCACCAGTTCATGGCCCCAGGATCGCCCATTTCGACGAAGTTTTCCGCGACCAGGTCAAGGAGCCGGCGCGGCTGCCGGACCACGCCCCCCTTGCGGGCGATCTGGCAGGGATCGTGGAAGCTCAGGCGGGCCGCTTCCTTGCCCCCGGTCTTGAACAGTCCCTGTTCGCGGAATTCGTCCAGCAGCTCCAGGATGTGCTTGACCTTGAACCTGTAGGGCCGGCCGATCAGATTGGGACCGTCCCAGCGGATAGCGGTGTAGGCGTGACCGCACTCGGGGCTGATGACCGTTTTGACACCCAGCTCCTCCGCTGCGTCCACCACACGCTGCACCAGCACCCGCGCCAGGTCGGAGACCCCGATCTGGATGCCACTGTTGGTGGCCTCGAAGGCCTTGGAGGAGATGGTCCAGGACTTGCCGGCCTGGCGCAGGATGCGGGCGAGGGCCTCCAGGTATTCGGGGAAGTTCATGATCTCCATGGAGGAGAGCAGGGCCATGTATTCGACCCCCGGCTGGTCCAGGCCGATCTCCAGCCCCGTGCTCTCCCGGATATGGCGGATCTGGGCCTGGAGCGCGGGCAGGCGCACCCCCATGGGACTGCCGGTCTCGATGGCGCGGGTGGTGGCGCCGACCAGCCCTTCGGGGGCGTGGCCGGCGGCGGCGAAGCCCTCGCGGATCTTGCGGATCATGCCGGAGATGTCGTTGCCCACCGGGCAGACCAGGGAGCAGCGGCCGCAGAGGGAACAGCCGTCATAGATAAGGGGCTCCCAGGTGGCAAAGTCGGCCTCGGAGAGGGGTTTCGACAGGCCCAGGAGCGCCTTGATCCGACCCAGGAGGGTGAATTCAGCCTCCCAGACGCGGCGCATGGGCTCCACCTTGTGGATGGGCGTGTAGCGCGGGTCCTGGGTCTGGGTATAAAAGAGACAGGCCTCGGCGCAGAGTCCGCAGTGGACGCAGGCGCTGAAGAAACTCGCCACCGGGGCGTCGATCTGTTCCCTGATGAAGCGGATGCCCTTTTCGACCGATGGCGCGCTCATGACGCGATCCCCCGATAACCGGCCTGATAGCCTTGATACCAGCGGGCCAGCAGGAAACCGAACATATGGGTCAGCTTGTTGAAGGGCGCCAGGACCAGCAGCAGATCGACGCTCAGTACATGGAGCGCCAGCATCCAGGTGTAGGGCAGCAACAGGTGGTTGTGGGCCAGATAACCGGTCATCAACGGCAGGAAGGTCAGCAGCCAGGCCAGATAGTCCCCGCCGGTGCTGATCAGCCGCAGCACAGGGTTGTTCATGCGCAGGATCAGGGCCACCACCAGGGAGAGGAGGGTGACGGCGGTCATTGCGTCCACCATGCCGCTGGGCAGGTTGGGCCAGGAGAGGCCGAACCACGCCTTGAACAGGTCGATGTGGGGGCCGAACAGGAATATCACCACGAACAGGCCGATGTGCATCAGATAGCCGTTGAGGATGCGCAGTGGCGCCCGCATCAGGACCGTCCAGTGCGGCAGCGTTCGGGTCAGAATGGTGCGCAGGCCGCCCCAGGCCCCGCAGCCGCGACCCTCGGCCAGGTCCCGTTTCCGGCCCAGGCTGAGGATCTCGATTAGCCGCAGCAGCATGCCGGCGATGAAGACGATCAACGCCAAGTTGAAACCCGGCCCCCGCGCCCAGATGAGGAGTTCGTCTGCGTTCATGCGGCAAACCTCCAGCCCCCTCGCGCAAAGGCGCGAAGGCGCAAAGTTTGAACGGTAGGGTTGATCGTTCCCAGGCTCCAGCGTGGGAATGCCGCCAGCGACGCTCCAGCGTCGCGACAGGGGACGCCGGAGCGTCCGGGGATGCATTCCCACGCTGGAGCCTGGGAACGATCGGTATTCATAACTCACCCCCCTTGCTCAGGTCCTTTACTCCCAGGGTCTCGTGGGCCTTGGCCGCCGCCTTCTTGTTGCTCCGGTTCAAGGCCGCGGCCAGTGCCCCGGTGGCGATGCCGATGGCGGTGGCCCCGGCGACGGTCGTGCCGAGGTTGCCGGGCGGGGCCGAGAGGGCCTGGTAAAACCCGCCGAAATCCCAGAAACCGGGTTCGGAGCAGCCGATGCAGCCGTGGCCCGACTGGATCGGAAAGCTGGTCCCTTCGTTCCACTTGGTGGTGGCGCAGGCGTTGTAGGTGATGGGACCCTTGCAACCTAGCTTGTAGAGGCACCAGCCCTGGCGCGCCCCCTCGTCGTCGAAGGACTCGGCGAATTGGCCTCGTTCGTAGAAGGGGCGGCGGTAGCAACGGTCGTGGATGTTCTGGCCGTAGAAGGCCAGGGGCCGGCCGATCGAGTCCAGCGCCGGCAGGGTGCCAAAGATCAGGAAATGGGCCAGCACCCCGGTAATCACGGTAGGAATGGGCGGGCAGCCGGGGATATTGACAATGGGTTTGTCCTTGACGATCGCTGAAACAGGGACCGCCCCGGTCGGGTTGGGCGCCGCCATGGGTAGCCCGCCGTAGGCTGCGCAAGTGCCGATCGCGACGATGGCGGCGGCACCGGCGGCGACCTCCTTCAACATGGCCAGATTGCTGACCCCGGCGATGGCCGAGTAGTTGCCGTTCTCTCCCAAGGGGATCGCACCGTCCACAATCAGGATGTATCTACCCTGGTTGGCCTGCATCGCCTCCGCACGGGCCTGCTCGGCGGCCTCGCCGGCGGCGGCCTGGAGGGTGTGATGATAATCAAGGGAGATGAAATCGAAGATCAGCCCCTCCACCGTCGGCGCATGGCTGCGAGTCAGGGATTCGGTGCAGCCGGTGCATTCCTGGAAGGAGAGCCAGATCACCGATGGGCGCCGGACGGACTCCAGGGCGGCGGCGACTCGAGGGACCAGCGTCGATGGCAGGGCCAGCAACGCGGTCGTGGCCGCACAGAACTGCATGAAATCGCGCCGTGACACGCCGCGTCGGCGCAGGCTTTCGCCAAGGGTTATCTGATCGGCCATGGTCATTCCCCCAAAATTCAGTTGATGAGGATGCCTCTCCAGTCGTTACAACTCCCTTGAGCAGCTTAGATCCTCGGCGGGATCTTTGCCGAGTTGGGTCTGAGATTATTGATTTTCCTCAATCAAATCCAGCGGAAGTGTAGTCCAGTCCCCTTGTCTCAACAGGCGATTTTCGCCATTGTCGATGCAATTCCAGTGCATAGGATGCCGCCCGAGGAAGGGCCGCCGCGACGGGAGCACTGGGTGAATCGCCCCAATCGATGGATTGCGGCTGAACGCCGATCAAAGCACGCCGAGAGGGAACGTGGCCGGAAAGGCGTGAAATGTTCAGCAGGTCCATCAGCCCCACCTCATGGACGCTGGCGCGGTTACCGGCGAGGAAGCGGTCCATCTCATCGCCGGTGAAGGTCCGAACCGTACCCGGCGGGGCATCCAGCCGGGCGGCGTCGATGACGATCAGATGCCTGTGATCGGCAATGGCCCCGGCCAGGGTGAAAGAGAGGGTGCCGCCATCGAGGAGGGTCATATCTGGCTCATCGGGGTGATGTTCATTCAGGTAACGAATTACATGTACCCCAACCCCTTCATCGCTGAGTAGGGTATTGCCGATGCCAAGGAAGAGGGTGGTGATCATGGGGCTCCTGTACCGGGTTGGATCGGATTAGTTCGACCACTCGTTGGACAACAGTTCGGCCTGTTGATCAGGGGGGTACTTCCACTTCTGCAAGGTGCGGCGTACCAGAATCCTGAGTTTGGCCCGCACGCTTTCCCGTACCTGCCAATCCACCGTCGTGCTTGCCCGAAGTTTTTCTGTGATCTCAATGGCGATCTTCTTCAGGATGTCATCATCCAACTCACGGACCTCGCTTTCGTTGTTGGCCAGCGCGTCGTAGAAGGCAAACTCGTCCTGCCCCAGGCCCAGCGCCGCTTCGCGTTTCAGCACGGCCTGGAACTCCTTGGGCATCTGGATCAACTCTTCGATGACTTGGGCGGTCTCTATGGCGCGGTTGTGGTATTTACGCAGGTTTCCAGCAGCCGGTCGCGCAGGATCACCTGCCGGTAATCGGCCCTTTCTGGATATGTGCCGTCGGGCGCAGTGTCCGGCCCGTGCACAAACTGCCAGCCGGTTTCCTGAAACCAGCCAATGCACAGGTCTTCGAGTTGTTGCTCGTTCATCATGGCGCGGCTGACTTTCCGCCACCAGCAAGGCCAGCGCCACCAATGTGTTGTCGTTAATCAGATGTTCGACCGGCTTGGCCAGCAGTTGCTGATTCAGGCGCAGATACCACAGGAATAAAAACGAACCGCAGCGTTTGTTGCCATCCGCCAGCGGGTGATTCTTGATGATGAAATAGAGCAGATGGGCGGCCCGGCTGGCTACATTGGGGTAAAAAAGTTCATCGCCAAACCCCTGTTCGATGGTGGCGATGCTCGACGCCAGCCCCTCGCCACGCAACTGACCAAACAGGGCGGTGGCTTCACCTTTGGCGATCAGCCTGGTTTTCAGTTGCTCGATTGCCGCCAGCACCTCCTCCAGCGCCAGTGCCCGCATCCCCGTCTGCGGTGTCGTCTGGTTGGCCAGGCTCTGCTCATCGTACTGCTGCAACAGGCTCCAGCTTCGGGCGTAGTCGGCAATCACCCCCAGCACCGCCGCCCCTTCGGCATTCACCAACTGCTGGTTCGCCAAGGTGCGGGAGAGCAGTGCCACCGCCTGTTCGAACTCGATGCCGCGCTCAGCCAGGCGCTGCTGGTTGAGGGTGTAGCCCTGTACCAGATGCTGCTTGAGGGTTCGCGTGGCCCATTGGCGGAACTGCACGCCGCGCGGGGATTTGACCCGGTAGCCGACCGAGATGATGACGTCCAGGTTGTAGTAATCCACCTGATAGGTTTTGCCATCGGTGGCAGTATGTGCAAATTTTGCACATACTGAATCGCGCTCCAGTTCACCCTCGGCAAACAGATTGCGGATGTGTTTGGTAATCACCGATCGTTCGCGCTCGAACAGTGTGCCCATCTGCTCTTGCGTCAGCCAGACGGTCTCCCCGTCCAGCCGAACATTCAGGGTCAACTGACCATCGGAGGCGATGAACATCTGGATAGCGTTGGTCATGGCGCAGGCTCCACTTCGACGGACTCAACCGACAACTCACCGGAGAGGAGTTTGGGGAGGAGGGTGTCGCGAAGAGACGCAAGTGTCTTTGCCTCCTCGTCCAAGGCTTTAATCTGATTCAGCACCGCACCTGAGAGTCGACCAAACTCGATTGAGACCGGTTTTGTAGGTTCAACCAACTGGTAACCACCGAAGCAATCGTTCGGAACTCGCTGCCGGCCAGAGGTGCCTGCCATCTGTGCAATTGCAAAGGCTCTGAACTCAGGATGGCGACAAAGAAAGTAGGCGAATGGCTCAGGCAATCCGTTCTTGGGGCGAAGCACGATGAATTCTGTGGAACCCCAACCCACTTCGTCGCCATTTAGGAAATCCACAAATGCCGTTTTTCCGTTTTCAAGGCATGGCGTAATGCGCGCAAGCAGTGTGTCGCCATTTCGGAACTTGGAGCCGGACGAGAACTCGCGGGCCACGACATTCTGTACTCTGGCGGAATTCGTGGGCACGTTGGCCATATCCAGATACTGCGCAATGGTCCCTCTCTTGAGTAATCTGGATGGGTTCACTTCAACACATTCTGGCATTGCACGGACAATCCACCCCCTCGGAATCTTCCCCAACTCCGAAGCCGCTCCTGCGCGTCCTGCGCTCGCGGCATTGGCACTTCCCTGTGCGGCATCTTCCATCTCATCCGGGAACAGCGCGGCGGTAGCGGCTAGTTGGTCGTAGAGGCTGACACCCTCACCCCCAACCCCTCTCACGGCGGGAGAGGGGAGATTTTTCAGGGCGTCGAGTTCGGCCTCCGTTTTGCCGCTGATGGCACACATGGCGGCGCGCAGCATGGCCTCTTCAAGCCCCTCTCCCTCCGGGAGAGGGGTTGGGGTGAGGGCATTCCACACCTGCTCTAACACGGCTTCCGTTTCCAGCAGGACTTCACGATTGGAAAAACGCATCACCGTAATGCCGCGCTGTTGGAGCATTCCCGTGCGCTCGATATCAGAAGCTATCCCTTCAGGGGTGTAATGCTGCCCTCCATCGAGTTCGATGGCCAGTCTGTGCTCGTGGCAGTAAAAGTCCAGAATGTATGGATGGCAGGGATGCTGACGGCGAAATTTTCCTCCTAACGATCGGTTGCGCAGCAATCGCCAGAGCAGTGACTCGGCATCCGTGGCGTGCGCACGGTTTTCGCGGGCAAGAGAGAGGATGTCTTCTGGGATACATGGTTTGTGCCTCGACGGAGTACCCTCACCCCCAGCCCCTCTCGCGGAGGGAGAGGGGTGCATGGTCAGCCAGCGTTGCTTGGCGGCGATCTTGGCTTTGACCGGCTCGAAATCGACAAACCACGATTTGAAGATGGCTTGCGCCATGGCTTCGAGGGTTTGGTTGATGCGGCGGTTGAGGTCGATTTTTTTGTCGAGTGAGGCAAGCACCCGAACAATGGCCTTCTGATATTCGGGATCAGGATAACGGACTGGGATTCTGTCTAAGTTCCCTTGCGTTAACTTGGGCATCACGGCGCCAGTGAGGTACGACTGGATGTCCGCATTCAGCAAAAAATAGTTCAGATACTCGGTCGTTACCTCGCCATTTCCAGTAACGATATGAGCATGGTTGTTAACCCAAAACTTTCCATCCGCCATGAAAGCGATGGGGGTCTGCCTGGTTCGCAGATTTTCTCCGTCCTCTGCGATCAGAAGATGTTGCCCTTCAAAAATATAACCATCGACGTAGTCAACGATTCCGGATGCTCCATAGTAGGGGTATGGCCCTTTCTTACGTTCGGACTCTTTGACGGGCCTTCTTTTCCCGTCGTGGTTAACAGTGACCTCTCCGAGCGGTTTTTCAAACCATTGAACATTGGAAGTCTTACCGCCGCTTCGCACAGCTCTCTTCACCACAACCCGATCCCGCTCAACAATCTTCCTGAACGACTCACTGGTCGTCGCCCAGTCCACTACATCCACTTTGTAGGGCAGGTCGGAATCCTCGAACGCCTCTTCCAGCAAACCCAGTGTGCGAAAGCTCAGCGGGGTGTCACCCACAATGCACAAATCGAGATCGGAATATTCTTTGGCCAGCCATTTGGCACGGGAACCGAAGGCCCAGACTTCAGGCTCCGGGACAAACTTTTGCAGAATGTCCTGAATGATCTTCAGATGGTCGAAGCGCACATCAAGCAACGGCATCTTTAAGTCTCATCAACAGATCGCGGGCGTCAGGCAAGAAAACGGGGACTTTCGCAAACACGCGCTCTGCAAGATGGGCGCTATAGGTATTTGAGGTTTGATTCCGCGCTTCCAGATGTCCCATCCAAGCCTCGGCGTCGGCGATCAGGCCAAATCGGGCACCTTCCCGAATAAAGGTTTTGTTGTTGGCGGAAACGTCGTCGAGAGCAAATTTTTCCTTCAGCACACGCAGGATCAGCTTACGTGAAAGGTCCATGGCGATTTCAAAGCGTTGAATTACACCATCGCGCACGATCAATAACTGCGGATATTGCTCGTGGTCGCGCATGCCATCTTCTAGCGCAACGATGGCTTTCTCCAGCACCTCAAAACTAAGTTGATCAGACATGATCCGTTCCCTCCAGTTGCAGATAGACCACGTATTCGCCCTGATCGTCGATTGCCAACAATTTCAGATTTCCTGATCCCTACCGGGATTTTGCGGTCTGAACCGGAAACGCTACGGCACTTATTTTTCGCTGGAATTAGGTGGTGCTGCTGCAAAATCGAGACATTGATCCATCGCGATCATGAACAGCGAGGCGCAGATCA
>JAHJDE010000169.1 GCA_018812525.1 Gammaproteobacteria bacterium
AACTGCAAGAACCTCTTGCGGTTCAGGGATGAACCGCCATTTTCAATGGCCTAAGCCATTGAAAATGAAGAAAACGAAAAATCGCATTTTTCGTTTTCGCCTTGCAAAATGGCCAGGATGGCCATTTTGCAAGTTCCTCAGGACTCACAGGATCATTCCAATGAAATCTGTGAATCCTGTCCAAAAACGGGCTGACTCAGAACCCTGGGTTCGCCATTCCCACGGAAATTTTCCCCATGCTTATCGATTCCCACTGCCACCTGGACCGGGTTGGACTCGGTCCCTATGACGGCGATTTTTCCCGCTTTCTCGACCGGACCCGCGAGGCCGGGATAGGGCACATGCTCTGCGTCTCCATCGACATGGAGAGCTATCCCGCCATGGTCACTCTGGTCGAGGGGGCAGAGGACATCTCCCTCTCCGTGGGCGTCCATCCCAACGAGGAAGATACCGAATCGCCCGCGCCGGAAAGGCTGGCCGAACTCGCCCAACATCCACAAAACGTCGCTATTGGCGAGACCGGCCTCGACTATTTTCACTGCCAGGGCGACCTGACCTGGCAGCACGAGCGCTTTCGCCGGCACATTCGCGCCGCAAGGCTTTGCAACAAACCGCTGATCATCCACACCCGTGACGCCCGCGAGGATACCCTCCGCATCATGCGGGAAGAGGGGGCCGGGCAGGTGGGCGGCGTCATGCACTGCTTCACCGAGAACTGGGAGATGGCCTCCCAGGCCCTCGACATGGGCTTTTACATCTCCTTCTCCGGCATCATCACCTTCCGCAACGCCGACGAACTCCGCGCCGTGGCGGCCAGGGTCCCCAAGGATAGGTTGCTCATTGAGACCGACTCCCCTTACCTGACACCTGCCCCTCATCGCGGCAAACCCAACGAGCCGTGCTATCTGACCCATATGGCAGAGAAATTGGCCGGCATCCATGGCATGACGACCGGGGAGATGGTCGAACTGACCGGCAACAACTTCGCGCGGTTATTTCTGCCGAATGAGGTTCAGGGAAGTTCCTCGAATTAGATGTCTTTGCCGATCATGGCGAGCCCTTTTCCGCTACAGCAGAAAAATTGTCGCCAGGCCGAGGAAGGCGAGAAAGCCGACCACATCGGTCACGGTGGTCAGTAGCACGCCACCGGCAAGGGCGGGGTCGATGCCGATGCGGTCGAGCAGTAGGGGCAGGACGGCCCCGGTGAAGGCGGCGAAGGCGAGATTGATGACCAGGGCGGCGGCGATCACGAGGGCGATGCTGAGGTTGTGGAACCAGAGTCCGGCTACCAGGGCGACCACGCTGGCCCAGATCAGGCCGTTGAGCAGCCCCACGGCCAGTTCTTTGTAGAGCAGGAGCCGGGTGTTCTTCCCCGATATCTGCCCCAGCGCCAGACCGCGCACCGCCAGGGTAAGTGTCTGGGTGCCTGCAACGCCGCCCATGCTGGCGACGATTGGCATCAATACAGCCAGGGCGACCACCTTTTCGATGGCTTGCTCGAAACGGCCGATCACCCAGGAGGCGAGCAGGGCCGTCAGCAGGTTGATGCCGAGCCAGAGCGCCCGGCGCTTGGTGCTGGCGACCACGGGGGCGAACATGTCCTCGTCCCCCGAGAGGCCGGCCTGTCCCATGAATTTCTGCTCCCCTTCCTCGCGGATTACGTCCACCACGTCGTCGATGGTGATACGTCCCAACACCCGGCCCCTGCCATCCACGACGGGCGCGGAGATGAGGTCCTGCTGCTCGAAACGGTTGGCCACGTCGCGGGCCGAGGTCTCAGCCGGGATGGGGGCCATCCTAAGCTTCATCACCTCGGCCACGATCATGCCGGGGTCCTGGGTCAGGAGATCGGTGATTGAGAGGGTGCCCAGGTATTGGGATTCGCGATTGATGACGATGAGGGAGTCGGTCCCCTCGGGGATGTTGCCGCCGATGCGGCGGAGGTAGCGGAGTACCACGTCGAGGGAGACCTCGGGACGCACGGTGATGATGTCCAGGTTCATCAGGCCCCCGGCCGTGTCCTCCGGGTAGTGGAGCACCGACTCCAGGCGGTTGCGGTACTGATGGTCGAGGGAGTCGAGCATCTGGCGGGTGATGGTGCGCGGCAGATCCTGGAGCAGGTCGGCAAGGTCATCCAGGTCGAGGTTTCCGGCCGCCGCCAACAGCTCTTGCAGGTCCATCTTTTCAATCAACCCGTCGCGGACCTCATCGCTCAGGTGCAGCAGGATTTCGCCATCCTGCTCTTCATTGACCAGACCCCAGACGATCTCCCGTTCGGCCTGGGGCAGGGACTCCAGCAAGTGAGACACCTCCGCCGGATGCAGGGCATTGAGCATGCGCGCGGCCTCCCGCAGGGCGCCGCTGTCGAGCACCTCCCGCAGGCGGTCAAGTCGCTGTTTCTCTATCCGATGGTTGCTGGCCATGTCTTTCACAAAGGTTGGCGCACGACACGCGCAAACGCGCAATTCTACAGGATAGGAAGAACTTGTAGGGCCTGAGAGAAAATAGGAAGATGACTGAGGTTCTTGCAAAACTGCAAGAACCTCTTGCGGTTCAGGGATGAACCGCCATTTTCAAGTAAATATTCGGTCAACCCACTCATTCCGCAAGAAACCACGGGACACAACGGAGGAAATCTTGTATAACACGGAGGCATGACGCCCTCCACCGATTCATCGACCTACGCGAACCCAATTGTCCCTCCTCCGTGCGTGGTC
>JAHJDE010000170.1 GCA_018812525.1 Gammaproteobacteria bacterium
GACAGGCCATACATTCAGACAAGCAGCTACCGCATTGGTTTGATGTGAAACAGTGGGTACGCCTTGCGTGAGGAGCCGTGTACGGACCCGTACGCACGGTTCTGTGGGCAGACGGGAGCTGCGGCTCCCTCTGACCCGATTGGCACCAAACTTCCAGCAGACCATGGAACTGGCCGTCCCCAAGGGGCTCAACCATCTCCCGGACGACTTGATCCAGCAGGCTATCGAGGCGCTGCGATGATCCCCGATGACCTTCCCAACGACCTCGACGCCTTCCTCGCCTGGCCGGTTACCGACCAGAGCGCCTGGCTCATCGGCGAACGGCTGCGCTGTATGGCGGAACGCCGGGAGGGGCACCACGGCGACCAAATCGCCCGCCACCTCAATGACGCCCGGCCACCCCCGAGGGACCCGCTACATCCCTGGCGATAACCACCCGCCCTCCCTCGCTGGGGCAGGAGAGAATACGCGGGCTTCAGCGTGAGACTTCTCCCTTATCTCACCTGGATTAGGGCGGAGCGAAGAGGATGGAATAAGGTGGGACGTTACACAATGACTAACCAGCCGAAAGTTACAAGCCATCCAAAGCCGAGCGCAACCGCATCGCTTTACGCTCCGGCTGATCAATGAATGTTCTCAGGTAGCCAATATCTTTACTCGACACCCCGAGGCCAGCGTAAACCTGATCCCATTCAGCCACCACATCCGCCACCTTGAACCACTCTTCAATAGCCTGATCACGGCTCAACCCAAACAAGTTGCATTCAGAAAGCGCATTGCCCAATGACCCAAGCGCCCCTTGTTTGCCAACCCCCATTTGCTGATAGCCTGCGTTTGAGGTGTTAGGCAACACGTCGAAGGCAGGGGCAAGCGACCAATACCCGGCGTCAAACAGAAACGCATGGTTCTTCTCGTGGTCGTCAGAATTCTCAATCAGGATATTGAAAGCCATCCGCCGAAATAACTCTATCCGTTGCTGCGCTTGGATACCCATCGCCCCCGCTTGCAACAGAAACGATGCCATTGCCCCATAACTCAACTCATCCAGCGGCGGTGCACCAAACCCGACCCCCGCCAGCAACACGGTTTTGGCTGATAGGGCGCGTAAGCGCTCGCCTGCATGGCGGTCGAAACGTTCGATGGTGACCACATGCCCAAACAGCCCCGGCAATGCTACCGAGTGGGCAACGTTAATGCCTGCTTGCGCCGCCAGTTTCAGGGATGCATGTTCAATCAGGCCAACATCAAGATTGGCTCCACGCGGAAATTTCGCAATCCAGTCCTTGCCATCCATTGTCACCAAGGCTTTGGGGTGCGCCCCGCCCATGGTTTTGGTGGTTCCGGCAATCAGTTTTTCCTGCTCCGTCAACGGCTCATTGGCATCAATCCGCTCAATCAACGCCTGCAATGCATGGAGCGAATCAGCACTCGGCAATGGTTCACCGCGATGTGGCGCGTAGGCGGTCTGATCAACAGAAAACCCCAACGCCCCGAAGCGATGGTCACCGGCGAAATACAGCAAGTCCAAAGCCGTTGCCCGTGGCGGATTGTCAATGAAACGGATTGCCCGCTCACCCCAACGGTCAGGCATCGCATCATCCAACGCACCAAACAGCCAGTCGCGTACCCTGGGTGTCAGTAAAGCGCGTTGTAGCGGCATATCGCCTGATAAGGGGTAGCCAGCTGCCAACCAACTATGGTCGTAGGCAAACGCAACACCCCGCCCACCCAGAGCCAGCAATGCCGTGCCAACCCGTACAGGCGTTTGCGGTTCAGTCAGGCTCCAGACCGCCAGTTCGTTACCGGGTAGAGTTTTCTGTGTACTCATGAGCGCCCCTTTGGCAGTTTCGCCAGTTCGATGGCAAGCGCCTGCTCATCGCTTGCCGGGTCAGCCAGATTCGCAAAATCCTGTATCCGCCCCACCAGCCAAAGCGACATGGTATACACCGACACGCCAACCGACGGATCACCCGCTTCCATACGCTGCAAGGTAGGCACAGAAACGCCAACCCGCTCCGCCCATGAGCGTAACGATTCACCCCGGCGCAAACGGGCGATACGCAAATCTTCCCCCAGCTTCTCAAGGGCGACCTGAATCTGTTTGGGGCTTGCTGAGGCGGTGCTGGCTGCTTTACTCATAAATATAAGCATACACAAAGATGTGACTTTGTATATTTTCTTGTGAATATTTTATGGGGCCCTGCAGGAAACAGGGGACAGACCACAGTTTTCTTGTCGAAAACCGAAGAACCGTGGTCTGTCCCCTATTATTTCTAATTATTTCTATTATTTCCTGATCGATTTCGCCTGCGCCTCATCCGTTCTGGAAGGCGGAACCTATTCCTTGCTGGATACGCAGGCCCTGATCGAGTACGGCGAAAAATCGGCCGGCAAGCCTCTGGCCGATGCCTCCCTCGTACTCAACCACAAGGAGGCGTTCGAGTATCTGTACGATCACATGCGGCTGGATTCGATCTTCAAGGTCCATGACCTGCCCGCGATGACGGAATCGATTCACTTCCTGCCGAAAGAGCAGCGAGGAATAGCTCGCGAGTATGCCGATGTGGACATCCACTTCAGCACCTACCTGCCGTCCTTCCGGCCCGGCACCGGCTACATCGAAAGGATGCTTGAGAAAATACAAGCAACGGCAAGCGCAATCGAGAATCCGATCCAGGCGGCGTTTTACCTGCTGACGCGGATTGCCTACCTCCAGCCGTTCCAGGATGGGAATAAGCGGACATCGCGGGCCATGTGCAATGTTCCGCTGATACAAGCCAAACTGCCGCCGATCTCCTTTATCGACTTTGGCAAGCAGGACTACATTGTTTCGATGCTGGCGTTCTACGAACTGGGCGATACCCGGCTGGCGGAACGCTGTTTTGTGGATGCCTATGGAAAATCCATCTCACGCCTCGCCAGGCCGGGAAAACTCTGAACTTGCATCTTTCGACTTCGCGTGGAAAAGGCGTGAAAAGTCAGATGCCGAGACTATCCGCCCTGCCCAGCTTTCGTGCGTGCCGTTACTCCGTCTTGACCTCCTCCAGGCCATAGCGCTTGATCAGCCGGTAGATATTCCGTTCACTGATCCCCATGAGTTCGGCCACCTGTGTGCGTCTTCCGGAATGTTTCTTCAACAGGTATCTGAGGTAGCTCTCTTCGAGTTCGCCCATGCTGGGTTCATGGTCGAAAGTGAGGTTGAGCAGGGCGCCTTTATTCGGGGTGCTGGAGCCGAAGGCGAGATGTTCCGGCTGGATCTGGCCCTTGGGGCCGGAGAGGATGATGGCCCGCTCGATGACATTTTTCAGTTCCCGCACATTTCCCGGCCAGTCGTAGGCGGTCAGCTTGCGGACGGCGGGAGGGGAGAGCTGTTTCTCGATGCGGCGGGAAAAGTTGTGATGATCGATGAAATGCCCAGCCAGGGCAGGGATGTCCTCGCGCCTTTCCCGCAAGGGCGGCATGAGAATATTGAAGCCATTGAGACGGTAGTAGAGATCGGCGCGGAATTCCCCCCCCGCCACCATGGATTCGAGGTCGCGGTTGGTGGCGGCAACGATGCGGACGTTGGCCTGTAAGTCCTTTGTGCCGCCCAGGCGGCGGAAGATACCCGTTTCCAGCACCCTCAACAGTTTTGCCTGGATGGCCGCCCCGATCTCCCCAATCTCGTCCAGAAAGAGAGTTCCCCCCTCGGCGCCTTCGATCAACCCCTTTTTTTGGCGGTCGGCCCCGGTGAACGCCCCCCTTTCGTGGCCGAACAGCTCCGACTCGAACAGCTTTTCCTGCAAGGTGCAGCAGTCCACGGCAACGAAATGCCGGTCCGCGCGGTTGCTCTGATCGTGGATTTCCCGGGCGATCAATTCCTTGCCTGTCCCGCTCTCCCCCTGGACCAGGACGCTGATGTCGTCCGGGGCAACGGCGGTGATCAAGCGCTGCACCTCCCGCAGGGGGGCGCTGGTTCCGATCAGCAGGCTGCCGCGGGAGGCCTTTGCCTTGAGTTGCTGCTTGCAGAAGTCGTGGTCGTTGCGGATCTCCACGACTTCCAGGGTGCGTTTGACGGTCAGGAGCAATTCCTCGGGGCTTACCGGCTTCAGCAGATAATCGGCGGCGCCGATCTTGATCGCCTCGACCGCGTTTCGAACGGAACCGTAGGCGGTCAATACGACTACCGGGTAGTCGGAGACGATCTCGGGCAGTTTTTCCAGGCCATCCGCGTCCGGCAGTTTTCCATCCACGATGATCAGCGCGGGTTCGTGGGTCCCGAGGTAGCGGGTCGCGTCGGACCAGCGCGTGACGCCGTCGACCCGGTATCCGGCCCGGCCGAGCTGCATGACGATCAATTCATTGAGCGTCTTGTCGTCCTCGATGACCAGAATCCGGCCTGCCATCAATCCCCCCGCCCCTTGGATTCATCTTCCTGCCTGACCGCGTCGGGGTCCGGCATGCGAACGAAGAAGCAGCTGCCCGCCCCCGGCTTGCTCCAGACGTGAATAGTGCCGCCGTGGCATTCGACGATGGAGCGGGTGATGGAGAGGCCCAAGCCCGACCCCCGTGTTCCGTCGATGCGGCGGCTGAAAAAGGGGTCGAAAATGTGCTTTTGGTCACCCATTTCGATGCCGGCCCCGTTGTCCTTGAACCGCAACTCGACCCCGTTTCCGGCTCGAATCGCGGAGACCTCGAAGCGCCCGCCTTCCGGCATGGCATGGAAGGCGTTCAACGACAGATTCAGGGCCACCATGCGTACCTCCGTATCGCGGGCAAGAACCCGCAGGCCGGGGGCTATGTCCAGCACAATCTCGATGCCCTTCTTCCCGGCCTCCCATTTCAGCAATCCGAGGGTCTCGCCAAGTGCGGTGGCGAGATCCACCAGCTCCTGGCTGTGAACGGGCGGCATACTGAGTCTGAGCAGGGATTCCGTGACTTCTATGCACTTATCCACTTCCCTGTCGATGATCTCGAAATAACGATTCGCCTCAGATTTCGATTCGATACAGGCGGCAAGGCCTTCCCGCATGGCATGCATCGCCATGCGCAGCGAGGAGAGGGGGTTGTAGATCTCGTGCGCCACGCCGGCCGCGAGCAGGCCCAATTCGGAGAGCCGCTGTTCCTGGGAATACTTGATGTCCTTTTCGAGGTCGCGGATGGACTCGACCACCAGCGGCAATGCCTTGCCCTCGATCGATGCCAGCATGGGCGAGGCATGGATCTCCACATCGAGGAAGGAGCCATCCTTGCGCAGGTGCCGGTGGAGAACCTTGAGGGACTCCTTGCGGATCAATGTCTCGTGGAGCGGGCAGGTCATGAGGGTCGGCGGGCAGGGTTCACAGCGGCCATGCGTGACCTGGTGGCAAAGACCGAGGGCCTCGTCCTCCCCTATCCCCAGTTGCTCCCGGTAGGTCCGGTTGGCGAGCCTGACCCGGTAGCCGGCATCGATGACACGGACACCATCGGGAATGGCGTCCACGAGCGACTCCAGGAAGGCCTCGCTCTCGGAGAGCCGCCGCAGGGTGGTTTGAAGATTTTCGGCCATGCGATTGAAGGCCGTGCCCAAACGGGCGAGTTCGTCGCGGCCCTTCAGATCGACCCGGCTGTTCAGATCGCCCTGGCTCAGGGCCTCGTTAGCGAGCGACAGACGGGAAAGGGGGACGAGCACATAACGCCGGATGAACCACCAGCCCCCGGCGATATTGATCAGGACGATCAGGGCGCCGGAACCCATGAGAAGGAGGGTGGTGGAACGGGCGTCGTGCCGCAGTCTGTCCGCGTTGTAATCGACATAGAGGATGCCGTTGACCGGATTCGAGGCCATGGGTCCGTGGCACTGGCCGCAGATGGGCTTGTTGTAGACCGGATTGACGCTACGCAATACCTCGCGGCCTTGGGCATCGGTCATGAACCGGGTGCCGGGGTCCGACGGCGGGGCATCTTGGCCGAGAGACCTGCCAAGGAGTTCCGCGCGGCTGGAGAAACGGATCTCGCCGCGGGGATTCGTGATCATGACCGAGGCGATGTTTTCCTGGCGGCCAAGCTCCGCGACGATTTGCCGCAGGCCATCCAGATCCCGCTTCAACATGGCATTTTCGAGCGAGACGCGAAGCAGGCGGTTGACCTGGGTGGCTGCCTCGGTGCGCTGCTTGCCGAGTTCAGTCCTGTACAGGCCGATAAACAGCAGGAAAAAGACCATGAGGCTGATCAGCACCCCGGCGGCGGTCCCCAACAGGAACCGGCGCTGGAGCCGGGAGCCGATCCAGACAAACAGGCCGCCGATAGAGGAATGGGCAAGGGTGGGGGACATCTCTCGAACTCTCGATTGACCCTGTCGCCCGAGGGCGGAAGGAACCTGTTTTGGTCAATATTGCCTGTCTGTACGGGGCTGGATTCTATCCCCCCGAAGAAACATTTCTCTGCCAATTTGTCATGTGCGCGCCCAGGGCATCCCAGGAAGGGGGCAGGACAACCTCATCTTGCTTGTCTTTTCGCCCCCCTGCGGCGTTGCCCCAGGCGTTACATAGTTCGACTATGCGCCGCCTGTGGCGCCTTGCAAAATGGCCAGGATGGCCATTTTGCAAGTTCCTCTTAATTTCCGGCAATCGCCTTGTTTGCCCGGCCAGGATCTGACCCATGCCATCCCGACCTGAACTGCTCGCGCCCGCCGGAACCCTGAAAAACCTGCGCTACGCCCTGGCCTACGGCGCGGACGCCGTCTACGCCGGGATGCCCCGCTACAGCCTGCGGGTGCGCAACAACGATTTCCTGGAAGAGAACCTGGCCACCGGGATCGCCGAGACCCAGGCCCTGGGCCGCAAGTTCTTCGTAGCGGCCAACCTCATGCCCCACGGTGCCAAGCTCAAGACCTTCATGGACGACATGGCCCCGGTCCTGGCCATGAAACCCGATGCCCTCATCATGGCCGACCCCGGTCTGATAATGATGGTGCGGGAACGCTGGCCCGAGCTGCCGGTCCACCTTTCGGTCCAGGCCAACACCCTCAACGCCGCTGCCGTGCGTTTCTGGCAATCGGTCGGCCTGACGCGGGTGATCCTCTCCCGCGAGCTTTCCCTGGACGAAATCGCAGCCATCCGCCAGGCCTGTCCCGGCATGGAGCTGGAGGTCTTCGTCCACGGCGCCCTCTGCATCGCCTACTCCGGCCGCTGTCTGCTCTCCGGCTGGTTCAACCACCGCGACGCCAATCAGGGGAGCTGCACCAACTCCTGCCGCTGGCAATACCAGGTCCATCCCGACCAGGGCGAGGCCGGGCTAACGATCATGGCGCGCCACCCCCTGGCGGATCGCCCCTATCTCCTGGAAGAGGGCGAGCGCCCCGGCGAGCTGATGCCGGTCGAGGAGGACGAGCAGGGCACCTACATCATGAACTCCAAGGACCTGCGCGCCGTCGAGCACGTCCGCCGCCTGGTCGAGATCGGCATCGACAGCCTCAAGATCGAGGGCCGCACCAAGTCCCATTACTATGTCGCCCGCACAACTCAGGTCTATCGAAAGGCCATCGATGACGCCGTTGCCGGCCAGCCGTTCAATACGGGCCTGATGGTCGATCTGGAAGGACTCGCCAACCGGGGCTACACCGACGGCTTCCTCCAGCGCCACGAAAGCAGGGAGCTGCAAAACTACCGCCAGAACAGCTCCAGCAGCGCCCGCCAGCTCTTCGTTGCCGAAGTGGCAGGGCAGGGGGGTGATGGCTGGTTCGAGTTGGACGTGAAAAATAAATTCGCCGTTGGCGACGAGCTGGAGCTGCTCAGCCCCGCCGGCAACCGCAGCTTCCGCCTGGATGCCATGCGGGCCTTGAATGGAACCAAGATGACCGAGGCACCCGGCGGCGGCCACTGGGTGAGCGTCCCGCTGCCTATCGATCCGGGACCCTTCGGTCTGATTACCAGGCTCTATTGAGGCTGCTGTAGGCAAGGTATCGCCGGTGATAGGTCAATTCCAGCAACTAGCGAGGCTCCACCTCAGACCAACGAGACGTGAATTACGCCGCCATACCGTACTGTGAAAGTCGCGAAGCGCGCGTTTGCCCCCTCCCCCATTTGGGGGGAGGGTTGGGGAGGGGGAACGATCAGGGGCGAGGCGGCTTTCATCATCCGGGGTGGCTCGACTCGCCCCATGATTGTTAGGAGCGCCTTGCAGGCGCGATTGGGGTGGTGAAGATCGCGCCTGCAAGGCGCTCCTACGCGTTGCAGCAGAATTTGACTCAAATGCAAAGCATTCCGGTACTCAAGAACCCTAGTACCTCGCCCGGTAAGTAACCCATATATTATGGCGGCCTAAATCACCGAGAGCTGTGTTGCAACATCTTGAAAGAGCCCCACTATTCCTGCGATGTTGCGCCTTGCTCTCGGTAATTTATACTCACCCTAATATATGGGTTACTTACCGGGCGAGGTACTGGTGGCGTGTTGATAGGTTTCCGTTTCTTGCCGGCTTCCTTTATATGGGTAAAAACACCGCCCTCGCCAGACTCTGGATCACATTTTTGATGTTGCGATTGTTTTTGTCGGCGATGATGCGCGCCATGCTGTCCTGAAGGGCGATCATCTTGCCAAAGACGCGCTCGAAGCTGAGGTTTTTGACCGGCCCTTCCAGTTCGTTGCTGAGCAGGAAGGGGCTGCCGGCGCTGTCCCGTTCGTTGCCGAGTTTCCAGGCGGCGAGTTCGATGTTGCGGGCGGCGTTGTAGATCTTCTGCGGGTCCAGGTCGTCCAGCATGTAGAACTCCTGCTTGCCCTTGTAGGCGGCCAGGATCATGGTTCGGATGCCCTCCACCAGGGCGTAGACCCGGTCGCCGCCATAGCCCTCCTCGAAGGTCAGCCGCAGGGCGTCGATGGATCTGCTGCCCCCCAGCACCGCCGCATCCTTGCGATCGTTGAGGAAGATGGCCCAGGCGGCCTGCTCAGGCCCCTCGTAGCCGGCCTTGCGCCACTCCTGGGGATTGCGCTTGTAGAGCTTGATCGCCAAGTCGCGCAGCAGGTCCAGGGTCATGCGGATATTGGTCTCGGTGACCAGATCCACGTCGCTCTTGGCCACGTTCTTCATGCGGAAGGGGCGGGTCTCGATCTCCGGCGGCGGGTCGGAAAAGAAGGTTTGGCAGCCCGCGAGGGTCAGGGCGATCAGGCAGAGGATGGGGGGCGATAATCGCACTGGGACAAGGCCGTTGGACTGCGGGTATTGCAGCGCCATCCTAAAGCAATTGCCTAAGATGTTGTATCGCGGCCTGCTGTTTGCCGGGAAAGCCGCGAAGCGCTCATTTGCTCTCCCTCCCTTTACTCCAGATCGTTCCCACGCTCCGCGTGGGAATGCATCCCTGGACGCTCCAGCGTCCCGAGACACACATGCCTCCGGTATCCGGCCGCCCGCGACGCTGGAGCGTCGCGGGCGGCATTCCCACACGGCGCATGGGAACGATAAACAGTAAAATTTCCCTGCCGATTGCGGTATCTTTCCCCCACCTTGAGTACGGAAAGAAGAAGGGCTGTAGGGTGCGGTGAGGCACGAACCGCACCGATCGCAGGCGACGCCGACACGAACGATGCGGTTCGCTATCGCTCACCAGCATCCTACCTGTTGGCGGTAGAGCGGCGGGGGATTCTGTATCCGGTGGCGTTTGTTTGTCGGTCGAGCTTAGGTCCGTAGTCGTCTATAACCCTTTATACTGGGCGAACCTTGAGTGCCCATCCATGAACCAACGCCTTTGATCTCCGCCCCTTTTCCCGATCCCCAAGCCATCGACCACTGCCTGCTCGCCGACCGCCCCGGTCTGAGGAAGCGGCTGGCGGGCCTGCGCGCCCGCGTCCAGGAGGGCAAGCCCTTCGATCAGGGCCTGGCGAAGCTGCTGGCCGATTTGGGGCATTCCCGTGACTTGGCGGAGCAGCGGCGGGGGCTGGTCCAGGCGGTGGATTTCCCCGAGGGGCTGCCCATCAGCGCCCGGCGCGATGAGATCGCCGACGCCATACAAAAAAACCAGGTCATCGTCCTCTGCGGCGAGACGGGATCGGGCAAATCGACCCAGTTGCCCAAGCTCTGCCTGACCTTGGGGCGCGGTATCTTTGGCCGCATCGGCCACACCCAGCCCCGGCGCATCGCGGCCCGCAGCCTGGCGGGGCGCATCGCCGAGGAGCTGGAGACCGAACTGGGCGCGGCGGTCGGCTACAAGGTCCGCTTCAAGGACCATGTGGCCCCCCAGACCCGGATCAAGCTGTTGACCGACGGCATGCTCCTGGCCGAGATCCAGCGCGACCGGCTGCTGCTGGAGTACGACACCCTGATCATCGACGAGGCCCACGAACGCAGCCTCAACATCGACTTTCTGCTGGGCTACCTGCGCCAACTGCTGCCGAGGCGCCCCGATCTCAAGCTGATCATCACCTCCGCCACCATCGACCCGGAGCGCTTCGCCGCCCACTTCGGCAGGGCACCCATCATCAACGTCTCCGGCCGCACCTTCCCGGTGGAACTGCGCTACCGCCCGCCCGAAGAGCCCGGTGCCGGCGAGCGAGACGAGGGCCTGCAACTGGCCCTGGTGGCGGCGGTGGACGAACTCGCGCGGGGGCAATGGGGCGATATCCTGGTCTTTCTCTCCGGCGAGCGGGAGATCCGCGAGACCGCCGAGACCCTGCGCAAGCACGGCCACAAAGGGGTGGAGGTCCTGCCCCTCTACGCCCGCCAGAGCAGCGCCGAGCAGGCGCGCATCTTCCATCCCGATGGGGCGCGGCGCATCGTCCTGGCCACCAACGTGGCCGAGACCTCCCTGACCGTGCCGGGCATCCGCAACGTCATCGACGCCGGTTTCGCCCGCATCAGCCGCTACAGCCACCGCTCCAAGGTGCAGCGCCTGCCGGTGGAGCGCGTCTCCCGCGCCTCGGCCGATCAGCGCAAGGGGCGCTGCGGGCGCGTGGCGGAGGGGATTTGCATCCGCCTCTACGCCGAGGAGGACTTCACCGCCCGCCCCGAATTCACCGAGCCGGAGATCCAGCGCACCAACCTGGCCTCGGTCATCCTGCAAATGAAGATCCTGGGCTTCGGCGAGATCGAGCGTTTTCCCTTCGTCGATCCGCCCGATTCGCGGATGATCAAGGACGGCTACCGGGTCCTGCACGAGATCGGCGCCGTGGACGGCGAGGGGCACGTCACCCTGCTGGGGCGGCGCATCGCCCGGCTGCCGGTCGATCCGCGCATCGGCCGGATGCTCATGGAGAGCACGCAGAACGGCTCTCTGCGCGAGGTGACGGTGATCGCCGCCGCCCTCTCGGTGCAGGACCCGCGCGAGCGGCCCCTGGACAAACAACAGCAGGCCGACGAGGCCCACGCCCTGTTCCGCGACGAGGACTCGGACTTCATGGGTCTGCTCAAGCTCTGGGATTATCTGGAAGAAAAACGCCACCACCTGACGAACCGCAAGTTCCGCGACCTCTGCAAGAGCCACTTCCTCTCCGGGAACCGGGTGACCGAGTGGCGCGACATCCACCAACAGTTGGCCGCCGAGCTGCACGAGATGGGCTATCGCGACAACGACCCGCCCGCCGGTTACGCCGAGATCCACCAGGCCCTCTTGACCGGGCTCCTGAGCCACTGCGGTTTCAAGGAAGCGGCCCAGGACAAGAGCTACCTGGGCGCCCGCAACAGCCGCTTCTTCGCCTTTCCCGGCTCCGGCCTCTTTGCAAAACAGCCCAAATGGGTCATGGCGGCGGAGCTGGTGGAGACCACCAAGCTCTACGCCCGCACCCTGGCCCGCATCGAGCCCGACTGGATCGAACGGGCGGCGGGGCATCTGATCCAGCGCAACTATTTCGAACCCCATTGGCAGGGCAAGCGTGGTCAGGTGGGCGCCTTCGAAAAAGTGATCCTGTTCGGCCTGACCCTGGCGCCCAAGCGCCGGGTCAACTACGGCCCCATCAACCCGGCCGAGGCGCGGGAGATCTTCATCCGCTTCGGTTTAGCCGAGGGTGATTTCGAGACCAAGGCCCCCTTCTGGCGCCACAACCGGGAGCTGATCGACACCGTCCAGGCGCTGGAAGAGAAATCCCGGCGGCGGGACATCCGGGTGGACGAGGAACAGATCGTCGCCTTCTATAGGGAGCGGGTGCCCGAGGGGATCTACAGCACCCCCCAGTTCGAGCAGTGGCTGCGGGAGATCAGCCGCAGTCAACCGAAACTGCTGCACATGCGCCTGGAGGACCTGATGCGGCCGGAGGCCCCGCCGGTGGATGCCGTGGCCTTTCCCAACCGGCTCGACTTCAGCGGCCTCGCCCTGCCGCTGCAATACCGCTTCGATCCGGGCCAGGAGAGCGACGGCATTACGCTGGTCATCCCCCTGGCGGTGCTCAACCAGGTCTCCGGGGACCGCTGCGACTGGCTCACACCGGGGCTGCTCAAGGAACTCATCACCGAGCTGTTGCGCGGCCTGCCGAAACAGCTCCGCAAGGCCTTCGTACCCGTACCCGATTATGCCGAACGCCTGTCCAAATCCCTGGAGGCCAGCGACCGCCCCCTCTTGCGCGCCCTGGGCGAGGAGCTGAAGCGCCTCTCCGGCGTCCAGGTGCCGGAGGACGCCTGGGATATGTCATCGCTCCCGCCCCATCTGCGCATGAACTACCGGGTGGTGGACGATCAGGGAAAAATCCTCGGCGCGGGACGCAACCTGGCCGAGCTGAAACAGCGCCTGGTTGGGCAGGTGGGCAAGCCCTTCGCCGGGGCGGCGGTGGCGCTCCACGAGCAGAGCGGCCTGCGCGACTGGAGCTGCGGCCCTCTTCCCGAGAGCATTGCCATCCAGCGGGGTGGGGTGGAGCTACGCGGTTTTCCGGTCCTGGTGGACGAGGGGGATAGCGTCGCCCTGCGCATCCTCGATTCTCAGATGAGCGCGGAACGGGCACAACGCGGCGGCCTGCGGCGGCTGTTCCTGATCCGCCTGGGCCAGACGGCGCGTTATCTGCGCAAGAACCTGCCCGATCTGCAACGCATGTGCCTGCAATACGCCAACCCTTCGACTGTGCTCAGGACAGGGGCCGCTGGCGAGGGAAAGGCCGATCTGGAGGAGGACCTGATCGCCCTCATCCTCGACCTCAGCTTCACCGAGGGCCGCCCCCCCATCCGCGATGCCGAGACCTTCAACGCCGCACTGGAGGCGGGCCGGGGCGAACTGATGGACAGGGCCGCCGAGGTCTGCAAGCTGACCGCCGGCATCCTCGACCGCTACCAGCGCCTGCGCCAGGCCCTGGCCGGCCGCAAGGAGATCAACTGGATGGAGTCCCTGACCGACATGCGAGGCCACCTGGACCGCCTGGTCTTTCGCGGCTTCCTGTTAGAGACATCGTTCATCCACCTCCAGGACTACCCCCGCTACCTGCGCGCCCTGGAACTGCGCCTCGACAAACTCGGCCACGCCGCCGCCCGCGATCGCCAGCGGTTAGCCGAGATGAAGCCCAAGGAAGACGAATGGCTGGAACGCCGCAAACGCGCCCAGACCGCCGGCCGCGACGACGAACGCCTGGAGGAACTGCGCTGGCTGTTCGAGGAACTGCGCGTCTCCCTCTTCGCCCAAGAGGCCGGCACCGCCTTTCCTATCTCCCTGAAACGCATCGAGAATCGGTGGCGGGAGATGGGGCTGTGAAGTAGCAAATCTAACTCCAGAGATGATCGTTCCCAGGCTCCAGCGTGGGAATGCCGCCAGCGACGCTCCAGCGTCGCAGTTCGCCAAATAACCGGTGCCCGTAGGGATCTCGGGACGCTGGAGCGTCCGGGGATGCATTCCCACGCTGGAGCGTGGGAACGATGAATGAATTCGGTTGAGCTGAGGCACGAAGCCCAACCGCGCCCGCTCAAAGCGCCAGCACAAGACGCAGCCCATCATCAACGCGCTGCATGACGGCGCCGGGAAGCGAAATGACCTTCTCCGTGAGAAGGCACTTGTCGATGGTGATGATCTGGGACAGGTTGACGACAGAGGGTTTGGGCAAGCTGGATTCCGATTTGCTCAACCTCACATTGCCCGGTGCATCGCCCAGGGCAAGATTGGTGGTGATAATAGACACGACCACGGTTGCGATGAGGCTTTCATTGAACGGATTGGACTGGATGACCAGGATCGGGCGCCTATAACCGGGACCGGACCCTACAGGATCGGGAAGGGACGCCCACCAGATCTCACCACGCTTCATCGCTCAGCACCTTCAACTGAGCCTTGTTAAGGGCTGGGTCCACACCCTCTTGGGCCGCCCCATACACGGCATTCAGGCGCTGGGTGATGACGGCGTCGCGGCGCTTTTCCATGTACTCCGCCAAGGCCTGCGCATAGAGCTGGCTACGGGAGACATGGAGCTGCTGAGCCATCTGCTCGGCGGCCGAGAATAGGGGGTCAGGGAGAGAGACGGCTACTTTCATAGGCAAGCAGGGTATCACCGAGGTATTACCCGCACAATCCGCCATACAGACTTCCCCAGGGCCAACCCCTACCGAGAGGGCATGGCGAGAGGGCATGGGGTCAGGTCTAGAAATAAAGCGCTTCGATTCTAGACCTGACCCCAACTCCCCCCCTAGACCTGACCCTACTCCCCCGGTTCAGGGCAGGACAACGTCATCTATGGCAAACGGCAATGAAATAGCATTCAATACTATTTGCAAAAGCAGGGCAGGAGGTAACCGTTCAGCCCCCTCCCCCTCTGGGGGAGGGTTGGGGAGGGGGTGGCCTAATAAATTAGGAGCGTTATCCACAACCGCCCTCCCCCCAACCCCCTCCCAGAGGGAGGGGGGGTGAACGGAAACGGCAGGAGTAGGGGCGGGTTTTAAACCCGCCCCTACGATTCCAGGATCAATCGAATGGCTGCTCTGTGCAATATTGTGCAATACATCGGGCACTATATTTTGCCGTTCGCCAAACTTCCCAGAACGGTCGGGATGCGCCGAGGCTTCGACTGGCGGGCACAGCCCGCCCAAGACCACGCAAGTTACTGTAACCCTCTATTTCCGGAAAGGCCCCAAGCCATGACTCAGGTACAACCCGATCTTCGAAATAAACCGGTGGCGACGCCGCCCGATCTCGTCCTGATCCGGCGCATCGGCCTGTTGGTCTTTTTCGCCGGCTTGGGGGTGCTGGGCTTTCAGGTGGTGCAGGGCTTCATCGCCCCCTTGGTCTGGGCCGCGATCCTGGCCTATATCGCCTGGCCCCTCTATCAGTGGTTACATGGCAAGTTGGGTTTGGACGCGGTGGTGGGAGCACTGCTGACGACCCTGCTCATCGCCGTCCTCATTGTTGCCCCTCTGCTGTTTGGGGGCGCCATGCTGGCCGAAGAACTGAGCATCGCTTATCAAGCCTTGCGGGACCAGTTGGTTGCCGGTCCGCTCAAGTTGCCCCAGGCCCTGGCGGATATCCCTTGGCTTGGGGAGCGGCTGCAGGAGCAGTTGAACCGCTTCGCCGCCGATCCGCAGCCGGTGCGCGACTGGCTGGCCCAGCACGGAGCCCAGTGGCTGGGTGAGGTGAGGGGGGTGCTGGGGGCTATCGGTCGGAACGCCATTAAGCTGGGTATCGCCCTGACCGCGCTCTTCTTCTTTCTGCGGGACGGGGACCGGCTGGCCTTTCAACTGCACGGGGTATTGGAAAAACTGCTTGGCGGGCGGGTCCGCGAGTATTGGCGCTCCGTGGCCGAAACCACCCGTGGTGTGGTCTATGGCTGGGTTCTGGCGGCTCTGGCCCAGGGGGTCACGGCCGGGGTGGGCTACTGGGGTGCCGGGGTGGCCTCGCCGGTATTGCTCGGGGCTGCCACGATCCTCTTTGCCATGATTCCTTTCGGCGCCCCTTTGATGTGGGTTTCGATTGGCGGTTGGATGTTGGCCATCGGCCAGCCCTGGGCCGGTATCTCTGTTTGGATCTGGGGTGCGGTGGTGGTCAGCAATGTTGACAATCTGATCCGGCCCCTCGCCATCAGCAGTTCCACCCAGATCCCCTTCCTGCTGGTGCTGGTGGGGGTGTTCGGCGGCCTCCAGGCCTTCGGTTTGGTCGGGTTATTCACCGGCCCCATCATCCTGGCGGTGGTGCTGGCGGTATGGCGCGAGTGGCTGGAGGAGCAGACGGAGGAGTTGCAGGTGGAGATCGGTGAATCGCCGGAGGGTCCGGAGAGCTGATGGCGGACAGTGTCATACTGCTGTTTCGCCGTGATCTGCGTCTGGCTGACAACCCGGCACTCACCGCCGCCCTCAGTGCCGGCCACTGCATCATCCCCGCCTATGTTCAGGATCCGGCCCGTTTCGGAGAGGGGGCGGCGGGCCGCTGGTGGCTCCATCATTCCCTGATTGCTCTGGATCGCGATCTGCAGCGCCTGGGTTCGCGGCTGATCCTGCGCCAGGGGGATCTGCTCGCTGAGTTGCTGTCACTCGTCAAGGAGAGCGGCGCCTTCGCCGTCTATCTGAATACTGTTCCCGAGCCCGGTCCCGGCCGCTGGGAGGAGGAGATCCGGGTCAGCTTGCACGGCCTGGGCCTCGCCCTGAAGAGCTTTGCTTCCTCTCTATTGAATTCTCCGGGCAAGATAGTCCGCACCACCGGGGAACCCTACCGGATCTTTACGCCCTATTACGACGCCTGCCGGCATCAAACGGAGATCCGACGGCCCTTGCCACCCCCCGGTGCCTTGAATCGGGTGGATGCCGGGCTGGCCTCGGTTCCCGTCGACAGTCTGGGGCTATGCGCCCACTCCCGTTGGATGGAGGGGTTTCACGAGCACTGGATGCCGGGGGAGCAGGCTGCGCTCAACCAGTTGTCGGCCTTTATCGGGCGCAGTCTGGGGCACTACTCCCAATGGCGGGATCAGATGGCCAAGACCGGCACTTCACGCCTTTCCCCCTTTCTCCATTGGGGACAGCTCAGTCCGGCTCAGATCTTTTGGGCCTGCCTGGAGGCCGATCCGGAGGGCGTGGAGCCCTTCACACGGCAGCTCTTCTGGCGGGAATTCGCCTATTACCTCCTGTTCCACTTTCCTCGCACCCAGACCGAGCCCTTCGATCCCAAGTTCGAGGGTTTTCCTTGGCGTCACGATCCCGTTGCCTTCGAGGCCTGGGCGCAGGGAGAGACAGGCATCCCCCTGGTGGATGCGGGCATGCGGGAACTCCTGAACAGCGGATGTATGCACAACCGGGCACGCATGGTTGCCGCCTCAGTGTTGACCAAGAACCTGCTGATCCATTGGGGGGAGGGGGTGCGTCTCTTCATGGACTGCCTGGTGGACGCCGACCTGGCCTGCAATGTCCTGAACTGGCAGTGGGTCGCCGGCTGTGGTGTGGACCAGGCCCCCTTCTTCAGGATCTTCAATCCGGCCAGCCAGGGCGAACGCTATGACCCGGAGGGCGCCTACGTCCGCCACTGGCTTCCCGAGTTGGCCGGGCTGCCGAATCAATGGCTGCACCGGCCCTGGGATGCGCCTGGGGATGTGCTGTCGGCGGCCGGCGTACACTTGGGACGGAGCTATCCGGCCCCCATTGTCGATCTGAAGGCCAGCCGTCATCGCGCCCTGGATGTCTGGGCCCAACTCAGCTCGACCGCTCGGTCGAGCTGATCCAGGGATCAGAGCCTGTAGAACTCCCGATACCAGGCGACGAAGTTGGCGACACCGACCTCCACCGAGGTGTTGGGCTTATAGCCGACATCCCTGACCAAGTCCTCCACGTTGGCGTAGGTGTCCGGCACGTCGCCGGGCTGGAGGGGCAGCAGGTCCATCTCCGCCTTCTTGCCCAGACACTGCTCCAGGGTCGAGATGTAGTGCATCAGCTCCACCGGCTGGTTGTTGCCGATGTTGTAGAGGCGGTAGGGGGCCTTGCTGGTGGCGGAGTCTGGGCTATCGCTCGACCAATCGGCATTGGGCGCGGCCACCTTGTCCAGGGTGCGGATGACGCCCTCGACGATGTCGTCGATATAGGTGAAGTCGCGGCGGTGCTTGCCGTAGTTGAAGACCGGGATCGGCTTGCCCTCCAGAATGGCCTTGGTGAACTTGAACAGGGCCATGTCAGGCCGGCCCCAGGGGCCATAGACCGTGAAGAAGCGCAGCCCGGTGACCGGCAGGTCGTAGAGGTGGGCGTAGGTGTGAGCCATCAGCTCGTTGGCCTTCTTGGTGGCGGCGTAGAGGCTGAGGGGGTGGTCCACGTTGTCATGCACCGAGAAAGGCATCCGGGTATTGGCGCCGTAGACCGAACTGGAGGAGGCGAACACCAGATGCTCCACCCCGTTGTGGCGGCAGCCCTCCAGGATATTGGCAAAGCCGAGCAGGTTGGAGTCCACGTAGGAGAGCGGGTTCTCGATGGAGTAGCGCACCCCAGCCTGGGCCGCCAGATTCACCACCCGATGGGGCTTGTATTGGGCGAAGACCTCGCGCATGGCCTCGCGGTCGGCGATATCGGCGCGCACCTCGGTGTAGCCGCCCTTCGCCAGGCAGCGCGCCAGGCGGGCCTCTTTCAGGCTGACATCGTAATAGTCGTTCATGTTATCGACGCCGATGACCTCGTCGCCGCGATCCAGCAACCGCAGGGCCAGGGTCGAGCCGATGAAGCCGGCGCCGCCGGTGATGAGTACCCGCATTTGGTTTCTCCTTTGGGATGAATTCGCGAATTGGCCCCATTTTACCCGAGCGAGGAAAAAATGCCCCTGTGGATGAGGGCCGTAGGCTGCGATGGGTAAAGGACAGGTTCCACACGCAAATCAGTGCAGAGTTTTCGGTAAAGGCAGAGGTCAGACCGTAGTCACAGAAATGTATCGGGTCAGGATTTTTGTAACTACACCAGACTGAATTGCCTGCAAGAATCATCTTTCCGGGCGAGTCGATGCAAACCGAATCTCCCCCCCCTCCACCCACAACCGCACCCGGTCGCCGTCTTTGCTTTCGCCGCGTACCATCATCATGGCCAGGGGGTTTTCGACCTGGCGTTCCACTTCGCGGCGCAGGGGGCGGGCGCCGTAGGCGGGTTCGAAGCCGTCCTTGGCCAGTTTCTGGATCACTGCCTCGTCGATTATCAGGGTGATCTGACGTTGGCCCATGCGCCGGGCCAGTTCGTCGATGTACATGCGGGCGATGGCCTCCACGTGCTCCCGTTCCAGGTAATGGAAAACGATGATGTCGTCCAGGCGGTTAAGGAATTCGGGCTTGAAGAACTTCTTTACCTCGTGCATGACCAGGGTCCGGGCCTCGCGGTAGCTGGGGGTGGCGGAGTGGACGAAGCCGATGGGGCGGTTTTCCGGCGAGAGGGACTCGGTGCCCAGGTTGGAGGTGCCGATGAGGATGGTGTTGCGGAAGGAGACGGTGCGCCCCTGGGCGTCGGTCAGGTGGCCGTCCTCCAGGATCTGCAACAGCATGTTGAAGACATCCGGGTGGGCCTTCTCCACCTCGTCCAGCAGCACCACGGAATAGGGATTGCGCCGCACCTTCTCGGTGAGCTGGCCGCCCTCGCCGTAACCGATGTAGCCGGGCGGGGCGCCGATCATCTTGGAGACCTCGTGGCGCTCCATGTATTCGGACATGTCCAGCCGGACGATACGGGTCTCGTCGTCCAATAGAAACTGCGCCAGGGCCTTGGCCAGCTCGGTCTTGCCGACCCCGGTGGGACCGAGAAACAGGAAGGAGCCGATGGGCCGGCGCGGCGAGGTGATGCCGGCGCGGTTGCGGCGGATGGCGTCGGCCACCGCCCGCACCGCGTCCTCCTGGCCGACGATGCGGTGGTGCAGATTCTCCTCCATGCGCGACAGCTTGTTGGCCTCGCTCTCCACCATGCGCGCCACCGGGATGTCGGTCCAACTGGCGACCACCTCGGCGATCTCCTCCTTATCGACGGTCTCGTCCACCTCGCCCCGCTTGGCTTCCCAGGCCGTGCGGGCGGCGCCGAGCCGCTCCTCCTGCTTGAGGATCTCCATCTGCAAGCGGGCGGCCCGCTCGAAGTCCTGGCGGTTGAAGGCCTCGGTCTTCTCGTGCAGCAGTTCCTGGTGGCGCTGCTCCAACTCCTTCACGTCGTGGGGGATGGAGACCAGGCGGATGTGCTTGCGGGAGCCCGCCTCGTCGATCAGGTCCACCGCCTTGTCGGGCAGGTTGCGGTCGTTGATGTAACGCTCCGACAGCTCGGCTGCCGCCACCAGGGACTCGGGCGAATAGCGCACCCGGTGGTGGGCCTCGTACTTGGGGGCGATGCCGCGCAGGATCTCCAGGGTCTCGGCGATGCTCGTCTCGCGCACCAGGATGGTATGGAAGCGCCGTTCCAGGGCCTTGTCGGTCTCGATGTGGCGGTGGTATTCGTCCAGCGTGGTGGCGCCGATCACCTGCAAGGTCCCCTGGGCCAGGGCGGTCTTGAGCATGCTGGGGGCGTCCATTCCGCCGGCCCCCGCCCCGGCGCCGACCACGGTGTGCAGTTCGTCGATGAAGAGGATCACCTTGCCCCTGGCCTGGATCACCGCGTCGCGCACCGACTTCAGCCGCTCCTCGAACTCGCCGCGCATCTTGGCCCCGGCCACGATCTCGGCCATATCGAGAGAGAGCAGTCGCTTGTTGAGCAGGGTGTCGGGCACGTCGGAACCGGCGATGCGCTGGGCCAGCCCCTCCACGATCACCGTCTTGCCCACCCCCGCCTCGCCGATCAGGACCGGGTTGTTCTTCTTGCGCCGCGACAGGGTCTGGATGATCTGGGCGATCTCCGCCTCGCGTCCGATCACCGGGTCGAGCTGGCCGTTTCGGGCCATTTCGGTCAGATCCTTGGTGTAGCGGGCCAGGACATCCCCCTCGCTCTCGGCCGCATCCGAGTCGATGACCCGGCCGCCGCGCAGCTCCTTGAGGGCCTTCAGGGCCTGATTCCGCTCCAGGCCCGCCTCGCCGAGCACGCGGGACACCGGGCCGCAGCGGGGGTCGAACAGGGCCAGGAAGAGGGCGCCGGTGGAAATGAACTGGTCACCCAGGGCGCGCGCCTCGTCCAGGGCCACCTGGAAGAGATCGTTCACCTCCTGGGAGGCGACGATCTGGTTCGCGCCCCCCGAGCCGCCGTGCTGATGCTGGAACGGGATCTGGCTGGTGAGGCTCGCGATCAGCCGCTTCGGGTCCTTGCCCAGGCGATCCAGTACCCGCCGCGCCTCCGCGTCGGGCTGGTCCAGCAAGGCCAGCAGGATGAAATCGGGGGTCAGGACATTCTGATGGCGCCGCGCCAGCTCGGAAACGGCCAGCTCCAGGGTGCGCAAGACCTTCTTGGTACTCTGTTCGACGTAGTTCTGAAACATGGCTGGCCCTCCGGGCGAGTTGTTTGTTTGAAGGTGATTGGGCCGATGGCATACAGTTCGCGCCCATACCAACCCATCCGCCTCTCAATCAACTTAGCGCAGGAACCCGTAGATGCAACCCGGCCGTCAGAGGTTGTGAAAAATCGCCTCTTCTCCATAAACTGCGGTGAGACCCGTAGAGAAGTATGGCGAGAAACTCATCTGTGTTCGCTATCGCTATGACGAAGCACAGGGCATGCGCTACAAGACGGTGGAACTTATCGAAGAATCAGCACCCTGGGAAGCCGGAGAGCCCAGGTTGAAGGAGGCAGAAATGCCAGCATCAACTGATCGATTCGGCGTTAGAATCGGATATGAGGAAGCAGCCATCAGGGACAAGGTAAAGCAGATCGGCGGAATCTGGCGGCCACAGCAGAAGCTCTGGGAGTTGACCTACGGCCAGATTGAGGCGCTGAATCTGAAGGAACGGATTGTCATGGAGGAAAGCATATAGATCTACCTGATTAGCAAGCTACTTCAGCTAGCATCAGAAAGAGGGCTTTTTGCGTTGGTGGGGGCCGGTGAATGTGCGTTTTGTCGCCTATTCAGGCCCAAATGCCCCACAGAACTACGCCCAGCTGAAGTAGCTTGCTAATCAGGTAGATCTATATGTCTACATATAGATATCTATATGGGAATATCCATATGTAGATGGTTTTCGCCGCCAGGTGCGGCGGATGAATACAATGTTGGGCCTCCTGCATCCTCAAATGACAACCGCCTCTGACAATTCCGAAGAGCCGCTACAAGCTGGCAACTACTGCGTCAGCTTCATCGACCTATTGGGACAGCGAAAGGCATTGGAGGGCCAAGGACTGCTGCCCCCATTTACAACTGAGGCTGAACGTAGCGCACTCAATGCGACTCTTCGTAAGAGCGTCGGCGCAATTATCAAGTTGCAGAGCCAGGCCGAGGAAATGCTACAGCCGCTTCTGAGCCCAAGATTGGATTCTCCATTTCGAGCTGCTTTGCCGCCGGAGCAGCATGCCATATGGGACGAAATGCATTTCACGCGCATCAAGACACAGAGATGGTCTGATGGCTTGGTCTCGTTCTTGTGCTTGGGCGACAAAGATGTGAAGTGCCGAATGAACGGCGTTTTCGCGTTGTTTGGCTTGGCGGGAACACTATGCTTCCTTGGACTGGCAACCCGCAATCCAATTCGCGGAGCCATTGATGTCGCTTGGGGAGTCGAACTTCACCCCGGCGAACTATATGGTGCGGCTGTTGCGCGTGCTTACGAGCTTGAGAGCGAGGTTGCCCAGTACCCTCGAATTGTCGTTGGAGCAGAAACAGTGAAGCTCCTTCAGTCTCACCACGCAAATACTGAGCAAGACCTCTACTCACAAAACGATAAATCGCTGGCCGGGCTGTGTCTGAACATGCTCGTACAAGATGTTGATGGCAACTGGCTTGTGCACTATCTTGGGGAAGAGTTTCAAACAGCGATTAGCCACGCGCATCACGCCGAGATCTACTCCGCCGCAAAGAAATTCGTGTTCGAGCAGCTGATGGAGCACAACGCGAGAAAGAATACGAAGCTTGCGTTGCGTTACTCGCACTTGCTGCACTATTTTGAAGCTCACCTACCAACCTCTGCCGAAGTGGCCCAACCCATCATTCCACCGGACGTTGCGCGATGAAGCCGCGTAGCGCCGGTGAATTCAAACGTTATGCATTCGAATAAGGAGCGCTTGCGGCCGTGGCAATTCCTGACTACCAAACTCTAATGCTTCCAGTACTGCAATTAGCAGCAGACGAAACGGAACACAAATTCAGTCAAACTGTTGAAATCTTGGCTGATAAATTCAGCCTTTCTGCCGAAGAGAGAAACGAGCTTCTGCCAAGTGGTAGCCAAGCGGTATTTAATAATCGCGTAGGCTGGGCACGCTCATATCTTAAACAAGCCGGGCTGCTACAATCTCCTAAGCGTGGGGTTTTCATGATTACCCAAAAAGGCTTAGAGCTTTTGTCAAAAGATCCAAGAAAAATAGACATACCTCTTCTTGAACAATTCCCAGAATTCATAGAATTCAAGAATAGAAAAAAAGACAAGATTGAAAACGACGCTAAATCAAATATCGAAATACATACTTACCAGGACGCAACTCAAACACCTGAAGATTCCTTAGCCTCCGCTTACAACAAACTTCGCTTGGCGCTTGAATCAGAGGTATTGAGTTCCGTTAAAGAGACCTCTCCTTCATTCTTTGAGCGCTTAGTTGTCGATCTCTTGGTAAAAATGGGTTATGGAGGCAACCGCCAAGACGCAGGTAAAGCACTTGGCAAAAGTGGCGATGGCGGAATTGATGGAATAATAAACGAAGATCAATTGGGTCTTGATGTGATTTACATCCAAGCCAAAAGATGGGAAGGTTCCGTGGGTCGCCCTGAAATTCAGAAATTCGCAGGCGCATTACAGGGGCAACGAGCCAAAAAAGGCGTATTCATAACAACCTCATCGTTCACAAAAGAAGCTGTTGAATACGCATCCATCATTGAGTCAAAAATCATCCTCATCGACGGGGAATATCTTTCCAGGTTAATGGTTACACATAATGTTGGCGTTTCAACTGTAGGCCAGTATGAAGTAAAAAAACTGGACTCCGATTACTTTGATAATGAGTAATACACGAAAAGCAACGGGGCCAGGTCTCGCGTTGTAGCATCCCTAGCGTTACGGTGTAACTTCACTAAATACACCTGAGGTACTTGGAGCAAATGAAATCTGTATATATTGAGTCCTCTGTCATAAGCTATTTAATGTTGCGGAATCCGCGGGGTCAGGTCTCGCATTGTGGCATCCCTAGCATTACGGTCACACGCTACCAGCCAAGGAGAGCGAAGCGAGTGAATAATACGGGACAGTCCACGCTTGTTTTGTGCTAGTACTACATTGTTTTGAGAGTCACTTGCAGGAGCATAGGGTCAAGTCTAACATTCCAACATTTGTTGGAATGAATTCGAACTGTTCGCCAAGACCACCGCCGCCCAAGTGCCGGTGGATGGGGGAATGATCGGGTGATTTGATGCCTTGCGCGGTGCCGCGGCAGGGTTGGGTTTTCTATCATCAGCCCAGCGAAGCGGGTTGTTTTATGTTAACCGTGGTTTACAATTAACGCATGTTCGAGATCATCAAGACCCATGTGTTCGATGTCTGGTTGACGAACCTGCGCGACTTCCGGGCGCGAGCCCGCATCCAAGCGCGAATCGATCGCATGGCCCTGGGGAATCTCGGCGACGTTAAGCCGGTGGGAGGAGGTGTGTCGGAGGCACGGATTTATTACGGACCCAGCTATCGACTCTATTTCATTCAGGATGGAATGACGGTGATCGTATTGTTGTCCGGTGGCGATAAGGATTCGCAGGAACCGGATATCGCCGAGGCGAAACGCCTGGCCCAATTCTGGAGGCAGGAAAAATGAGTAATCGCTTTTCGCGCTATGACAGCGCGGATTATTTGAAGACCGAGGAGCAAATCATGCTCTATCTGGAGGCCTGCATTGAGGAAGACGCCGGCGATGGGCGTCTGATCGCTTACGCCCTTGGCTCCATTGCGCGTGCCCGCAACATGATGCAACTGGCCAGGGACACCGGGTTGACGCGGGAGGGACTGTACAAGGCGCTGTCCGGCGAGGGTAACCCCAGCTTTGCCACTATTCTCAAGGTGGCTCGGGCGCTTGGGTTGGAGCTGACGATGAAGCCGAGGACGCCCGCACTCTCGTCCTGACAGCGTGCCTTGGCGCTGTGTTCTCCCTCACTTCCCCCGGTTGTCTGTCTCGAACTGCTCCAGCAATTACGGTGACAGTTTACTAAATACATGTAATTCACAGAAAGGTCATGTGGTAATTAAGTGCATTTAGTAAACTGTCACCGTAATTTCAATTTCCGTAATTTCTACTGGTTTCTGTAGGCCTTGATGGCATCCTTCGGCCACTTCGGGTTCCATGCGCCGGCGCCATCGGTAGCGCAGGCGCCGTCGTCCAACTGCGTGCCTGCGCGTGCCTTGTTCACATCGGTATTGTTACGATAGGTAATCGGGTCAATTTGATCACACCATTGATAGCACTGAATTTTGAGATTGTTGTCCTTGATACCTAACATATCCATGCCATGCACCAATGTTCCCAGGGCTGATCCAACGACTTCATTGCCATAGACGGCAACGTCATCGTTGTTCAAGTTCTCGACCTTAACCCCCTTTTTCGCTGCGACTCCTTCCAGAACGCTGCTTAGAAGCGCGGTTTTATGTCCCTGAGAAAAGGACCCGTTGGCGAGCATCCATTTAGGCTCCTGATAGGATGGTTTCAGCCAGGCATTCCACCACCCGGCAAAACACGCTGGGCCATGGTTGCCTTCAGTACAATATCTACACTGTGAAGCGCACTTATCGACTTGAGCCCGAGCATCGCACTGCAAAGCACTGGCAGCCTGCGGAAAAATCAACGCAAGACCCAGCAAAAACAATGATGGTAAATGTTTCATAAATTCCTCCAATTTTGAATTTTTTCCAGGTCGTTTTGCTAACGTCCTGTGGAATATTATGGCGGTTGAGCAGAACTCTAACATTCAAGACAAATATGCCTTGAATACTAGTACCTTCTCGAGTTTTGGAGGGTGTTGGACGTGCGCCGAAAGCAACAGACATAACGCACGAAAGGAGCATCCGGCAAAATCCGATAAGTACACAGTAGCCTCGATAATGATGAATGGCCAGAGTTAATTAAGCCTTTAATGCGCATAACGAACAAGGTTGAATCGAACGTTCGATTAATGGGGTCCGACTCGATTGATCTGCAAGCTATCGGAAAGATTCGTTATCAGAATCCCTCACATTATGAATACAAATTACGGTGACAGTTTACTAAATGCACTTAATTACCACATGATCTTTCTGTGAATTACATATATTTAGTAAACTGTCACCGTAATTTTGTCACCGTAATTTCTAACATTCCAACAAATGTTGGAATGTTAGACTTGACCCCGTGTTCTCCACTTTTCGTTACATTGTATAAATGCCTAGAACACTACGATCAAACTATTAAAGGGATCGATGGGGCACGGGGCAAGACTTGACCCCCATTGCTCTGAGACATGTTCGCCTAACTCAACGGCATTGCCCCCTGCGCTGAGGTGATTTCTATGACCCCGGACGTTATAAGAGTCGTAGCTACCCCTAACTTTATATTGGAGGCTGAGTTCGAGACCGGTGAGAAGAGGTGCTTCGATATGCGACCGTACCTTTGAAGAAGGGGACGCTTCCCTTTTCCCTCCCCCTTTCCCCGCAAAATTCCAGGCGAGGCGAAAAAAAGCCCGCTGTAACGGGGGCTTAGGGATGGGTCCGGATTGATTGGGATTTGGAATTGGCGGAGGGGGTGGGATTTGAACCCACGGACGGGATTAACCGTCGCCGGTTTTCAAGACCGGTGCAATCAACCGCTCTGCCACCCCTCCGAATTTGTTGCAGCTATTGCGGGAAGCGACGGAGCATACTGAAAGTACCGGAAAAAAGAAAGCGGATGCAGTTCCTGTTGGTATGGGACGTTGCCCTGCGGGAGGCCTCCCACCAGGGCAGCCAGCGATACTGGCGGTGCTCTTCCCTGTTGAGCCGGATGCTGTGTCGGCTGAATATCTCCTGGGCGAACCAGTGTTCGAGATTCGTGTGGTGATTTGGCGCGTAGCGCTCCCGCCAGGGTAAGCAGATCGGAAAGCTGACGCTGACCCGGAGATCGCGCAGGGATGCTGGAAGGAGTCCAGTCTCCTCGCTCAGTTCGCGTCTGGCGGCATGCAGGGGAGACTCGCCCCATGCGAGGCTGCCGGTGACTGACTGCCAAAAGCCCTTGGGATGGGTCCGCTCCATCATCAAGACCTCGCCGGATCGGGTAAAAACCACGACCAATACAGACTCGGGCCGCTTACAGACAACGGCATTCTCCAGACTCTCATCCATCGCGCGCTCCTTTTGCCCGGCTTCCGTCAGGGAGTGGGGGGCATCTCCCTCGCAACGGTGTCCCGGCGACTGTCTTGAGAGAAACTTGCAGTTTTCAAGGGCCTCTCCTGTCGGATAAAGCTAGCACTCCGCCCCGTTCTGGTCGAGTCGGGTTAGGAGAGAGAAGCGAGTGCTTCGCGACTTGGGTGCTAAATGTTGTATTCTTCGACCTATTCCGGGGTTAGCGAGCCGATGAAGATTCAAGTCAGCGAGTTGATAGTCAGATACATGGAGCGGCTGGGTGTCGGGCATATCTTCGGCATTCCGGGCGCCCATATCCTGCCGGTCTATGACAGCCTGTACGATTCCAGTATCAACACTGTCCTGACCAAGCACGAACAGGGTGCCGCCTTCATGGCCTGCGGTTATGCCAGGGCCTCGGGCAGGATCGCGGCCTGCATCGCCACTGCCGGCCCCGGCGCGACCAATCTGGTCACCGGCATCGCCAACGCCTACGCGGACCGCTTGCCGGTCCTGGTCATTGCGGGGGAGACGCCAACCCATATCTTCGGCCGGGGCGGGCTCCAGGAGGGTTCCGGCGAGGGGGGCAGCGTCGCCCTGGGCGAACTGTTCCGGCCCATCACCCGCTATGCCCGTTGCATCGAGAGGACCGATTACCTCGCCCAGGTATTGAATCAGGCCACCAAGGCCCTTCTCGCCCCCGACGCGGGACCGGTGCTGCTCAGCATCCCCTGCAATGTGCAGAAGGAGGAGGTGGACGCAGCAATCTTGGACAGACTGCCGGCCGCCGGCCTGGTCTACGAGGCCTGCAAGGATGCCGCCCCTGCACGGGAACTGGCACAGGGGATCATGGCCGCACGCTTTCCTGTGCTGATCGCGGGTCATGGCTGCATCAACGCCGGTGCTCAGCCGCTCATCAGGCTACTCAGCGAGCGGATGCAGATCCCCGTCGCTACCAGCCTCAAGGGGAAGTGCGCCTTCGATGAACGCAACGATCTCTCCCTGGGCACATTGGGGGTCACTTCCAGCGGCCAGGCCTACCAATTCCTGGTCGAGAAGGCGGACCTGATCCTTTTCCTCGGCGTGGGCTTCAATGAGCGGACCAGCTATCTCTGGGATGAGAGGCTGCTGACCGGTAAACGGCTGGTCCAGATCGATCATGACAGGCACCAACTGAACAAGGTCTTCCGGGCCGACCTGACCATCCAGGGCGATGTGGGGACGGTGCTGACCGATGTCCTGGGTCATCTGGAGACATTGGGTGCCGGTAATGGCGATTCTTCCGCCACCCGTGATGCAATCCGGTCGCTACGATCCAGTGCCGGCAGCGATTACGCCATCTTCCAGTCCGGATTCGCCCTGCCGGAGCGCTTCTTTTCGAGACTGGAGGAAGAGTTCCCCGGCGACTGCCTGATCTTCGACGACAATATCATCTTCGCCCAGAACTTCTACAGGGCCACGCCGGGGGCCTGCTACTACCCCAACTCCGGCATCTCCTCCCTGGGCCATGCCATCCCGGCCGCCATCGGGGCGCGTTTTTTTGAAGACAGGCCGGTATTCGCCATCCTGGGCGACGGCGGTTTCCAGATGTGCTGCATGGAGATCATGACGGCGGTCAACTACGGCAAGCCGTTGAATATCGTCCTTTTCAACAACGCCACCCTGGGGCTGATCCGAAAGAACCAGCACCAGCAATACCGGCAGCGGTTCATCGACTGCGACTTCATCAACCCCGATTTTCACCTCCTGGCCCAATCCTTCGGTATCCGCCACAAGCGGGTGAGCACCGGTGCCGATATCGAGGCGCTGTTCGCCACCCATGATCTGCGGGGGGAGATCAACCTCATCGAGATCATGATCGACAAGGATGCCTTCCCGAACTACTCCTCGAAACGATGAGCCCTCCCTCTACAGAGACGGAGGCGACCATCGCGCGCCTGGAGAGGGAGATGTGGCACAACGGCATCGACCTGGCCCTTCTGGAACACTACCAAAGGCTCTGCCGGGAGCGGGAGGCATCCATCACCCGGCGGGGTTCCGACGACCGCTGTGAATTTCTGGTTGTCATCCCCGTGGCTGACCGGCCCCAGCAGCTGCGCGATTGCCTGGCGAGCCTGCTGTGCCTGTGCCGCACCTATGCGTATGGCGGCTTTGTTCAGGGCCGATACCCGAAGATCGCTGTCCTGATCGCCGACGACAGCAGTGCCCCGGCCAATATCGAACAAAACCGCGCCATCGCGGCCAATTTCACCGGGCAGGGCCTGGAGACGCGTTATTTCGGGCTGGAGCAGCAGGGGGGGTTGTTGCGCCGCCTCAGGCCCGATGAGTGCATCCGACTTTCCGGCGTCATCGGTGATACCGCCCAGGGTTCGACACCCCACAAGGGGGCCTCCATCATGCGCAACCTCAGCTACCTGAAGTTGCGGGATCTGGAGAAAAGGGATCGGCGACAGCTTTTCTACTTCATCGACAGCGACCAGGAATTCAAGGTTAGGGTCGATACCCCGGGGGGCGAGCGGGACCTCTACGCCATCAACTACTTCCACCACCTGGACAGGCTCTTCGCCCAGACGGACATTGCCCTGCTCACAGGCAAGGTGGTGGGCGACCCGCCGGTCTCGCCCGCCGTCATGGCGGGCAACTTTCTCAGTGACTTGGTCGCCTTTCTCTCCCGCATGGCGGCGGTCCGACCTGAGCAGCCCTGCAGCTTTCATAAGATGGGACCGGGCGAGGGGGGCGAGGCGGCCTACCACGACATGGCCGACCTCTTCGGTTTCAAGAGTCTCTGCGATCCCTTCCAATACCGCTGTACCCTGGACGGGGAACACGATCAGGCCGCCTGCTTCAAATCCTTTGCCGGCACACTCAGTCACTTCTTCGACGGCGCCCACCCCACACGCAAGAGCTATTACGAATATCAGGATGTCCTTGCCAGCCTCCGTCCGGCCCGGACGGTCTACACCGGGAACTACATCTTCCGGCCTGAGTATCTGGCATATTTCATCCCCTTCGCGCCCCTCAAGCTGCGCATGGCCGGGCCGGTCCTCGGGCGCATCCTCAGGGCGGAGCTGGACGAGAGGTTCGTCTCGGCCAACCTGCCCATGTTGCATAAACGTACCTTGCGGCAGACGGGACAATCCGAGTTTCGTCCCGGCGTCCGCCGGACCAGCGAGACCTGCGACATTTCCCTCGAACTGGAGCGCCAGTTCTACGGCGACCTGGTGCTCTTCACCCTGGAGAGGCTCAGCGCCCTGGATCATCCCTCACAGCCCCTGAGCGAAGCGGGGATTACCGGCATCCTGAACGAGACCCTTGCGAATCTGTATCGAGAATACCGCTCGAAGCAGTCGCGGATCGCCGAGGGCCTGGCCCGGCTCAGCGCCCTCTTCGACGACGGGGCACACTGGTGGAACCAGCGCGAGGATCTGGGCGAGGCAAGAGGCAACTTCACCGCCTTCATCGGCAACATCGAACGGAATTTCGGCGCGGAGGCCAAGGGCTACGCCCTCATCGGACCGGGTCCGAACCGGGAGCAACGGCTCAAGGCGATCAGTGAGGCGATCCTCCGCTACCCAGAAGACAGGGCCGCCTGGCATGAAATCCTGGCGCGGTTTCAGGGATGATCCTGAAAACCTTCTCTCAACCGCAAAGGGCGCAAAAGAAAACATGGGGTGACATGCGTCCCTGCGTTCAGCTTCCTGATGGGAGGCGAAATGTACATAATTGACAGAAATCGCCTTAAGGCAGGATGTTCTGGATGAACATCTTCATCCTCAACGCCGGTCGCTGTGGCTCCCTGACCTTCATCGCGGCCTGCCGCCACATCACCAACCATACGGCGGCCCACGAGTCCCTGACCCGGCGCATCGGCGGGCAGCGCCTGGCCTATCCACCGAACCATATTGAGGCGGACAACCGCCTCTCCTGGTTCCTCGGCCGCCTCGACCTTGAATTCGGCAACGACGCCTTCTACGTCCACCTCCGCCGCGACCGGAAGAGGAGCGCCGACAGCTTCGCCCGGCGCGAGCACTTCGGCATCATGAAGGCCTATAGGGAAGGAATCCTGCTGGGGGAGGAGGAGAACTGGCCCGCGCCTGACCTGGCCCTCGACTACCTTGAGACGGTGGAGACCAATATCCAGCTCTTTCTAAAAGACAAAACGCGCAAGATCGATTTCGCCCTGGAAAGGGCCAGAACCGATTTCTACCGCTTCTGGGAACTGATCGGCGCCGAAGGGGATCTCGACCGGGCGTTGCGTGAGTGGGAGATCAACTACAATGCCTCGACGACAAACAGCCAACAAAAAAGCCGCTGAATCAGTGATTTAGCGGCCTTATTGGTGATGCTGGTTGTTATTGATTAAACTGATGGTCGGCGTGAGAGGATTCGAACCTCCGACCCCTACAACCCCATTGTAGTGCGCTACCAGACTGCGCTACACGCCGAAAATGAAACCGGGCCGCTGGAGGTTGCCCTTGCGCAACGGCACCGTTAAAGGATGTGCATCCTAGGGACAGGAGAGGCGTTTGTCAATAATCCGCTGGGAGCGGATTTTCACGCCAGCCCCAAAGGGGTGAGGCGCAGGGAAGCGCTGAATAATTCCTCAGCGCTTCAGCAGGTGCAGGACGCCTTCCAGCTCGGTGCGGAACTGGCGGATGATCTGCTGGCTCTGGTTCAGGTCGTTCTTCGCCGTTTCACCGGAGAGCTGCTGACGGGCGCCGCCGATGGTGAAACCCTGTTCATAGAGCAGGCTGCGAATCTGCCGGATCATCAGCACGTCCTGACGCTGATAGTAGCGTCGATTACCACGGCGCTTTACCGGCTTGAGCTGAGGAAATTCCTGCTCCCAGTAGCGAAGCACGTGGGGCTTGACGCCGCACAGGTCGCTGACTTCACCGATGGTGAAATAGCGCTTACCCGGTATTACGGGAAGCTCTACAGTACTTTCAGTCGCGTCCAGCATAGGCTTCTACCCGAGCTTTCAGTTTCTGACCTGGCCGGAAGGTCACCACGCGGCGGGCGGAGATGGGGATCTCCTCGCCAGTCTTTGGGTTACGGCCGGGTCGCTGTTGTTTTTCCCGAAGGTCAAAATTGCCGAATCCGGACAACTTGACCTGTTCACCCCTCTCCAGGGCACCTCTGATCTCCTCAAAGAAGGATTCTACCATCTCCTTGGCTTCGCGTTTGTTAAGACCGAGTTCATCGAAAAGATTTTCGGCCATTTCTGCTTTGGTCAACGCCATGGTTAGTCTCTCAACTGTGCTCCAAGCTCATTGGTCAGTCCCGACAGGATTCCGGTCATCGCTTCTTCAACATCAAGCTCGGTCAGTGTGCGGGAAGAGTCCTGTAAAATCAATCCAAAAGCCAAACTTTTTCTTCCTGAATCTACCTTTTCACCAGTATAGACATCAAACAGAATAATGTCTCGAAGAATTTCGGTGCCATGGGAACGGACGCACTTTTTCACGGCCCCGAAGCCGATTTCGCGGTCGATGACCAGGGCAATGTCGCGCCGGATGGAGGGAAATTTAGACAATGGCCTGAACGCTGGCAAGCCCCCTTCCCGTATCGCGGCCAGCCTCAATTCGAACAGGAAGAGGTTCTTGTCCAGGTCCCATTCGGCCGCCAAGCGGGGATGCAGCATCCCCAGGTGGCCGACAAGGACGCCGTCGCGAAAGATGCCGGCGCTCTGGCCGGGATGTAGGACCGGATGCTCCACCGCCTCGAAACGGTAGCTCTCGGGCTCGCCACCCAGCCGCAGCAGGTTCTCCAGATCGGCCTTCATGTCGAAGAAATCGACCGGGCGGCCGGTCAGGCCCCACTGCTCGCCCTGGCAATCCCCGGAGACCAAGCCGGCCAGGATGGGCTCTTGCAGAATCTCGCCGTCCCGGCGCTGGAACTGCAAACCGTTCTCGAAGACCCGCACCCGCGGTTGCTGGCGGGCGAAGTTGTGTCTGGCGCAGGCGATCAGGCCCGGCCAGAGGCTGGGGCGCATCGCCGACATCTCGGCGGAGATGGGATTGGCAAGGGGGATGGTCTCGACACCCGGCACAACGGCGGCGGCCCACTGGGGCTCGATGAAGCTGTAGGTGATGACCTCCTGATAGCCGAGTCCGATCAGGCGCTGTTTCAGGGCATCCAGGTCCAATTCCCGCTCGGGACGGATCGCGAGGGTCATGGGGATGCGGGGGCTGTTGCTGGGGATGTTCTCGAAGCCATGGATGCGGCCGATCTCCTCAATCAGGTCCACCTCGATGGCGATGTCGAAGCGGCAGGCCGGCGGGGTGACGCGCCATCCACCGTCGCTGGTTTCCACCTGCATCCCCAGGCGTTCGAGGCAACCGGTCACCTCGGAGTCCGGTATCTCGATGCCCAGGATGCGGCGGATACGGTCGCGGCGCAGTTGAATAACGGGCTTGAGAGCCGGATTGCCATGGACGACATCGACCAGGGGACCGGGCTCGCCGCCGACGATCTCCAGCAACAGGGCGGTGGCGCGCTCGATGGCGCGCGCCTGAAGGCTCGGATCGACGCCGCGCTCGAAACGGTAGGAGGAATCGGTATGCAGCCCGTAGGCGCGCGCCTTGCCGGCAATGGCCAGGGGGGCGAAATAGGCGCTCTCCAACAGGATATCGGTGGTCCCGGCGGAGACGCCCGAATCGGCGCCACCCATGACCCCGGCCAGGGCCAGGGGCCGCTCATAGTCGGCGATGACCAGGCTATCGGTGAGCAGTTCGATCTCCTTGCCGTCCAGCAGGGTCAATTTCTCGCCCGTTTCGGCCATACGCACCCGGATGCCGCCCTGGATGCGGCCGAGGTCGAAGGCGTGCATGGGCTGGCCCAGTTCCAGCATGAGGTAGTTAGTCACATCGACGATGGGGGCGATGCTGCGGATATCGCTGCGGCGCAGGCGCTCCTTCATCCAGAGGGGCGTCCCGGCCTTGGGATCGACGTTACGGATCACACGGCAGGCGTAGCGGGGACAGGCATCCGGTGCGGCGACCTCGACTGCGGCCTTTGCGTCATTGACGGGGGCAATGGCGGGCATGACCGGCGGCATCACCGGGACCGCGCAGAGGGCGCTGACCTCGCGAGCCAGACCGAGGATGCCATTGCAGTCGCCCCGGTCGGGGGTCAGATCGATTTCGATCAGGGCGTCGTCGAGCCCCAGATAGTCGCGGATATCCTGGCCGACAGGGGCATCGGCCGGCAGCGGCAGGATACCCTCGGAGGACTCGGCCAGACCCAATTCGGTGGCCGAGCAGATCATGCCCAGGGACTCCACCCCGCGCAGCTTGGATCGCTTGATCTTGAAGTCCCCCGGCAGGGCCGCGCCCACCAGGGCCACGGGGACGCGCATGCCGGCGGCCACGTTCTTGGCCCCGCAGACGATCTGCAAGGGTTCACCCGCGCCCACCTCGACCTGACAGACACTGAGTTTATCGGCGTCGGGGTGCTGCGCCTTTTGCAGCACCTCGCCTACGACCACGCCCGTGAACGCGGGCGCGGCGGGCGCCACCGAATCCACCTCCAGCCCCGCCATGCTGAACCGGTCGGCCAGGGCCTGGGTATCGACCGAGGGATTCACCCATTCACGTAACCAAGCTTCGCTGAATCGCATTGATATCTTTCCTATATCTCGCGCAAAGGCGCAAAGACGCTAAGAGTTATCTGAAAAATGAGGCATGGGGACTTAGGTAGCCCCATACCCTGAACAAAGACACCAACACTTTGCGACTTGGCGCCTTTGCGCGAGAAATTTATGCAAACTGCCGCAGAAACCGCAGGTCGTTCTCGAAGAACAGCCGCAGGTCGTTGACCCCATAGCGCAGCATGGTCAGGCGCTCGACCCCCATGCCGAAGGCGTAGCCGCTGTATTTCTCGCTGTCGATGCCCACCTGGCGCATCACCTCCGGGTGGATCATGCCGCAGCCCAGGACCTCCAGCCAGCCTGTGCCCTTGCAGACGCGGCAACCCTCACCGTTGCAGATGACGCACTCGATATCCACCTCGGCCGAGGGCTCGGTGAAGGGGAAATAGGAGGGGCGGAAGCGCAGTCGCAGCTCGCGCTCGAAGAAGTGGCTGAGGAACTGGTTCAGGACCCCCTTGAGGTCGGCGAAGGTCACCTCTTCGTCCACATAGAAGCCCTCCACCTGATGGAACATGGGGGTGTGGGTCAGGTCGGAGTCGCAGCGGTAGACCCGGCCGGGGGCGATGATCTTCAGGGGCGGCTGGGTATCCTTCATCACCCGGATCTGCACCGGCGAGGTATGGGTCCGCAGCAGGCGGTGTTCGTCGATATAGAAGGTATCGTGCATCGCCCGCGCCGGATGGTGCGAGGGGATATTGAGGGCCTCGAAGTTGTGATAATCGTCCTCGATCTCCGGCCCCTCGGCGATACTGAACCCAGCCGAGGCAAAGAGCGCTTCGATACGGCGCAGGGTGCGGGTGACCGGATGCAGACCGCCCGACGCACACCCCCGGCCAGGCAGGGTCACATCGATTCGTTCCGAGGTCAGGCGCGCGGCCAGGGCCTCGGTCTCCAGGATCTGTTTACGCTCGGCGATGGCCCGCTCAACGGCATCCTTGGCGATGTTTACCAGTTGGCCGGCCTGGGGGCGCTCCTCCTTGGGAAGCTGGCCCAACTGCTTCAACAGGGCGGTCAGCAAGCCCTGTTTTCCCAGGAACCGGACGCGCACCCCATCCAGTTGCGCCAACTCGTTGGCGGCGGCGACCTCCAATATTGCCTCGGTCTGGTGTTGTTCTATCGCCTTGGCGAGATCAATAGTCATGAGGGGTCCGCTTATTCAAATGTGTTGAGGGATATGCAAGTTTGCAGCCCCCCTTTGGAAACGAAAAAGGGGCGGGGAATCGAATCCCTACCCCTTTGTATCGAGCGCCGCGCCGAGCTCAGGCCAGGGCGGCTTTGGCCTTTTCGCAGATTGCAGCGAAGGCGGGCCGGTCAAAGATGGCCAGGCTAGCCAGCATCTTGCGATCGACCTCGACTGCGGCCTTTTTCAGACCGTTGATCAAACGGCTGTAGGTCGTACCGTTCTCACGGGCGCCGGCATTGATACGGGCAATCCAGAGGGCGCGGAACTGGCGCTTCTTCTGGCGGCGGTCACGATAGGCATATTGTCCTGCCTTGATGACGGCCTGCTTGGCAACGCGGAAGACTTTACGGCGCGCGCCGTAATAGCCCTTGGCCGCATCCATGATTTTCTTGTGGCGGGCGTGCGCGGTGACGCCTCTCTTGACTCTTGGCATAGTTCAATCTCTCCTGTGCGGTTTCGCGATCGAAGATTCAGCAGTAGGGCATCATGCGATGGGCCGATCTCACATCCGAAGCATGGAGGTGATTCGGACTACGCAACTGGCGCTTACGCTTGGTGCTCTTCTTCGTCAGGATGTGACGACGGTGCGACTGGTTACACTTCACCGCGCCGGAGGACTTGATTTTAAAGCGCTTGGCGGCGCCTCGGTTGGTCTTGATTTTTGGCATTTTACCTAATACTCCGCATTCATTGATTGTATGCACCGGCGGACACCGGGCTATTTTTTCTTGGGGCCGAGCATCATGACCATCTGCCGGCCTTCCATGAGGGGTTGCTGTTCCACGATGGAATATTCAGCCAAATCCCTTTCAATCCGCCTCAGGAACTCCAGGCCCAACTCCCTGTGGGCATGCTCGCGGCCGCGAAAACGCATGGTGATCTTGGCCTTATCCCCTTCTTCAAGGAAACGCACCAGGTTGCGTAGTTTTACCTGGTAGTCCCCTTCGTCCGTCCCCGGACGAAACTTTACTTCCTTGACCTGAATCTGTTTCTGCTTCTTCTTGGCAACTTGACGCTGCTTCTTTTCGTCAAAGAGGAACTTTCCATAATTCATCAATCGACAGACTGGCGGTTTCGAATCCGGCGAAATCTCTACCAGATCCATCTCCGACCCTGCGGCACGGCTTAGCGCTTGCGCCAGGGGAACTATCCCCACCTGCTCACCATCGGCGCCGACCAACCGCACTTCAGGGGCGGTGATCTCCTCGTTCAACCTGTGCTTATCGTCTTTCTTACTGATGACCAGTTCCTCCGTTTCGATCCGCGCCCAGACCTAGAGTAGCCGGGCGAAAATTCTCTGATGCTTCGGGGCGGGCAAGTGGAGTACATCCACACAATGCCCTTGACCTTAGGGGTTCTTGCAAAACTGCAAGTTCCTCTTGCGGTTCAGGGATGAACCGCCATTTTCAATGGCCTAAGCCATTGAAAATGAAGAAAACAAAAAATCGCATTTTTCGTTTTCGACTTGCAAAATGGCCAGGATGGCCATTTTGCAAGTTCTTCCTTAATCTAATGCAAAAAGCACCGGCGCTACGGTGCTTTCAGAAAGCTCAACCTACTCGCGCTTCGACTTTATGACGTAGATCTTCGATGAAGGCCTCCGGCAACATGTCGCCCAGATCCTTGCCGTGCCGTGTCCGCACCGACACCAAGCCGCCTTCCATCTCGCGGTCGCCGACGACGAGCAGATACGGCACCTTCGCAAGGGTGTGCTCGCGGATTTTATAGCCAATCTTCTCGTTCCTCAAGTCCATTTCGACCCTAACCCCCTGTCGCCTCAAGACATTGATCAACTCTTTGGCGTAACTGGCTTGCCGGTCAGTGATATTCATCACCATTGCCTGCACCGGGGCCAGCCACAGGGGCAGGTCGCCGGCGTAGTGCTCGATCAGGATGCCGATGAAACGCTCCAGGGAACCCAGGATGGCGCGGTGGATCATCACCGGGATCTGCTTGCTGTTGTCCTCGGCGATGTAGTGGGCGCCCAGGCGTCCCGGCATGGAAAAATCGAGCTGGATGGTCCCGCACTGCCAGGCGCGGCCAATGCTGTCATGGAGGGTGAACTCGATCTTGGGGCCGTAGAAGGCCCCCTCGCCCGGCTGCAATTTGTATTCAAGTCCCTTGTGCTGAAGACAGGCCTCCAGCGCCGCCTCGGCCTTGTCCCACAAAGCATCCTCGCCGACCCGCTTTTCCGGCCGGGTGGAGAAGGCAAGCGCAATGGCGTCGAAGCCGAAGTCCTTGTAGACCTCGAAGACGATGTCGATGAGGATGCCAACCTCGTCCTCGATCTGGTTCTCTGTACAGAAGACATGGGCATCGTCCTGCACGAAGCGGCGGGCGCGCATCAGGCCGTGCAGGGTGCCGGAGGGCTCGTTGCGATGCACCACGCCGAACTCGGCGATGCGCTGCGGCAGGTCGCGGTAGCTCTTCAACCCCTGATTGAAAAGCTGGATATGGCCGGGGCAGTTCATGGGCTTGATGGCGTAATCTCGATTCTCCACATGGGTGGTGAACATATCGTCGGCAAACTTCTCCCAGTGGCCCGACTTCTCCCAGAGGGTACGGTCCAGCACCTGCGGGGTATGGACCTCCTCGTAGCCGTACTCCACCAGCTTGCCGCGCATGTAGTTCTCCACCGCGCGGTAGAGGCTGTAACCCTTGTGGTGCCAGAACACCATGCCGGGGGCCTCGTCCTGGAAGTGGAACAGGTCGAGCTGCTTGCCCAGCTTGCGATGGTCCCGCTTCTCGGCCTCCTCCAGTCGGGTCAGATAGGCCGTGAGTTCCTTTTTGTTGCGCCAGGCGGTGCCGTAGATGCGTTGCAGCATCTCGTTCTCGGACTTACCACGCCAGTAGGCACCCGCCACCTTCATCAGCTTGAAGGCCAGGAGCTTGCCGGTGGAGGGGGCATGGGGGCCACGACAGAGGTCGATGAAATCGCCCTGCCGGTAGACCGAGATCGTCTCGCCCTGGGGCAGGTCACCAATGATCTCGGCCTTGTAGGCCTCGCCTTGCCCCTTGAAGAAATCGATGGCGACATCGCGCTCCCAGACCTCCCGGCTGACCGGCAGATCGGCCTTGGCGATCTCTTCCATCCGGGCCTCTATGGCCTCGAAATCCTCGGGGGTGAAGGGGCGCTGGAAAGAGAAGTCGTAATAGAAACCGTTCTCGATGGTCGGGCCGATGGTCACCTGGGCGGAAGGAAAGAGTTGCTTCACCGCCATGGCCAGCAGATGGGCGGTGGAATGACGGATGATCTCCAGCCCCGCTTCGTCCTTATCGGTGATAATGGCCAGGCCTGCGTCGCTCTCGATCCGATGACTGGTATCGACCAGCCTGCCATCGATGCGGCCGGCGAGCGCGGCCTTGGCCAAGCCGGGGCCGATAGCGGAAGCCACCTCATGGACCGTCACGGGCTGATCGAATTCGCGGCGGGAGCCATCCGGCAGGGTAATTACAGGCACGTTCTCTTTCCTCATATTCAGTGGTGACCCATACGAGAGGCCACTTGAATGCTGTGACGCAAGGCGGAGGCCAGACAGCAAGACCAGCAAGAAGGGTGAATTCTTCGCGGAAAATCGCCTTTGGGATCGGCATCAGGATGATTCCGGAACCCTATTCGGGCTGCAAGACTATCAGCCCCCGCCCCGAGGAACAATAGTCCGTTCCGGCACATTCGATTTGTGACTTGACTCAAGGTGGTAGCCTGCTTAAAGTACCGGCTTCCCTGAGCCCAGGTAGCTCAGTCGGTAGAGCAGGGGATTGAAAATCCCCGTGTCGGCGGTTCGATTCCGTCCCTGGGCACCAAGAAATTCAAAGGCTTGCAGAGATGCAGGCCTTTTTCATTTCTGCCGGGGTAGCACCGGGGTAACACAAAGCGGGAACTTTCATGAATCCCAGGCCGAAGATTTCGGTAACTGAAGTTTCACCGTAATTTATTAGTGAAAGACGCGGGTGCCTTGTTGTTGGACGTAAAGGTGGAGCGCCGAGAAAACTCTAGCAGGCAGCTCAAACAAAACGCAGCGCATCCTTGAGCAGCAATATCAGTTGACGTTCGTGCGCTGGTGTAGACTCGAAGCCAAAACGCCGATAAAACTCTTCGGCGTTGGCATCGATGGGGTGCGTCAACAGAGCTCGAATACCAGCCTGCTCGCCAATGGCTGCCGTGCGGCGGATGGCATCCTGCAGCATGCCGAAGCCGAGGCCCCGCCCTTGATAGTCGAGATCGACTGCAAGCCTCGCCAGAATAACCAGCGGGATCGGATATTGTCCCATCCCGCGACGAATCCGCTCTGGCGCCTCAAGTGTGTCGATCTGACCAACGGTCAGGCTGAAATACCCAACAACCCGGTCCCCATCGCAGACGACGAAGGTCCTAGCCGAACCACTGCCTTGTGCTTGACGCGCATAGCGCAACAACCAATCGGTGAGGGTAGGTTTTCCGCAGTCAAATTCTTCCAGCCGGTGGTGCGCATCAAGCGGCTGCGGTGCCGACAGACTCATCTCTCAGCCCAAGGGGGACGCCGGGAGAACAAATTTGCTAAACCAGGATTGTCAGACTCGGGCCGATCCAGCATCTCCAGAAAAGCCTGGTACTGGCTACCGGAAACCATGAACAGACGTTGGTCGAGCAAGGTCTGCTCAGCAGCCTGATACGCGGCATCGAGAATGAAGTCGGTCAGCGACTTGTGCGCCACCTTGGCAGCACGGCGCAACACGGTCTCTTGCTCGGGTGTTGCGCGCAGCCCTAGCCGGGCTGACCGCGCAGGGGTAGTGGCAGTGGGCATGACAAGCCTCCTCAAGATATACGATGGGCGCAATGTTAGTACGAATGACTAACGCTGTCTAGAATTACGGTGACACTTTACTAAATACACTTAATTACTAGTTAAGTGTATTTAGTAAAGTGTCACCGTAATTCACGGCGGCGGCCAACAGCACCAGGATCATGAAATCGGAAAACTGGCCGACGATCATGGCCGCCAGGGTTCGTCTCCTGCCTTCCGGCAGGGCGTTTGGCCCCTGTTCGAGCAGGCGTCGTTGCGCCTCTGCGGTGGTGAGACCTTCGCCGCTGCCATGCAAGCGTTGCAGGGTCTGTTCAGCGTCCAGGGTGTGCCAGGGGGTGGGTGTCATCCTCAGCTTCCTCCGAGGAGGTAGATCAGCCCGATGGTGACGGCGGCAATGACGATGGTTTGTAGGCCGCTGCGCAACCAGGAGATGCCGGCGATGCGGCCGAGGAATACGCCGAGCAGAAAGATGATGGCGAGGGAGATGCCAATGGCGCTGGCCAGCGGGGATAGCGGCAGCGAAAGTCCTGCTTGCGCCATCCACAGTGGCAGGATGATCAGCAGCGAGATCAGCAACGGCGCCGAGCCGTTGACCAGGGCGATCAGCATTGGCACCCAGCGCGCCGCCCGGCCGTGGGCGCTGTTGCCCAGATCGATGGCCATGGCATCCTCCAGGGTGGCCAGTGCTCGCTTGCGTTCCGCCGCCTCGCTCACATAGGCGCTGCTAACGCCACTGACGCCGAGGGCGACCGCGGCGCCCAGGCAGGCGCTGATAATGATGTCGAGATCACTGGCCGAACTCATGGCGAAGCCCATGATCAGCCCGAGCATGGTCAGGGCGCCGTCGAAGCCGTTGACCACGAAGTAGCGCCGCATGATGCCATGGGATTTGGTGATCTCCAGCAGGAAGTTGGCGTGGCGCAGCGGTTCCAACGGTTACTCCTCGGTGGCCGCTTCGTCCGGCAGCCCCTTCACCTCGACCTGATCGATGCTGTGCAGCGAGCCGCCCTGCTCGCTGATGGCGTTCTGAATCTGTTCGAAATCGAGATCCGCGCCGTCGATCTCGATCTGCAGGGTCTCGGTGTGCTCATCCACCTCCTTCACCACCAAACGGACACGCAGCTCGCTGCCGGCGGCGGCGATGTTCCTGCAAAACTCCAGGGCATTGGGTTGATGTGGCTTGAGGACATCGAGGACTAGGTGTTTGACGGATACCATGGCGCCTGCTCCAGACTATTTTTCTGCTTATAAGGGGTTCTTGCAAAACTGCAAGAACCTCTTGCGGTTCAGGGATGAACCGCCATTTTCAATGGCCTAAGCCATTGAAAATGAAGAAAACGAAAAATCGCATTTTCGTTTTCGTCTTGCAAAATGGTCAGGAAGGCCATTTTGCAAGTTCCTCATAAGTATTGCTCAAAAGCTCCGTAAGGGTTCGCGCAAGAATAAGTAGTGAGTTTCAGTTCGGGCTAAGAGTGTAGTTCCTCTTCGGGAGACTGTCGTGGTGGGAGATGCTGATGGCCGGCATCTGTGCGTCGGTGATCTTGACACCCTTATCATAGACGCGATCAACGAGATGCGCCTGTACCTTGAGTCCGGTCCGGGTCCGCGTGTTACGGATGTATTTGAGTACGGTCTCGTAGCTGTCCAACGGTCGTCCCGCCCAGTTTTTGGAGATCTCGCTGAACAGGCGATGCTCGATGGGATTCCACTTTGATGTGCCCGGCGGGTAGTGGGCGACGGTGATAGTGATGCCGTGGCCGTCCGCGAGCCTATGTTGAGACAGTGCTTCCACGATCGACTGTTTGAGCTATTGCTGCCGCCGCCATCGGCCAGGGAATTGGACTGACCCACCCCTTGAAGGTGAAAGAATTACGGTGACACTTTACTAAATACACTTAATTACTAGTTAAGTGTATTTAGTAAAGTGTCACCGTAATTCTACGTGGAGTGCGGGATTGTCTAAGCAATCCAATCCGTTGCGGAATCGATCAGGCGTGCGGTCAGCGAGTCGCCGCCAAAGCGATAGGGCGCCTTGTCTGCCAGCATCAGTATTTACGGTGCGGGGGCGGACGCAAGCATCTGCTGGCCCAGGCGCTTCGCCACCAAGAGCGCCGCGCCAACCGCCAGTCCCGCCAGCAGTTCCGCCACTATGCCTGGCAATGCAGCCAGGGCATGATGGACGGCGCCGATGTTGTGGACGAATATCCCGCCCCCCACGAGCAACATGGCGATGGTCCCGACAACGCCCAGTCCCCGGATCACGTTCGGGAGCGCGGCAACCAGCAGTTGCCCGCTCCGGCGCACACCGCGGCGCGCGGTGCCTTGCAGTGAGGCGGCGCGTTCGATCAGATAGAGACCGGCGTCATCCATCCGGACCAGCAGCGCCACCAGGCCATAGACGCCGACCGTCGCCAGCAGGGCGATGAAGGCGACCACCATCACCTGTGTAACGAATGGCCGATCCATCACCGCCCCCAATGCGATAACCACGATTTCGATGGAGAGAATGAAGTCGGTGCGTATCGCCCCCCGGATCTTTGTCGCCTCCCTCTGGAGGATTTCGCCGGGGTCTGCCGATTCTTCTGCGGCGATCATTCCCTTTTCGTGTCCTGCGACCCACTCATGGACCTTCTCCGCTCCTTCGAAACAGAGGTAGGCCCCGCCGATCAGCAGGACGGGCACGATCAGCCAAGGCAGATAGGCACTCAGCAGAAAGGCCGCAGGCAGGATGATCATTTTGTTGACCAGCGATCCCTTGGTGATGGCCCAGATTACCGGCAGCTCGCGGGAGGCATGGAAGCCTGTGGCCTTTTCCGCGTTCACCGCCAGGTCGTCCCCAAGAATTCCGGCCGTCTTTTTGGCCGCCACCTTGCTCATCGCCGCCGCATCGTCCAGCAGCAGTGCAACGTCATCAAGGATCGCAAAGATTCCACTTGCCATAAGTCTCGCCTCAAGGTGTTTCGATCTGTCCCCTAGCGCATCGCCCCTATCCGCTTGGACTGGACCGCCATCGTGCTCATTCTTATCCGAATACGCAAAAGGTATTGTGTTTCCGTTTGGTCTGATACATCGCCGTATGTGGACAGTGCCAGAAAATGCAAGGCCAGAAGACCCCCCCTTAGAGGATTCGCGAGGCAGGTGATGCGGATACGGTTATATCCAAACGTGGCCTGTAGAGACCTAATTGGTTGCAATGGTAACCAATGAACCGTCTTTCACTTCTAACTGTCACCGACATACAGCAACAACTGGCGCAAGCCGTCAAGGAACGGCGGCGGCAGATGAAGCTGTCACGCCGCTTGCTCGCGGAACGCAGCACCGTACCGGAAGCCACCATCAAAAAGTTCGAGTCAAGCGGGCAGATCTCCCTGC
>JAHJDE010000171.1 GCA_018812525.1 Gammaproteobacteria bacterium
GATCTGCGCCTCGCTGTTCATGATCGCGATGGATCAATGTCTCGATTTTGCAGCAGCACCACCTAATTCCAGCGAAAAATAAGTGCCGTAGCGTTTCCGGTTCAGACCGCAAAATCCCGGTAGGGATCAGGAAATCTGAACTTGGGTTAAGTATTGTGTCCCCTTATTACCACCGCCGCCATTGACGCCAGCCAACCAATTGCTTAGTATTTTCGTTGGACTTTTGGGCAGCCTCTACATGACCTATTCCGCCAACAGCAGGTTCCTTCACAGACGCCTTATCGTCTGGTTGCTGCTGTTGTCATTCCTTTCATTGACCCTGTTCCCTTATCACTACCACCTGGACCACTCTGTTGTGTCGGCCCCGGTCGAACACCGCCATCAAAACCATAGCCTGGACTTTCATGCCCACTGGGATGGGGAAATGGCTGACTACGAAGCTGACCATACCATCGAGCCCGCGTCCGACACCCTGGTGGCGAAGGGCGTCCGGCTGCCTCCGGCATTGCTTGTCCTCGGTTTGCTGATTTTGCTGCCATCGATTCGTCGAATCGCCGGCCACAATGTCGAATGCCTCGACACCCTGCATCTCGATCCCTTCCGGCACGACAGGCCGCCTCTCCGCGCCCCACCTCCAGGCTGAGTCCACATCCGCCTCAAGCAAGCGGTGCCGTTGAAGAATCGGCGCTGCTTGTTGTTGATTCGATTAGTCACCCATCCATGGGGCCAACCGGTCCGAGGGAGCCTTTCATGCGATTCTGGATAGGAATCTGCGCCATGATCTGCTTGATGCCTTTGAAGGCAATAGCGGCGGGTCAGGCATCATTGACGCTGGGACAAGCTGTCGCGCTGGTCCTGGAGAACAACCCCCAACTGCAGGCAGCCGACTTCGATGCGCGAGCCGCCGCTGAGCGTATCCGACAGCAGAGCCAAGGCACACCCTGGAAGCTGGGTTTGGATCTGGATCGGTTTGCCGGGAGTGGAGAGGCCGACGGCACCCGCAATCTTGAAACCACCCTGAGCCTCAGTCGTGTAATGGAGCTGGGCAATCAAGCCGAGCTACGTGGCAAGGTGGCGCGCCACAGTGTCGGTCTGTTGCGCCATGAGCAGGACGCGCAGCGACTGGACCTGTTGGCGGAAGCGGCGAAACGCTTTATCGCAGTGGCCCGCATCCAGGAAGAACGCAAGCTGGCGCGTCAACAATTGGTGGTGATGCAAAAAACCCTGAAGGATGTGGAACGCCGTTCCGAGGCCGGTAACGCCAAGCCGGGAGAGTTGAGCCGCAGTCGGATCGGTCTCGCCAGGGCGGAACTGGCGCTGGAGGGAACGGAGCACCGACTGGCCAACGCGATTCGGCAACTGGCCGTGATGTGGGGAGAGTTTCAACCGGGTTTCCAGTCGGTGTCAGCCAACCTGTGGCGGCTCCAAGCCGTTCCTTCCTATGAGAGCCTTGAACGTGCCTTGTCCCGCAATCCCGCGCTTGCCGGATTGGCCACCGCGGAACGCCTGGCGGAGGCGCGCCTGAGACTGGCCCGTGCTTCTCGCCGCCCGGACATCGATATCAGCGCCGGTCTCCATCACTACAACGAAACCGATGATGTTGGCTTGATGCTCTCGTTGAAGGTGCCCCTTGGAGCCGATAAGCGCAATCGTCCCTACGAAGCGGAGGTATTGGCCTTGGCGGAGCGGGAGCCACTGCTGGCCAAGGACAAGCGCCTGGCGCTGCGCGCCACCCTGTTCGGCCTGCACCAGGAACTGATGCATGAACGCCATCGCCACAAGACCCTCATGGGACGCATCATTCCCGCCGCGGAACAGGCCCTGGCCGACTATACCCGCGGCTACAGCGCCGGGCGCTACTCCCTGCTGGAACTGACCCAGGCCCAGGAGATCCTGCTGCAGGCCCGGATGGAGGCATTGGATGCCGCCGTCGCCCACCATGAAAACCATATTCAACTGGACCGCCTGGTTGGCGCCGGGCCGTCCGCTGGAGTATCGCCATGAGTCGCAACACCCTGATCCTTCCGCTGATCCTCGCAGCAATCGGCCTGTCGGCCTGGTTCCTGCTCCAGAGACCGCAACCTCACTACGAGAATGCTCCCGGTGAGCACGGTGAAGAGGCGGCCGACGAGATCCCCAAGGGACCCAAGGGCGGCAAGCTCTTCAGCCGGGACGGCTATGCCGTCGAGGTGACCATCTTCGAGACCGGCGTGCCGCCGGAATTCCATGTCTATACCTATCTCGACGGCAAACCGCTGCCTCCGGAAGAGACCAGGCTGGAGATCCGGCTCACCCGGCTCGACGGCCAGGTCGATCGCTTTCCCTTTACGCCCAAGCCGGACTACCTGCGCGGCCAGGGGGTGGTGACCGAGCCGCACTCCTTCGATGTGGTCATCGATGCCGAGCATCGGGGCACGAAATATCAATGGCAGTTCGCCAGCTATGAAGGCCGCACCCAAATCGACGCCGACATGGCCGGGGAGGCGGGTATCGAGACCGAGAAGGCCGGCCCCGCCACCCTCTTCGAGACCCTGACCCTGACCGGCCGGGTCCAGACCGTGCCCAACCGGTTGGCCCAGGTCCGCGCCCGCTTCCCCGGCGTGGTGCAAAGCATCGGCACCAACCTTGGCCAGAGGGTCAAGGCCGGTGACACCCTGGCTCAGATCCAGAGCAATGAGAGCCTGGAGAACTATCCGCTGAAGGCGCCGATCGACGGCGTGATCCTGGCCCGTGACCTGCAGGTCGGCGGTTCCACATCCGATGCGCCGCTGTTTTTGATCGCCGACCTCTCCCAGGTCTGGATCGAACTGGATGTCTTTGGCCGCGACGTGGCCAGGGTCAAGGCGGGGCAGTCCGTGGCGGTGGAGACCCTCGACGGGGCCGGTTTTGACGGCGTGATCGACTGGGTATCCCCGCTGGCCACCCATGCCAGCCAGAGCGTGCAGGCCCGCGTGGTGCTGGACAACGCCGGAGGCCAGATGCGCCCCGGCCAGTTCGTCCGGGGCCGGGTGGTCGTGGCCGAGCACCGGGTGCCGCTGGCGATCCGCCAGGCGGCCATCCAGGGCTTCCGTGACTTCCAGGTGGTCTTTGCCCGCATCGGCGACACCTACGAGGTGCGCATGCTGGAGTTGGGGCGGCGGAACGGCGAATGGGCCGAGGTGACCGGCGGTCTCAAGCCGGGCACCGAGTATGTCAGCGTCAACAGCTACCTGATCAAGGCGGACATCGAGAAGTCCGGCGCCAGCCACGACCACTGAGGATGCACCCATGTTGAGTCGAATCATCGCCGCATCTCTCAACCACCGCTGGTTGGTTCTGCTGCTCACCCTCGGCGTCGCCGCCCTGGGTCTCTACAACTTCCATCGGCTGGCCATCGACGCCGTGCCCGATATCACCAACGTCCAGGTGCAGATCAATACCGAGGCGCCCGGCTATTCGCCGCTGGAGTCGGAACAGCGCATCACCTTTCCGGTGGAGACGGCGATGTCGGGGCTGCCCCGGCTGAGCGAGACCCGCTCCGTCTCCCGCTATGGCCTGTCACAGGTCACCGTGGTGTTCGAGGACGGCACCGATATCTACTGGGCGCGGCAACTGATCACCGAGCGGCTGCTGGAGGTCGGGGACCTCCTGCCGCCGGGTGTCGAGCCGGCGCTGGGTCCCATCGCCACAGGCCTGGGCGAGATCTTCATGTACAGCGTCACGTCTGCCGAGGGCGCAGACTATTCAGCCATGGATCTGCGCACGGTGCAGGACTGGATCGTCAAGCCGCAGCTGCGCCAGACCCCCGGCGTGGTGGAGGTCAACACCATCGGCGGCTACACCAAGCAGTTTCATGTGCTGCCCGAGCCCGACAAGTTGCTGGCCTTCGACCTGACCCTGCAGGATCTGATGACGGCGCTGGCCCGCAACAACCTCAACACCGGCGCCGGATATATCGAGCGCTTCGGCGCCCAGTATCTGATCCGTTCCCCCGGCCAGTTGGCCAACCTGGAAGAGATACGCGGCATCACCGTGGCCAAGCGCGACGGCGTACCCATCCATCTACAGGATGTGGCCGAGGTGACCCTGGGGCATGAGCTGCGCACCGGCGCCGCCACCCAAAATGGCCGGGAGGTGGTATTGGGCACGGTGTTCATGCTGGTGGGCGAAAACAGCCGTGTGGTGGCCCAAGCCGCGGCCGAGCGGTTGCAACAGATCAAGCCGTCGCTGCCGGAGGGTATCGAGCTGCGCCCCTTGTACGACCGCACCTCGCTGGTGGACAAGACCATCGCCACGGTGGAGAAGAACCTCGCCGAGGGCGCCCTGCTGGTAATCCTGGTGCTGTTGTTGCTGTTGGGCAACTGGCGTGCCGCCTTGGTCACGGCGGCGGTGATCCCCGTGGCGATGCTGATGACCATCACCGGCATGGTGGAGTCGCGGGTATCGGGCAATCTGATGAGCTTGGGGGCGCTCGATTTCGGCCTGATCGTCGACGGCGCCGTCATCATAGTGGAGAACTGCCTGGCCACCCTGGCGGCCTATCAGGGCGCCCACGGCAGCCTGCCGGACCTGAAGGAGCGGCTGCGCCTGGTGCGCGAGGCCACGGTGGAGGTGGTCCGGCCCAGCGTCTTCGGCGTGCTGATCATCATGATCGTCTATGTTCCCATCTTCAGCCTCAGCGGCGTAGAGGGGAAGATGTTCCACCCCATGGCCTTCACCGTGGTGACCGCCCTGCTGGCGGCCCTGCTGCTGTCGGTCACTGCGGTGCCGGCGGCGGTGGCGCTGTTCGTCAGCGGCCGCATCAAGGCTCACGACAACTTCCTGATGCGGGGCATCGGCCGTCTCTATGAGCCCGCGTTACGTTTTGCCCTGGCCCAACGCTGGCGGGTGGTCGCCGTGGCGGCCGTGTTGGTGCTGCTGTCGCTGATCGCTGCCAGCCGTATGGGGGCCGAGTTCATCCCCAACCTCGACGAAGGCGACATGGCGGTCCATGCCCTGCGCATCCCCGGTACCAGCCTGACCCAGGCGGTATCGATGCAGGAGGCGCTGGAGGCGCGTTTCAGCCAGTTTCCCGAGGTAGACCAGGTATTCGCCAAGATCGGCACCGCCGAGGTGGCTACCGACCCGATGCCACCCAACGTCGCCGATACCTATGTGATGCTCAAACCGCGCGGGCAGTGGCCGGACCCGGACAAGCCCAAGGCCGAACTGGTGGCCGAGATGGAGGCAATGGCCAATCGTATCCCCGGCAACAAGTACGAGTTCACCCAGCCGATCCAGATGCGTTTCAACGAGCTCATCGCCGGGGTGCGTACCGACCTTGGGGTGAAGGTCTACGGTGACGATTTCGACACCCTGGTGGAGTTGGCCGGCCGGGTGGAAGCCGTGGTCGCCGCCATTCCCGGCGCCGCCGATGTGCGCACCGAGCAGGCCACCGGCCTGCCGATGATCTCCATCGTCCCCGACCGGGAACGGCTGGCCTATTACGGCCTCGACGTGGCCGCCCTGCACGAGACCCTGCGGGTGGCCATGGGAGGCGAGACGGTGGGGCAGATCTTCGAGGGCGACCGGCGCTTCGACCTAGTGGTGAGGCTGCCGGAGCGACTGCGTTCCGATCTTGAGGCGCTGGCCCGGCTGCCGCTGACCTTGCCCGACAGGCGTATGAAACAGGTGGACGGCGATGCCGCCGGACTGGGGATCGCCCGCGATACCCCGCATACCATTCCGTTGGGAGAGGTGGCAAAGATCGACTTCATCGAAGGCCCCAACCAGATCGGCCGGGAGAACGGCAAACGCCGCATGGTGGTGACCGCCAACGTGCGCGGTCGCGATCTGGCCGGCTTCGTCAGCGATGTGCAGCAGGCGGTGCGGGAGTCGGTGGAGCCGCCGCCCGGCTACTGGATCGACTACGGCGGCACCTTCGAGCAGCTGATCTCGGCCTCGAAACGGCTCTCCATCGTGGTGCCCATCACCCTGCTGATCATCTTCGGCCTGTTGTTCATGGCCTTCAACTCCGTCAAGGATGCCGCACTGGTGTTTTCCGGCGTACCCCTGGCGCTGACCGGCGGGGTGGCGGCGCTGGCGCTGCGCGACCTGCCGTTGTCGATCTCCGCCGGCATCGGCTTCATCGCCCTGTCGGGGGTGGCGGTGCTTAACGGCGTGGTGATGCTCTCCTTCATCCGCGAGCTGAGGCAAGGGGGCGAACTGCTGGAGACGGCCATCGTCAAGGGGGCATTGCGCCGCCTGCGGCCGGTATTGATGACTGCCCTGGTGGCCAGCCTCGGCTTCGTGCCCATGGCCCTCAACGTCGGCACCGGCGCTGAGGTGCAACGGCCGTTGGCCACCGTGGTGATCGGCGGCATCATCTCCTCCACCCTGCTGACCCTGCTGGTGCTGCCGGCACTCTACCGGCTTGCCTATTCGAGATCGGAGCGATGAATAGCCATCTGTTGCCGCCCCTTGCGATCTTGCTGATAGTCGGCTGGGCCACGGCGGAAGGTCGCCCATCTCGGCCAAACGAGCCGATTGAGATCGTAAAGCAGCACTCACGTCATGCCTGGGTCAGGAATATCCTCATTCGCCCCAAGGATGGCGGCCTGAAGGTAAGCGGCGAGGTGCGTCACAGATTGTATGGAAAAGGCGCCATTCCCGGTCATGTCCATATCGAGGCATTGGATGCGCGCGGTCGGGTTTTGGATAGCCGGGAGACCCGCTATTACCGGCAACGGAAAACCTCCAGCAGGGCGCGTTTTTCCGGGCTTTCAACCTGGAGATCAAAACCCTCGGCGGGATTCGCGTGACGCACCATACCCCCTGGCACCACTGAGCAAGGGGCAGGGATGCCCCGGCGCGGCTCAAGGCCGCGTGAGCCAAGGCCGGACGATCACCGGCCTTGACGAGGGCAGGCAAATACAGGATGTATTTGATTGCCGGATTAATAGTTACGGAGATACCGATGCTTTACAGATCGATAGTGGCGTTTTCCTTGACCTTCCTGCTAGGCGTGGCCCAGGGACAAAATGACAGCGCGGAAGCGCTGGTGGCCGGCAAAACCAAGGCCGACATGACCTACCGTCAGCTAATGGAGATCCTCGGCAGGGCATCGGCGATGATGCATGAGGGCGTGCTGCGGGAAAACCAACAGATGGTCAAGGAGGGCGCGAAGATCATCCTCAACCACCCGGCTCCCAACCATAAGCCGTGGGAGATCATGGAGACCGGCGATCAACCCGGTTTCAAGCAGAGCCTGTTGGCCTTTGACGAGATACTCGACAAGCAGGCCTCACAGGTGGCCGAACTGGCGGGCAGGGGTTCCTGGGTAGAGGCCAATGGCGCCATGAATGCATTGAACACCTCCTGCATCACCTGCCACGCGATGTGGAGGGGCAGGATCAAGCGTTGATTTCCGCCCCCCTTCGGCCTTGGGCAATGCCCCGGGCGAACGCCGACCACTCCCCGCCGAGCATGGGCTGAGACGGGAACGCCTGGTATATGGGTCAACATCGTCTCGCTATCGGACATGCGCTGCTTGCCGCCCTGTTGTTCGGCGCCGCCACCCCCCTCATCAAGCTGTTGCTCGGCGACCTTTCCGCTTTGCTATTGGCGGGCCTCCTCTATCTGGGTAGCGGCCTCGGCCTGGCGGTCCAGCGTCTGCTGCGCGATGGCGGATGGCGGCCCAGCGGCATGCCGCCCGCGGACTGGCCCTGGTTCCTCGGCGCCATCCTGTTCGGCGGGGTGCTGGCGCCGGTGTTGCTGGTCTGGGGATTGGCGCGGACAGGTGCCGGTTCGACCTCGCTGCTGCTCAACCTGGAGGCGGTATTGACGGCATCGCTGGCCTGGGTCGTGTTCCGCGAGCATGCCGACCGCCGCATCGTGATAGGCATGGCGCTGATCGTTGCCGGGGGACTCTCCCTCTCCTGGCCTACCGAAGACGGCGGCGTTTCCGCCTGGTGGGGCATGGCGGCCATCGCCGCCGCCTGTCTCTGCTGGGCCATCGACAACAACCTGACGCGCAAGGTCTCCGCCTCGGATGCCCTGTTTATTGCCGGGATCAAGGGGCTGACGGCAGGCGCGGTCAACCTGGGATCGGCCCTTGCCCTGGGCCGGACATCGCCATCGGTGATAGACGTCGGCATGACGATGCTGGTCGGCTGGCTGGGATATGGCGTCAGTCTGGTGTTGTTCGTTCGCGCCCTGCGCGAGCTGGGTACATCGCGGACCGGGGCCTATTTCTCCATTGCCCCCTTCGCCGGCGCGGCTTTGAGTATCCTGCTCCTCGACGAATCGACTTCGCTCTCTTTCTGGCTGGCGGCGGTCCTGATGGCCGCCGGTGTCTGGCTGCATCTGACCGAACACCACGCACACGAACATGAACACGAAGCCCTGAACCACAGCCACTCCCACAGCCACAACCTGCACCACCGGCACGCGCACGATTTCCCGTGGGATGGCCGCGAGCCCCACGACCACCCCCATGAACATCTGCCGATGCGCCACTATCACCCCCACTACCCCGACATCCATCACCGCCATGGACATTGAGAGCCAAAGGCCAACGCGGCGGGGCGTGTTATGATCGACGCCGTTTCGTGATCGAGAGGCGGGCTTCACCCCTTGGGCAGTAATATTCTGTTGGTCGTTCTGGCGCTCCTGTTGGTCGCGCTGAACGGTTTTTTCGTCGCCGCCGAGTGAGGCCATTGCCTTGTCTGAAGGCGAAGGCATCGAGGCCAACCTGGAGTGCATCACCCGGCATCGTTTCAGCCGCTATCTCTATCTTGATAGACAGGGAGCGGTGCAAGGCATGGTGCATCTCAAGGATGTCTTTCTTGCCCTGCAGGGTTCGCCGCAAATGGACTCGCTCAGACCGATAGTCCGTCCCGCACTGGTGGTACGCCCAAGCCTGGCAGCGATTAAACTGTTCAGGAAATTCCAGCTCGGCAGCCCGCATTTCGCCATTGTCGCCGACCATGATGGCCATCCCATGGGGTTCATTACCATGGACAATCTGTTGGGTGCCCTGGTGGGAGAGATACGGGACGAGTTCCTGCAGACCAAGAACGAGTGGGCGAGGCTGGATGACGGCTCCCTGATCGGCAAGGGCAGCCTGCCGATCTTTACCCTAGAACGCGCCCTGGGGATCGACATCGAAGCGACCGAGGTCGATTCCATCGGCGGGCTGATCCAGCACCAATTGAGGGATCTGCCCAAGGAGGGGCAGCGAATTGCGTTTCCTCAGTTCGATGTCGTTGTCAAAAAGATGAAGGGGCCGAAAATCGTGCTTGTGCGTATTTTTCCGGGTGCAATTTAAAGTGTTGGTCAATCAGGCAGCTTTTTTATGCGAATCCCAGTGGGCATCCCAGTTTTCGTTAGCGCGCAGGGTACGCAATGCCAGCATCTTGTCGGCGTTTTCGATTTTCCACCAAGCCCCTGGGATTTTCATGCGCTCCTGGATGACGTAACGGTGTGTACTCTCGATCTTCCCGGAGCCAATCGGTAACCCCGCGGCCAATGCTCCGGCATGGTCGAACTGGACCGGACGGTTGCGAATATAGCGCTGACAAGCGCGTACCGGCGCATCCTTGTCCGCCACTGTCGGGGGTTCGAGGTGAGGTGCCAAAGCATCAAGCACCGCCTCGCAGGCGCCCGCTTTCATCCGCTCCTTCTGGGATTCATACCACGCTTGGGCATCATTTGCGCCACCCCTATCCGCTTGGATTGGACCGCCACCGTGCTCATTCTTATCCGAATACGCAAAAGGTATTGTGTTTCCGTTTGGTCTGATACATCGCCGTATGTGGACAGTGCCAGAAAATGCAAGGCCAGAAGAGCCTCCCTTAGAGGATTTGCGAGGCAGGTGATGCGGATATAGTGATATCCAAATGTGTCAAATAGATGCCTAAATGGCTACAATGATAACCAATGAACCGCCTTTCATTCCTGACCGCCGCCGACATACAGCAACAACTGGCGCAAGCCGTCAAGGAACGGCGGCGGCAGATGAAGCTGTCACGCCGCTTGCTCGCGGAACGCAGCACCGTACCGGAAGCCACCATCAAAAAGTTCGAGTCAAGCGGGCAGATCTCCCTGC
>JAHJDE010000172.1 GCA_018812525.1 Gammaproteobacteria bacterium
CCAGGGACGCGGCAAGCTCGGTCCATCGGGCCGCCAAAGCGTTCCGATCAAGGATGTATGGGTATATCCTTTGCTCCCCGCCTTTCGCGAGCTGCTCGTTTGTCCCTGAGCGGTTAGTGGGTTGGCCGAATATTTACTTCCGCGATTTGCTAAAGCGTTGATTTATCTGGGGAGGGCTTGGCGGGATATTTACGCAATTTCCGCGGCGAACGGCTGACTTGATTGATAAAATCTGGTGCGAAAGGAGAGACTCGAACTCTCACGGGTTGCCCCGCTGGAACCTAAATCCAGTGCGTCTACCAAATTCCGCCACTCTCGCGTCTTCCCCCTGCTACCGCCCGGCGGGTGAGATCGCGTATTCTACGCCCTTCCCTCAGCCGGATAAAGCACAGGATCTCTCATGCGCACCTTCACCGCCGTGCTGGCCTTATTCCTCCTGGTTGCGCTGAGCGCAGCGCTGCTGGTCCCCCATGTTGCTCCTTTTTTCCCCGCAGTGCCGCTGGAGAAGATGCTCCGCCACCTGGGGCGATTGCTGCTCCTGCTCGGTTTCTTTTTCATGATCCGGCCGTTGGGGGTCAACAACCCTCGGGACTTGGGCTACGAGACAACAGGTCCGCGTTTCCTTGCCCTCATGGGTGGTGGTTGGGTTGCCGGCCTGTTGTTGCTGGGTTTTCTGGTGGTAATGCTGTGGCTGCTGGATATTCGCTACTATGCCCCTGCGGGGGACCCGGAAGCGGTCGGGATACGCATCGCTACCACCCTGATCGGCGGCGCCTTCGTTGGCTTTCTGATCGGCTTCCTGGAGGAGACCTTCTTCCGCGGCATGGTTTATTCCGCCCTGAGAAAGGAGAGCGGTATCGCCGCCGCTGTTGTCCTCTCATCGACGATCTATGCCGGGATGCATTTTCTGGTTGCCACACCCCTGCCCGAAGGCACAGCGCTCACCTGGAGCAGCGGCCTGTCGCTGTTGCCGAGCGTAGGGGGCAATCTGCTCGATCCGCGGAACCTGGACAGCTTCATCGCCCTCTTCACGGCAGGCGCCCTGCTGGCCCTGGTACGGGAATACAGCGGCAACATCGCCCTGGCCGTCGGTCTCCATGCCGGCTGGGTCACGGTGATCAAGCTGACCAAGTATCTGATGGACACCAATGGGTCGTCCGGGCTGCTCTGGCTGGTGGGCAACTATGACGGGATCAGCGGGCTCTTGGGTGCGACCCTGCTGGCTTTGACCTGCCTACCGTTGATCCTGATGTTACAGCGGCGGGAGCGAGGTCAGTCGGACGCCTGACGGCTGTCGATGCCCCGCTCCAGCTCGCCCATCTTGCGCAGCTCTCTTTTGAGGATCTTGCCGGTGGCGTTCTTGGGCAGGGCGTCGCGGAAAAAGAACTTGCGCGGCATCTGGTACTGGGCCAGGTGCTCTCGGCAGAAATTCCGCAGACCGGCACTGTCGGGCGTCTCGCCTTCCTTCAGCACCAGGTGGGCCACGGGAATCTCGCCGTGGGACTCGTTGGGTTCGCCGACCACGGCGGCCTCCAGCACCGCCGGGTGCCGGTAGAGCACCTCCTCGATCATGCGCGGATAGACGTTCATGCCGTTGACGATGACCATGTCCTTCACCCGGTCCACCATGAAGATGTAGCCGTCCTCGTCCTTGTAGCCCAGGTCGCCAGTACGCAGCCAGTCGCCGAAGAAGGCCCCGGCAGTCTCCTGGAGCAGGTTCCAGTAGCCCTTCATCACATTGGGGCCGCGCACGCAGATCTCGCCGATCTCCCCGGCGGGCACGCGCCTGGCATCCTCGTCCATGATGGCAATCTCCACGTCCAGCACCTCCAGCCCCACGGAGCCGGGCTTGCGTACCCCATTGACGGGATTGACGCAGGTGACCGGCGAACACTCGGTCGGCCCGTCCCCCTCCAGGATGGGGAACCCGAAGCGCTGTTCGAAGCGCCCGATCAACTCCACCGGCATGGCCGCGCCGCCGGCCACGCCGAAACGAACCGAGCGCCAGCGCGCCACCTGTTCCTCCGGCAGGCGACTCAGGACTCCATACATGCTGGGCACGCCCAGGAAGATGGTGGCGCCGGTCGCCTCGACCCAATCTGTCACCAACTGGGGGTCGAACCGGGGTACGGGGGCGAAACTGAAACCCTGCAGCAGGGGGGTGAGCATGCCGACGGTGGCGGCGAAGGCATGGAACATGGGCAGCACCAGCAGCAGGGTCTCCTTGCCCGGCTGCATCTCCAGGACATGGGCCACGCTGTTGGTGTTGGCGAGCAGATTGCGGTGGCTCAACACTGCCCCCTTGGGTCGGCCGGTGGTGCCCGAGGTGTAGAGGATCGCCGCCGCGTCTTCCGCCTCCACCGCCACTGAGGCGATCGGCGCGGTGTTGGTAAGGACGTCCCGCAAGTTGGGGCTCTCGCCCTCGTTGGCGATCACCACCTTGAATTCCAGGGAAGGCAACTGGGCCGTAAAGGCCGCCACCTGTTGGGCGAAGAGCGGATAATAGAAAAGCCCGCGAATCCCAGCGTCGTTGGCGACGAAAGCCAGCTCGCCGGGGGTCTGCAGCAGATTGAGCGGCACCACCACCGCCCCGGCCTTGAGGATGCCCGTGTAGATGGCAGCGAAGGCATCCGAATTGGGGCAGTAGAGGGCGATGCGGTCGCCCTTCTCCACGCCGCGCCCCACCAGATAGGCGGCGATGCGTTCCGACTGCGCATCCATCGCGGCAAAACTCACCACACGATCAGGAAACCGCACCGCCGGTGCATCGGCATAGCGCCGTGCCGTTGCTCTCAAGGCCTCGCCGAGGGAATTTGTCATGGTTTGGCTCCGAATTGAATGCTCGGAATTACGGTGACACCTTACTAAATACACTTAATTACTTAAGTAATTAAGTGTATTTAGTAAGGTGTCACCGTAATTCACAACAAAGAAGGCTATATCACCTTCGAAAAACTACTCCCCGCCTTCTGTTTGAGGTAGGCGTCAAAGGTCATGCAGATGTTGCGGATCAACAACCGGCCGGCGGGCAGGACGCGAATCCCCTGGGCATCCATCGCCAACAGGCCGTCGGCCTGCATGTCGGCCAGGCCCTTGAGTTCATCGGCGAAGTAGGCGGCGAAATCGATCCCCCAGCGGGCCTCGACTTCGGCAAAGGCCAGTTCGAAGTGGCAGATGAGTCGGGTGATGACATCGCGGCGGATCTCGTCGTCGCGGGTCAGGGTCACGCCCCGGAACAGGGGCAGCCGGCCCTGTTCGATGGCCGCCCGGTACTCCTCCAGGGTCTTGAGGTTCTGGGCATAGGTATTGTCCACCATGCTGATGGAGGTGATGCCGAGGCCGATCAGGTCGCAATCGGCGTGGGTCGAATAGCCCTGGAAGTTGCGGTAGAGGGTATGGTCACGTTGGGCAACGGCCAGCTCGTCGTCGGGGCGGGCGAAGTGGTCCATGCCGATGTAGACGTAGCCCGCCTCGGTGAGCCGCTGGATGCTGGACTGGAGGATGTCCAGCTTCACCTGGGACGAGGGCAGCTCGACCTCGTTGATGCGCCGCTGGGGCATGAAGAGGTTGGGCAGGTGGGCGTAATTGAAGATCGACAGCCGGTCCGGCCCCACCGCCAGCACCCTGTCGAGGGTGCGGCCGAAGCTCTCGGCGGTCTGGTGCGGCAGGCCGTAGATCAGGTCGATGCTGACGGAGCGGAAGCCGTTGGCCCGCGCCGCCTCCAGCACGGTCAGGGTCTCCCGCTCGGACTGGATGCGGTTGACCGCCTTCTGCACCCGCTCGTCGAAGTCCTGCACCCCCATGCTGATGCGGTTGAAGCCGATCTCGCGCAGCAGGGCGATGGTCTCGGCGTCGGCCTCGCGCGGGTCGATCTCGATGGAGTATTCACCCACATCGTCGTCCGCCAGGGTGAAGTGGCGGCGGGTCTCGGCCATGAGTTCGCGCATCTGGTCGCGGCTGATGAAGGTGGGCGTGCCGCCGCCCCAGTGCAGCTGATCCACTCGGCGGGACTTGTCGAACAGGGCCGCCTGCATCGCCAGTTCTTTGTAGAGCAGGTCGAGATAGGGCTGGGCCTTGCTGCGGTCCTTGGTGGCGATCTTGTTGCAGGCGCAGTAGAAGCAGACCGTGTCGCAGAAGGGGATGTGGAAGTAGAGCGACAGGGGACGCCCGGCGGCATTGCCCCGCGCGGCGGCGGCCTGGTAGTCCGCCTCGCAGAAGCCGTCGTGGAACTGGACGGCGGTCGGGTAGGAGGTGTATCGCGGCCCGGAGCGGTCGTATTTGCGGATCAGGTCGAGGTCGAATTCGATGGTTTGGCGTGTCTTTGGCGGCATAGCGTTACTCACTCGTCCTCGCCGTCGACGTCGATGCCGCGCCGATGGGTTTCATTGATCCGCTTCAAGAGGAATAGAAAGGGGATGTCCCGGCTGTTTTCCATGGCCAGCTCCATGAAGGGCAGGTCCTCGCGGCCAAATCGGTAGTTGCCGTCGCACATATCCCGGTAGATCCGCTTGATCCCCTGCTCCAGGGGTTCGAGAAAATTGGGGAACTTGTGCAGATCCTCCACCTCGAATTCAAAGCAGTCGCGCAGGTCATCGACCTCGAACACCGCCTGCTTCACCATCTCCGCGAATTCTTCGGCGCTGCGCGCCCTTTTCAGACCCATGCCATCTCTCCAGAAAACGAAAGACCTATCGTTCCCACGCTCTGCGTGGGAACGCATCCCCGGACGCTCCGCGTCCCGAAACGCGACGCAGGAGCGTCGCTGGCGGCATTCCCACGCAGAGCGTGGGAACGATCAAATCAAAACCTGTATTGCCGGAGCTGTTGTTCCGTCAACAGAAAGACCCCGTCGCCGCCCCGTTCGAACGCCAGCCAGAGGAAGGGGCAGTCGGGGTAGCGCTCGACCAGCGCCTCGGCGCTGTTGCCCACCTCGACAATCAGAATACCGCCCGGATTGAGCCGTTCAGCCGCGCCCTGCAAGATCCGAATGACCAGGGCCAGTCCCTCGTCGTCCGCCGCCAGCCCCAGGGCCGGCTCCCGATGATACTCCGCCGGCAGGGACTGGTGCTCCTCGTGGCTGACATAGGGCGGATTGCTGACGATGACATCGTAGGCCGCCCCGTCCGGCAGCCCCTCGTAGATATCCCCCTGATAGAGATTGACCCGCCCCTCCAGCCCGTGGCGTTGGACGTTCTCCGCCGCCACCGACAGGGCGGCGTCCGAGATGTCTATCGCATCCACCTGGGCCTCGGGCAGGTAATGGGCCGCCGCGATGGCGATGCAGCCGCTGCCGGTGCAGAGGTCCAGCACCCGTCCGATCTGCTCGGCCTCGATCCAGGGCTCGAAGCCCCGTTCCAGCAATTCGGCGATGGGGGATCGCGGCACCAGGACGTTCTCATCGACCTGGAAATAGAGCCCGGCGAACCAGGCCCCGCCGGTCAGATAAGCCGACGGCAGCCGCTCGTCGATGCGCCGATGCAGCAGGGCGGCGACCGCGTCCCGCTCGGCGGCGGTCAGGCGGCTGTCGAGATAGGAGACCGGCAGGGAGTGATTCAGATGCAAGGCATGGAGCACCAGCCCCAGGGCCTCGTCCAGGGCGTTGTCCGAGCCGTGGCCGAAATGGAGCCCAGCCTCGTTGAAACGACTGGCGCCCCAACGCACAAAATCGCGAATCGTCTTCAGCTCATCCACGGGGCAGTTCACCGCAAAGGGAAAGGCGGCATGATACCGGATTCGTCGGCTATTGAGGGCAATTGACTACGGGAAACCGGGGAATCGGTCAGATCAGGTCATCGATTGTTCCCCCCTTTGGGAAAGGGGGGAGTTGGGCGGAATCAACCTACAAAACCTCCTTTCAACCGCGAAGGACGCGAAGAACGCGAAGAACGCAAAGGAAATCACTGGATTATCTCCGTGGAGGCATTCACCTTCCGGGCGAACGGCCATGCGCGGTTTTGTACGGGCGGGTTTGAAACCCGCCCCTACGATATTCTTCGTGTTCCTTTGCGTTCTTTGCGGTTGAACGAGGAATTTAGGATCAAGCGTCCTTGCGCAACGCGGCCCCCACCAGGCGGGCGGTCACGTCCACCAGGGGAATGACGCGGTCGTAGGCCATGCGGGTCGGGCCGATGACGCCAAGTATGCCCATGACCTGGTCATCGACCTTGTAGGGCGCGGTCACCAGGCTACAGCCATCGAAGGACTTATAGCCGGACTCGCGGCCGATGAAGATCCGAATGCCCTCGGCCGACATGCAATCGTCCAGCAGGTGCAGGATCTCGTGTTTTTCGGTGAAGGCATCGAACAACCGGCGCAGCCGCTCCATCTCGGCCAACTCGTCGAAGCCCATCAGGTTGGTCTGGCCCGAGATGAGGCAATCGCCCTCCTTGCTCTCCCCCAGCACCTGCTCGGCCATCTCCAGTGCCCGGCGCATGATCCGGTTCATGTCGTCGCGGGCCTGCTGCATGTCGGAGAGCAGCCGCTCCCGCACCTTGGCCAGGGAGATGCCGCTGAAGGTCTCGTTGAGTAGCCGGGCGGTCTGTTCCAGTTCCGAGGGGGAATAGTCGCGCCGCGCCTGGATCACCCGGTTGATCACCTCGCCATCGACCGTAACCAGGATAGCCAGGATACGGGCGGCCGAAAGGCGCACAAATTCGATCTGCCGGAAGACCACCTGCTCCGGCTTCGGCATGGTGACCACGCCCGCCATGCGCGACATCTCGGACAGCCAGCGCGAGGCGAAGGCAAGTACCGAACTGGTGTCGCCGGGCAGGGACAGCTTGACCCGAAATTGCCCCACTTGCTGGTCATCAAGGGGTTTGACGGTGAGTAGGGAGTCGATGAAAAGGCGGTAACCGCGCACGGTCGGTATGCGCCCGGCCGAGGTGTGGGGCGATGCGATCAGCCCCAGGTCCTCCAGATCCGCCAGGACATTGCGCACGGTTGCGGGGCTGAGGTCGAGCCCACTGTCGCGTGCAAGGACGCGGGAGCCGACCGGTTGGCCGTCACGGATATAGCGCTCGACAAGCGTTTTCAGAAAATGCTGGGCGCGTTCGTCTATTATCCCGTCCCATTTTGCAACCTTTGCCACTGAGATACCTCGACAGGCCCCCGGCATGGGGGCGCTTGGAACTTGTATCCGCTTCATCAAATGGCTGTCAAGTGGATGGCCGATGCTGGCGGGAAATTGCGGGGAAAGCGAGAGGGTTCCGGGGGGGGCAGTGTCCACCAAAAGTTTCAGCCAGATTTCGTTTAACTAGGGTTCTTGAGTGCCGGAATGCTTTGCATTTGAGCCAAATTCTGCTGCAACGCGTAGGAGCGCCTTGCAGGCGCGATTTTCACCACCCCAATCGCGCCTGCAAGGCGCTCCTACGGTATGGCGGCGTAATTCACGTCTCGTCGGTCTGAGGTGGAGCCTCGCTAGATGTCCTTCGCGGTAGGGAGCTGTCCGGGAATAACTTGTACATCTCGATCTCTTTTCGCGGCAGAGCCGCTCCCACGGCGGTGGGAGCGGCTCTGCCGCGAAAATAGGCGGTTTTGCTCAATCAGATCGAC
>JAHJDE010000173.1 GCA_018812525.1 Gammaproteobacteria bacterium
CCAGGGACGCGGCAAGCTCGGTCCATCGGGCCGCCAAAGCGTTCCGATCAAGGATGTATGGGTATATCCTTTGCTCCCCGCCTTTCGCGAGCTGCTCGTTTGTCCCTGAGCGGTTAGTGGGTTGGCCGAATATTTACTTCCATACGCTAATATATTGTTGATTATTATGAAAAAGATAGGGATTTTATTCGTTTGCATGGGTAACATCTGCCGCTCCCCCACGGCCCATGGGGTGTTCCGTCATCTGGTCGTACAGGCAGGGTTGATGGACAGCATCGAGGTCGATTCCGCCGGGACCCAGGGTTACCATGTGGGCGCGCCGCCCGATTCCCGGTCCCAGGCAACCGCCCGGGGGCGCGGCCTGGATCTGGGCGACCTGCGTGCGCGCAAGGCGATTGCCGCCGATTTCAATCGCTTCGACTACATCCTGGCCATGGATCGTGCCAACTACCAGGGGTTGCGGGAGATTTGTCCGTCCGGCCATGAGCGCCGGCTGCGGATGTTCCTGGAGTTCGCGCCCGAGTTGGGTATCGAGGAGGTGCCTGACCCCTATTACGGCGGGCAACGGGGCTTCGAGGATGTCTTCGATATGGCTACTCAGGCCTCGCAGGGCCTGCTGGATTACATCCGCGGCAGACATGTCTTCTAAAACGAGGGCGCAGAGATGAAAAAGCCCCGCGATGCGGGGCTTTTTGTCAGGCCGTTCAGTCGTTCTGGGTCGGCGGCGGGCTTTCCTTTCTATCCTCTTCGCCCCTCGGGGGGGATGCCTTCAAGGGACCCGAGGGGACCCACTCCTCGGCGGAGACGTTGCGACGGATAGGGGCCGGGCTGGGCTTTCTTTCGCTCTTCACCTCCGGCTCTGGGGCCTTGGCCTCAGGGGCGGCGGTCCGTTCAATGGGCGGTGCCGGCTGGGGTCTGGGTTCTGGCCTTGCCTCCACTGGCGTGGGACGGGCTTCCTCGGCCTTGGGGGCACTGGGTTCGGGGGTGGGCTGGGGCGCCTTCGGTGCTGTCTCTGGCTTGGGGGCCGCCGACGCCACGGGGGCAGCGATCCGATCGGACTCCGCTCTTTCCTTGGGCGCCTCGGCAACCGCATGCCGTCGGGGCATGGGGTTTTTCCGGACCGGTGCCGGGGCCTGTTCCCGTTCGGGCTGAGCGGCGATCTGATCACCGTTATCACGCAATTCCGTCCTTAGGTCCGTAGACGCCTCATCGTTGTGCGACTCTTCCTGGCCCTGGATCTGTGCCTCCTCTTCCTGGCCGGGACCCCGGCGCCTGCGTCCACTGCGGCGTCCGCGTCTGGAACCGCTGGCGCGGCGCGCATCATCCTGCTGTTCGCTGGCAGGGCCTGTCTCGCCAGTGGCAGCGATGGCCGTAACGGGCTTGACCTCTTCCTGGGGTTGGACCCGCTTTTCCTCTCTGGGTGGCCTTTCCTGCGGGGTTGCGGCGGGTTTGCGTCCGCCGGCGCCGCTGCGGGGGGCTGCCTCGGATTCCTTGCGCTGTTGCGGCCGTGCCTGGGGCTGTGGCTGTGGCTGGCGGGCGCGGGATGGGGTCGTGCCGCGGCGGCTGCTGATTTCTCGACGGCCGCTTGGCTGATCCTTTTTCTCCCTTTCCTTCGGGGCCTCTTCTTTCATCTCCTTCTCGTCGGTCTTGAAGAAGGATTTGAACAGTCGTTTCAGAAGGCCGGTTTCTTCGGGTGCCGGCTCTTCTTCGCGGATTCGTATGGGTGCCGGCCGGCCGGGGGCGATCTGCTTGACGGCCGGTTCGTCGATCTTGATCTCGCGGGCGGTAGCGATATCGGCGCTTTGTTCGATCTCCTCGACCAGCTCGAAGCTGGACCGGCTCTCACCCTCCTTGGGAAGGTCGGCGGCGCGCTGGCGGTCGATCCGGTAGTGGGGGGTCTCCAGTTGCCGGTTGGGGATCAATAGGATCTCAACGTCGTGACGTTTCTCAATGTCGCTGATGATCTGGCGCTTTTCGTTGAGCAGGAAGGTGGCGATCTCGACAGGCAACTGGGCGACGATACGGCCGGTGTTTTCCTTCAGGCCCTCCTCCTCGATGATGCGCAGCACGGAGAGGGCGAGGGATGGCACGCTACGGATGGTGCCATGGCCGCTGCACCGGGGACAGGTCATCTGGGTGGATTCGCCCAGGGAGGGGCGCAGGCGCTGGCGCGACATCTCCAGTAGGCCGAAGCGGGAGATGCGGCCGAGCTGCACCCGCGCCCGATCGTGCTTGAGGGCGTTGGTCAGGCGGTTCTCCACCTCGCGCTGGTTGCGGGAGGGGGTCATGTCGATGAAGTCGATGACGAACAACCCGCCCAGGTCGCGCAGGCGGAGCTGGCGGGCGATCTCGTCGGCCGCCTCCAGGTTGGTGTTGAGGGCGGTCTCCTCGATGTCCGCGCCCTTGGTGGCGCGGGCCGAGTTGATGTCGACGGCGGTCAGGGCCTCGGAGTGGTCGATGACGATGGAGCCGCCGGAAGGCAGGCTGACCTCGCGCTGATAGGCCGACTCGATCTGGGATTCGATCTGATAGCGGCTGAACAGCGGCACCTCGTCGCTGTAGAGACGTAGCTTGCGGCCATAGGTCGGCATGACCTGCTCGATGAACTGGGCCGCCTGCTCGTAGTATTTGGGGTGGTCGATGATGATTTCGCCGATATCCGTGCGCAGGTGGTCGCGCATGGAACGGATGATGATGTCGCTCTCCTGATAGATCAGGAAGGAGGCTGGTTTACCGGCCGCTGAAGCGTTGATGGCAGTCCAGAGCTGAAGCAGGTAGTCCAGGTCCCATTGCAGTTCCTCCGTGTTCATGCCGATGCCGGCGGTGCGCACGATCAGCCCCATGCCGTCCGGTATTTCAAGCTCACTCATGGCCTCGCGCAGCTCGCTGCGGTCCTGACCCTCGATTCGGCGGGAGACGCCGCCGGCGCGGGGGTTGTTGGGCATCAAGACGAGATAGCGTCCGGCGAGGGAGATGAAGGTGGTAAGGGCTGCGCCCTTGTTGCCGCGCTCCTCTTTTTCGATCTGGACAATAACTTCCTGGCCTTCGGAGAGGGCCTGCTGGATGTTGGTCCGGCCCGGGGTGTCACTGCCTTGTTTGAAGTAGTTGCGGGCAACCTCCTTGAGGGGGAGGAAGCCGTGGCGGTCGGCGCCGTAATCGACGAAGGCGGCTTCGAGGCTGGGCTCGACGCGGGTGATCTTGCCCTTGTAGATATTGGCCTTTTTCTGTTCCTTACCGGGGTGTTCGATGTCCAGGTTGAAGAGTTTTTGTCCGTCGACGATGGCGACACGCAACTCTTCCGGCTGAGTTGCGTTTATCAGCATTCTTTTCATGGGGGGATGATCTCTCGGAACGACGACAGGATCTGACTCCTTCGCTCGTCACGGCGCAGCTGGCGGTCAGGAGCAGGGCGAAAAGCAGGATCAGGGACGTCGTCGTCAAATAGGTTTACTCAAGGGCGACCACCCGAAAGGTGGCGCACGGATTATTTCGAAATGCGAACAGGGTTGCGTTTCGCGCGATTGGCGAAGGCAGGATGGAACAGCACAACCTTCGGACCGCGGGCGGGGTGGTCCGGTTGGACCATCTCTACCAAAAACAGGATCGGTTCTACGGCCGGGGCTTGCGCCTGCTATGTCGGAGACGGCCGGAATCCGATCGCCCGACTATAGCAAGCAGAGTGGCTGGCCGTAAATAGAGGAATAGTAGCCGGGCCAAGAAAAATCCTGATTAGCAAGATACTTCAGCAGGATTTTCCATCCAGGGTTCTACATGGCTCTCCAAAGCAAAGTCGAAGGGCTCGCCACGAATCGAAAATCAGAGGGCTATGCTGCCTAAGTCCGTTCGCCCTGAGCCCTTCGCTTCGCTCAGGAGAGCCTTGTCGAAGGGTGAATGGGCTTAGGCCGAAGTACCTTGCTAATCAGGAGAAAATTAAACCCAAGCGGCTCTTGCAAAACTGCAAGAACCTCAAGCAATCCAGGTCAGGGTGAGAAGTCGGATCTGTCCATACGCTGGCCTTTCCCTATCCATCTGCTACAGAAAATCCTCCCCGCTGTCCTTGGGGGTGAGGCTTAAGCCACCCGGCTCCCCGCCCGGCCTGGCCTCAGCCTGGGCGATGCGTTTGCCGGCCTGATCGGTGCGGATCTTGATTTTGACGTTGCTCTTGGAGTCGGCGAATTCAGCGGCGGATTCTTCGCTGATAACCCCCTGGTTGTAGAGATCCACCAGGTGCTGGTCGAACGATTGCATGCCGTAGTTGCTTCCCTTTTCGATGGCTTCCTTCAATTGGCCCAGCTCCATTTTGGTGATCAGGTCGGCGATGTAGGGGGTGTTGATCAGGACCTCCACCACGGCGACCTTGCCGCCGCCCTCCCGGGGCGCCAGGCGCTGGCAGACGATGGCGCGGAGGTTCTGGGCGATGCGCTTGGCCTGGGCCTCCTGGGAATCCTTTTCGAAGAAGGCCAGCATGCGTTCCAGGGTGGTGATGGTGTTGTTGGCGTGGAGAGTGGTCAGGGCTAGGTGGCCGGTATTGGCGAACTTGAGGGCGAACTCCATGGTCTCCAGGTCGCGGATCTCGCCCAGCAGGATAACATCCGGGGCCTCGCGCAGGGCCGATCTCATGCCGGTCTGGAAGGACTGGGTGTCGGTGCCGATTTCCCGTTGGGCGACAATGGACTTCTTGTGGTTGTGCATGAATTCGATCGGGTCTTCCAGGGTCAGGATGTGACCGCCGACGCTACTGTTGCGGTGATCGATCATGGCCGCCAGGGTTGTCGTCTTGCCCGAACCCGTGGCGCCGACCACCAGGATCAGGCCGTTGCGCTGCATCACCAGATCCTTGAGGGCCTGGGGCATGCCCAGCTCTTCGAGGGATGGCACCCGGCTGTTGACCCGCCGCAGAACCAGAGAGGTCTCGCCGCGTTGGCGGAAGGCATTGCCACGAAAGCGGCCGATCCCCTTATAGGAGAGTGAGAAGTCCACCTCGCCCTGTTCGTCGAAGCGTTTGATCTTGTCGTCAGGGAGGTTTTCTCGCACCACCTTCTCGGTGATGCCCGGTGGCAGGGGCTCCCCAAGCTGGATGAAGCCGTCCGGGGTCTTCATGGAAATCCGGGCGCCGGTATGGAAAAAGACATCGGCGGCATTTTTCTTCACCATCACCTGAAGGACGCGCGGCAGGTCAATGCTCATTGGGGGCTCCCAAGGGTTCAGAGGCTGTGAAATACCTCCCGCCGTAGCGAGGGCGGCACTGGGCGTAGTGGGCAAGGCGCGGCGACCACAATATCTGGGAGTGTAGCGAGCCTACATGACCAGATATTGTGGTCGTTGCAACGCAGCCCACCGCGTTCAGTGCCGTCCGCAGTAGGCGGGAGGTATTTTCGCAGCCTCTCACTCATCCCCAAGGATCAAACAGCATCCGGGGTTTTGCAAGGCGGCATTGCCCGTAGCCTGATGCTATTCAAAAGCCTCGATCGGGGATTGGGGGGCGGGGGCCGGATCTCCGCGAACGCGGGCGGCGAACCGCCCGTGTCGCGGAGGAGGCCTGGTTACAACGAGAGGTTAGACTGCTTCGAGAGCGACCGCGTGCAGCCCTTTCGGGCCTTGGCCAACTTCGAACTGGACACGCTGTCCCTCTTTCAAGGTCCTGTATCCGTCCATGCCGATGGTGGAGAAGTGGACGAAGATGTCCTCTTCACTCTCGTCGGCGACGACGAATCCATAGCCTTTGGCATTGTTGAACCATTTCACGATACCGGTAGGCATAACTTCTTTCTCCCTATCCATATACTTTGGTTCAATGGCATTGTGAACGTGGGGTGAGTCCCCATCTTGTATTCGTTCCCCCGCAATCGTTTGTATAGACCGCGCGGGTGGTGCGCGACTGTCGATTATATTCGTATCTGGGGACTGGTCAAATATTGGTCAACTCGCTTGGAAGGGTCGGTCGCGGTTTTTTCCGAGAAGTAGGGTGAGAAGTTGGTGGAACTTCCGCTAAAATCCACTCATGGCTGATGACGACTACATCGAAGACGAAGAGTGCGGGCTGGCTGTGGAGGAGGCGAAGCCGCGGGTGAAGCGGCCGCCCCTGTACAAGGTGGTCCTGCTCAATGACGATTACACCCCCATGGAGTTCGTGGTGCATGTGCTGGAGACCTTTTTCAAGATGAACCGGGAAAAGGCGACGCAGGTCATGCTGCATGTCCATACGCGCGGCGTCGGCGTTTGCGGCGTTTTCCCCAGGGATATAGCGGAGACCAAGGTGTACCAAGTGAATGAATATGCGCGCCAGAACCAGCATCCCCTGATGTGCGCGATGGAAGAGGCTTAGATACAGATGTTGAGCAAAGACCTCGATTTCTCCCTGGCCCAGGCCTTCAACCAGGCCAAGGGCAAGCGGCATGAGTTTCTGACCATCGAACACCTGCTGTTGGCCCTGCTCGACAACCCTTCGTCGATGGAGGTACTGCGCGCCTCTGGCTCCAATCTGGACCAGTTGCGGGCCGATCTGACCCGCTTCCTGGACGAGACCACCCCGACCATCCCCGAGACGGAGAACCGGGAGACCCAGCCGACCCTGGGCTTTCAGCGTGTCTTGCAGCGTGCTGTCTTCCATGTGCAATCTGCCGAGAAGCAGGAAGTGACAGGCGCCAACGTACTGGTGGCCCTCTTCAGCGAGCAGGACTCCCAGGCGATCTTCTTCCTGCATCAGCAGGACGTGCAGCGGCTCGACGTGGTCAACTTCATCTCCCACGGCATCTCCAAGATCCCGCAACGCCAGGGGCCGGCCCGGCCTTCCAAGGACGACGCGGCCTCCACGGCGGACGAGGACGGCTTCGAGCCGGAGGAATCCCGCCGCAGCCCCCTGGATGCCTATGCCACCAACCTCAACCAGATGGCCATCAAGGGGCGTATCGACCCCCTGATCGGCCGCGCCCAGGAGGTCCAACGCACCATCCAGATCCTCTGCCGCCGGCGCAAGAACAACCCCCTGCTGGTGGGCGACGCCGGCGTCGGCAAGACCGCCATCGCAGAGGGGCTGGCCCTCAAGATCGTCGAGGAGGAGGTGCCCGAGGTCCTGCTCGACAGCGTCATCTACTCCCTCGACCTGGGCTCCCTGGTGGCCGGGACCAAGTACCGGGGCGATTTCGAGAAGCGGCTGAAATCGGTCCTGTCGCAATTGAAGCGCGAGCCGGAGGCGATCCTCTTCATCGACGAGATCCACACCATCATCGGCGCAGGTTCCGCCTCGGGCGGGGCCATGGATGCCTCCAATCTCATCAAGCCCATGCTGGCCTCGGGCGAGTTGCGCTGCATCGGTTCCACCACCTACGAAGAGTTCCGCGGCATCTTCGAGAAGGATCACGCCCTGGCGCGGCGCTTCCAGAAGATCGACATCACCGAGCCCTCGGTGGAGGAGACCATCCAGATCCTCAAGGGCCTGCGCAGCCGTTTCGAGGACCACCACGAGGTCAGGTACAGCGACGACGCCCTGCGCGCCGCCGCCGAGCTGTCCGCCCGCTATATCAACGACCGCCACCTGCCCGACAAGGCCATCGACGTGATCGACGAGGCCGGCGCGGCGGTGCGGCTCAAGCCCGAGGATCAGCGGCCGGAGCGGATCGAGGTGACCGATATCGAAAACATCGTCGCCAGCATCGCCCGCATCCCGCCCAAGAACGTCAGCGCCTCCGATACCGAGACCTTGAAGAACCTGGACCGCGATCTCAAGATGGTGGTCTTCGGCCAGGACGAGGCCATCGAGACCCTGGCCGCCGCCATCCGCATGAACCGCTCCGGCCTGGGCGGGGAACAGAAGCCAGTCGGCTCCTTTCTGTTCGCCGGTCCCACCGGGGTCGGCAAGACCGAGGTCACGCGCCAGTTGGCCCGCATCCTGGGGATCGAGCTGGTGCGCTTCGATATGTCTGAATACATGGAGCGCCACACCGTCTCGCGCCTCATCGGCGCGCCCCCCGGCTACGTGGGCTTCGACCAGGGCGGCCTGCTGACCGAGGCCATCACCAAGACCCCCCACTGCGTCCTGCTGCTGGACGAGATCGAGAAGGCCCACCCCGATGTCTTCAACCTGCTGCTCCAGGTCATGGACCACGGCACCCTGACCGACAACAACGGCCGCAAGGCCGACTTCCGCAACGTCATCCTGGTCATGACCACCAACGCCGGCGCCCAGGAGATGGGCCGTTCCTCCATCGGCTTTACCCCCCAGGACCACCGGACCGACGGCATGGAGGCCATCAAACGCCAGTTCTCCCCCGAGTTCCGCAACCGCCTCGACTCCATCGTCCAGTTCAAGGCCCTGGGGGCCGGGGAGATCGCCAGCGTGGTGGAGAAATTCATCTTCGAACTGGAAGGGCAACTGGAAGAGCGCAAGGTAGCCATGATCGTCACCGCCGAAGCCAAGGTTTGGCTGGCGGAGAAGGGCTACGATCCGGCCATGGGGGCAAGACCCATGGCCCGCGTCATCCAGGAGCACATCAAAAAGCCCCTGGCGGAAGAGTTGCTCTTCGGCCGGCTCAAGGACGGCGGACGGATAACGATAAGGAAGGGAGCGGAAGGGCTCGACTTTGAGATCGAGGGTACGCGCGAGGCCCTGTTGTTGCACTGAGATGTCGTGAATTTTCTCCCCCCTCCCTTGAGGGGGTGTCGTAAAATTGAAAATGCAGGGTGGATAAGCGGAGCGCATCCAGCAAGAATCAATCACTTGCCGGATGCGTTTCACTTATCCGGCCTACATTTACCGCGTTTTATGACACACTCATTAGGGGGAGCCCGGTAGGTTGGGCTGAGGTACGAAGCCCAACAATTGGCGTTGGCCTTCGTTGTTGGGCTTCCTAACGTCAGCCCAACCTACCGCGCTCATGGTTAATGCCTCCCACCATACACGTGTCCGCCGACAAGTTCCTTGAAGTACTTTCTGCTGTAGAGCACTTTGCAGAGTGGCTTGAGCAAGTAGAGATTACCTGCGCATGACACATCCTGACCACAGAAATCACTATTGGGGCGACGAGCAATGACAGTGAAACAACTACTTCAGAAGCTAAGTAACATTCAGCGTTCAGGACTGTTTGTTTGGGGGCTTGGAATTATTGGCGTAATTGCTATTCACAATCCCGTTGGTGGCTACTACCCAATAACCTATGTCCCATTGAACGCCTTCTATCAAGAATCGTTTCTAAATGACAGTGATGATTTGGTCGCAAAATGCCATCATCTTGTTAAGAGATATTCAACAGAAAACCATCAACTCGGCGAACCTTCCAGAACTATTGATGAAATGATAAGGCTCGGCTGCAACGATACACAGCTGCACCCTATTGACCTATGGACGAGTCGAGAGCCTTTGATTGATTGGTTTGGTAAAGTATCCAACGTTCTATGGTGCTTATTTTTGCTATCAATAGCGGGGCTATTTTGGGTTTATCTTTTTGACGCAAATAGTCGAAAATCGGAATAGCTAGCCGTTGCACCTTGCTAATTTTCATTCCACGGGGCATTCCTTAGTGGGGGGGAGTCAAGATGCCCAACCCGGCAGTCCACACGGACGCTGCGCGATAAAGCCGCGCAGCGCCGGTGACTTCTACGTTGGGCATCAACTGGCCGCGTACGTCGTCCTTCATTAAGAAGGAATTCACTGGAAGCAATCAAATGAACACATTCAAAGTAATTGCGTTTGCTCTAACAATTGGTCTCCTAACGAAACCGCTTGGTTTCATACCAGCGTCAATCGCAGCGGGGATAGTTATGCTAGTGATCGGTTTTTTTCAAACGAAGTCAGAAATTAATGAAATTGAAAAAAGGGTTGGCAGCCATAAAGCCCCCTCACTTTCTGAGCACAAGAAATAAGGGGACACAATACTTAATTCAGGAGGCCCGCGCCCGCCTATGGACCCGACTGTCACAGTGCGAATTAAAAGCTTTAACGGCCGAAAATCTTTACAGGTGAGTCAAATTTTTTCATTGGGCGCACAACCTCCCTTTCCCCATAAATGGAGAATAACCAAGTACGCTACGCTTCAACTGCTGTGTGCGGTGGGTGGTCTGTGAAG
>JAHJDE010000174.1 GCA_018812525.1 Gammaproteobacteria bacterium
GGCGATGGGCTGGATGAAGCGCTCGTTGAATTTCTGCTGGGAGAGCAGCAGGCCGGGGTTGAGGAAGCGGAACAGGCTCCAGAGTTCGCCCAGGTGGTTCTCGATAGGGGTGCCGGTGGTGACCAGGCGGAAGTCGCCCTGTAACTGGTAGGCGGCCTGAGTGCGCTTGGCCTGGGTGTTCTTGATGGCCTGGGCCTCGTCCAGGACGATGGTCGACCAGGGGCGCGGCTGGAAGAGGGCCGCGTCCTGCTGCAATAGACCGTAGGTGCAGATCAGCAGGTCGCCCGGCTGCAACCCCTCCAGCAGTTGCTGGCGGTCCCTGCCCCGATAAAAAATCGGGCGCAGTCCGGGGGCGAAGCGCTGGCACTCGCTGTACCAGTTGTTGCAGACCGAGGTGGGCGCGATGACCAGGGCCGGTCCCTTGTCGGCCCGCGTCAGCAGCAGGGCGAGGGTCTGCACAGTCTTGCCCAGGCCCATGTCGTCGGCAAGGCAAGCGCCCACGCCCCAGTCGGCCAGGCGGGCCATCCAGCGGAAGCCCTCTTCCTGATAGTCGCGCAGCTCGGCCTGCAGACCGGCGGGGAGACTGGGCTGGCTCTCGCGGATCTGCTTGAGCCGCCGGGTCTGCCGTTGCCAGTGTTCGTCGGTCTCGGCCTCGCCCGCCTCCTCGATCAGTTCTTCCAGCAGGAGCCCGGCCAGGGCGCCGACCTTGAGGCCGCGTTTGTCCGTTTCGGCGATGGCGGCCAGGGTCTCCAGCCGCTTCTGGAACTGGCGGGCCAGGGTCAGGTACTGGCCGTCGGCCAGGGGGATGAAGCGGCCAACGGCGCTACGGTTCAGCTCCAGCAACTGCCGCAGACTGAGCACCAGCCCCTCGTTGACCTGGACCTTGCCGCCCAGCTCGAACCAGTCGCCGCTGTGGCTGACCTGGAGGAAGAGGCTGTTCTGTCCCGTCTGCCGGGTGATGCGCAGCCTTTCGCCCTCGGGCCAGGTGAGTTCGATGCGATCGCCCAATTCGTGCAATTGCCCCAGGGCCTCCAGGCAGGATTCCGGCTCGTCCAGGAGCAGGTCGTCCTCCGGGTCCTCCCAGCCGGCGAGGGCGGGGCACTCCTGGAGCAGGGCCTCGGCCTGCTTACGCTCTTGTTTCAGATTGCGGAGGGTCTTCAGTACCTGGTTATCGACCTCGGTGATCAGGTTGGCCCTGCCCGCGCCGGGCGGGAAGAAGGGGCCTATCTCGCCGAAGGGCCGCACCCGCATCAGCAGGCGCAGGCCTTTGCCCCAGGGGAGCAGGTGCAGGTGGATGCGCGGGTCGGCGGCCACCTCGGTGGCGTTGTCCATGCCGCCGATGTCGGACTGGATGGTGATCATGGGGGCGAGGGACTCGATGGTCCGGCGCAGGCTGGCCTCGGCCTCCTTGGGCACCAGCAGCCCCTTGTCGCCCAGGATGCCGTGGAGTTGCAGCAGGGTCGATGTCAGCTTGTACAGGCGGAGCTGGGTGCTGGTCTCTTCCACCACCCGGTGGGCGCCAGCATGGTGGGTGCCAGCATAGAAATCGTTCTTGCCCTTGAGTTCGGGGAGCAGCCGGATGCGCAGCTTGCTGCCCTCCTTCAGGATCAGCAGCTCCTCGCGGCCGTATTGGATGTCCAGCGGGGTGTGGATTGCGTCGGCCCAATAGACATTGGGGTGGCCCGCCAGTGCGGGCCAGGCGGCCTCGATGTTGAGGATGTAGGGCGGTCCCCCGTAATAGTAGGTATTGGCGACCTGCTCGATGGCGAGGCAGAGGCGCCGGTCCGAGTCGCTCAGGAAGGGGAAATCGCCCGGATCCTCCCGAAGCCGTTTCAGGGAGACGTTGCGGCCGCCGCTCCAGCCCGATTTCTTGGTGAGCTTTTGCAGTTTGGGTGCGAGAGAGTAGCTGGTACTGCCCTGGTATTTATTCCTTTCGAGCACCCAGATCAGCCGCTCCTGCCCCCCGGCGGCGCCTGTCCGGCCCTTGCCGGAGGGCTCGGCGCCGGCGGCCCCCAGCCGCTGCAAGGCCAGCAGGGAGCGTTCCCAGGCCGGCACGGGGCGGTAGAGCCCGAACAGGGGTCGCAACCCGAGGCGCTCATGCAGCGGGAGCGCCGGGGGGCTGTAACTCTCATCTTGAGCCGCGAGCCGGGCGAGCAGGGCGGTGAATTCCTCGGCCAGCCAGTGGCAGCCCGTCCCTGCTGCGAGCCTTTGCTGCGACTTGGCCCGGTCCAGCGTGGCGGATTGGATCTTCTGTCCCAGCCAATGGTGAACCAAGAGGATCAGCAGCGACAGAAAGGCGTGATCGGGGAGTTTGCCGGTGAACTCCGGCATCTCCACGGCCTTCCCTGTCTTCAAGGCCGTTGCCAAGTGGCTGAGCAGGTGGTAAACGGGGAAGTCGCCATTGGCGGTGAGGAGGCCCTGGGCCTCCGCGAGGGATTTCTCCGTGCCCTCCAGCAGCAGGGCGAGGAGATGGAAGAGCCCCAGGTAGCCGCCGAACTGGGCCTTGCGGCGGCCGGCCGCCTTGCGCAACAGGGCCAGCCCCGACCGGTACTCCGCCAGGGCCGAAGCGATATCCCCCCGGCACAGGGCCTGGGCAGCGGCAAAACTCTGCCAATGGGCCATGCGCAGACCGCTGGATTCCTCCGGCTGGGCGGCCAGCGGATCGTCCAGTTCCCCCCGGATCAACATCTGCCAGTAGTAGTCGTTGCCTTCCCGGTCCCAGGGAATGGACTTTTCCGGGGTATTTCTCAGGGCCGCCCGGCACCGGCTCCAGAGCGCGTCATCGTCCGTGTCGGTGGCGTTCGGGGAGAGGTAATAGGGGGCTATCAGGCGCAGCAGGACCGGATCGGAAAAATGGGGCAGCCAGCCACTGTCCAGGCGCTCTCCCCAGAGGGTCTGCCAGGGGTGGGGCTGGAATGCGGGGGTGTGGCCGTACTGGCGTGAGGCGAAGTCGAGCAGTTCGCCGCATCTTGTCCAGTTGCCCAGCAGGGCGTGGAGGCGCAGGTCGCGCAAGGCCGCGTCCGCGCTGGGCCAGGCGTGATAGCCATGATAGCGATCCGGTTCATTCAACCGGCAGGCCTCGGCGACGACCTTGATCATCTCGGGGAACCGGCCGGCGCGCAGGTAATGCTGGGTCAGGCCATCGCGTACCTGCGGGTCGCAGTCGAAATAGGTGTTATTCAACTGCCGCACCCAGCCCCCCGCCGCCAATTGCTCCAGGAGGGCGCGAACCTCCTTGCCCGTGGCGCGGCTCCCCCAAAAAGGGCTGTTGGGGACCTGGGCGGCGAGTTGCCAGAGTTTGGTGGCCGCGATGTCGCTGTAGTGGACCGACATGAGCTGCAACAGGAATTGCGAGGTCTCGGGCAACTGGGAAAATTGCTTTTCGTCGAACATGTGTCGGGTGCTCGGAAAGGGAAGCGGGGGGATGATGCGTTGTGGCCCGAGTCTAATTTTCTGGGGGGTGAATTGGAAGGAAATGGCGATCCAGGCTGTCCTGGAATACTGATCTGGCTTGAAAGGAATTACAGATAAGTCACTGTATTTTGAGCGTACTTTGCGCTCTTTGCGGTTAATCTGAGAAATTTAGGTAGAAGACAAAATGGGTAACCGTTCAGCCCCCTCCCCCTCTGGGGGAGGGTTGGGGAGGGGGTGGCCTAATAAATTCAGAGCGTTATCCACAACCGCCCTCCCCCCGACCCCCTCCCAGAGGGAGGGGGGGTGAACGGTAACCAAAATGGGGACTTCGTATCCTTTGTGTTTTTTGTAGGACATTTCTGATTTTGATGGGGCTGGCTTGACTCCACCCCGCCGGGTGGCCAGAATCCACATTTTTGCGCCCGACATGGGTTGGGAGAGTCCTGCCATGCGCGGGCCTCGCGGCTGTACATTTATTTCCTGTATTTTTCCGCATCTCGGAAATCGTTTTCCGTCGAGGGGATAGCCCAGAGTGTCCACAGAAGAGCCCTTGGTCAAGATTAGGGGTCTGCGATTCAGCCGGGGGGAGCGCGTCATTTTCGATGGCGTCGATCTCGACATCCCCCGTGGCAAGGTGACCGCCATCATGGGGCCCAGCGGGACCGGCAAGACGACCCTGCTGAAACTGATCGGCGGCCAGCTCAGACCCGATGCCGGGACCATCGAGGTCGACGGCAGGAATGTCCATCGCCTGGGCAACAGGGACCTCTATACCCTGCGCAAGCGCATGGGGATGCTGTTTCAAAGCGGGGCGCTGCTGACGGATCTCAGCGTGTTCGATAATGTCGCCTATCCCCTGCGCGAGCATACCGCCCTGCCGAAGTCGATGATCCGCAAGCTGGTCCTGATCAAGCTTGAGGCCGTGGGCCTGCGCGGGGCGTCCGGCCTGATGCCGAGTGAGCTCTCGGGCGGCATGGCCAGGCGCGTCGCCCTGGCGCGGGCGATCGCCCTCGATCCCATGATGATCCTGTACGACGAGCCCTTCACGGGCCAGGACCCCATCTCCATGGGGATCCTGGTCAAGTTGATCCGGGAGCTCAACGACGCCAGCCGGCTGACCTCCGTCCTGGTCTCCCACGATGTCCATGAGACCGCCTCCATCTCGGATTTCATCCACGTGATTTCCGAGGGGCGCGTAGTCGAGTCCGGCACCTCCACTGAGATCACCGGCTCGCGCAAGGCCTGGGTGCAGCAGTTCATGGGGGGGCGGCCGGATGGCCCCGTGCCCTTCCATTACCCGGGCGCCGATCTGGCCGACGAATTGATGGGTGACGCCCGATGCTAGACCAGCTTGCACTCCTTGGGCGTATCGGTCTGGGCGCCATCGCCGGGCTGGGGCGGGCGCATCTGCTGATGTTCGGCCTGCTCCGGGGACTGGGCGATCTCTGGCCGCGTCCCCTGTTGCTGGTGCATCAGATCCACTCCGTGGGGGTGTTGTCGATCCTCATCATCACGGTATCGGGCCTTTTCGTCGGCATGGTCCTGGGGCTGCAGGGCCACTATGTCCTTTCCAAGTTCGGCGCCACCCAGACCCTGGGCGTGATGGTGGCTGCCTCCCTGGTGCGTGAGTTGGGACCGGTGGTGACGGCGCTCCTTTTCGCGGGCCGGGCCGGTTCCGCCCTGACGGCCGAGATTGGCCTCATGAAGGCGACAGAGCAGCTATCCGGCCTGGAAATGATGGCGGTCGATCCCGTCAAGCGGGTACTGACCCCACGCTTTCTCGCCGGTTTCATCGCCATGCCGTTGCTGGCCTCCATGTTCAGCGCCATCGGCGTGATAGGTGGTTATTTCGTCGGCGTGGGCCTGCTGGGCGTCGATGCGGGGGCTTACTGGTCCCAGATGCAGGCGAATATCGATCTGCACGAGGATGTCTACAACGGCGTGATCAAGAGCCTGGTGTTCGGCTTCGTCTGCACCTGGATTGCCCTGTTCCAGGGCTACGACTGCATGCCGACCTCGGAAGGGGTCAGCCGGGCGACGACCCGAACCGTGGTGCATTCGGCGCTGGCGGTCCTGGGACTCGACTTTATTCTGACGGCGTTAATGTTCGGGAATTGACAACATGGTTCGCATGAAAACGATTGAAATCCTGGTTGGGGCCTTCATGGCGGCTGGGATACTGGCCCTTTTCTTCCTGGCCTTGCAGGTCAGCAATCTGAGCATGGCATCCAGCGGTACGGGCTATGTCATCTCCGCCCGATTCGACAATATCGGCAGTCTCAAGGTCAAGGCGGCGGTCAGCATGTCGGGGGTGCGGGTCGGCCGGGTCAGCGAGATCAGCTTCGATGACGGGAGTTACGAGGCGGTGGTCAGGATGACCATCGACAGCAAATTCGACAAAATTCCCGATGACACCTTCGCGAAAATATATACTGCCGGCCTGCTCGGTGAGCAGTACGTCGGCCTTGAGGCGGGCGGCAGCGATACCTATCTGGCGGAAGGGGGAGAGCTCGGCATGACCCAATCCGCCCTGGTGTTGGAAGAGATTATCGGCCAGGTGCTGTTCAGCAAGGCCAGTGAGGGGACGAAAAATGCAGAGGGGACCAAGTAAATGAATAATCCGGAATTTAAGGGGCCGCTGTCCCGCCTGGGCTGGCTGGCCGGTTTGGCGTTGATGTTCGCGGTGGCCGCACCGGCCATGGCGGGAACAACGCCGGATCAGTTGGTGAAGCAGACGGCCGACCAGGTGTTGAAAAAGGTGCTGGCCAACAAGGAGGGCATGAAGGCCGATTCCTCGCGCCTCTACAATCTGGTCAACTCCGATGTGCTGCCCCATTTCGATTTCGAGATGATGTCTCAGCGGGTGCTGGGCAAGTACTGGCGCACGGCCACCCCTGGGGAGCAAGGCTCCTTTGTAAAGGAATTCCGGCAGTTGCTTGTGCGCACCTACGCCACAGCCCTCCTGAACTACTCCGGCCAGGAGATCGAGTACAAGCCCTTCCGTATGACGGCGGGCGATAGGACCGCCGTGGTCAGAACCGCCGTGCGCAATAGCGGAAGCCCCGCGATCCCCATTGATTATCGGCTCTATATCAACAAGGCGGGTCAGTGGAAGGTCTTTGACCTCAAGATCGATGGCGTCAGCCTGGTGTCCAACTACCGGACCAGCTTCGGTGGGGAAGTCCGCCAGATCGGCGTCGGCGGTCTGGTCAAAAAGCTGGCCCAGCGCAACGCCGGCAAGGGCGGTTGAGCTGTATGGACCGGAAGGGGGTCTGAGGTGAGCGCAAAGCAGACTAGACAGCCTGGCGTCGATACCTTGGCGCGCCTGGAGTCGATGGGGAAGGGGTGGCAACTGATCGGGGATCTGAATTTCTCCTCGGCACCCCTTCTCCTCTCTCAGGGGCGTAACCTGCTTAAATTCTGCTGCGACCTCAGCATCGACATGGCGGGGGTCGATCACGCCGACAGCGCCGGGCTTGCCCTGCTGTTGGAGTGGATGGATATGTCCCGCGCCAACGGCGGATCGATCCATTTCCGGAATGTCCCCGACTCCTTGCTCAACATCGCCCGGGTCAGCAATGTCCATGGGCTACTGCCTCTCGAATAGAGGAACTTGCAAAATGGCCATCCTGGCCATTTTGCAAGGCGAAAACGAAAAATGCGATTTTTCGTTTTCTTCATTTTCAATGGCTTAGGCCATTGAAAATGGCGGCTCATCCCTGAACCGCAAGAGGTTCTTGCAGTTTTGCAAGAACCTCAAATAGATAGATTCTTCGTAACTATTCAGCCCCCCCTCCCTCCGGGAGGGGGTTGGGGGGAGGGTCAGCGTAGACCAGGCACCTATGCCCAAATCGACCTCTTACCCCCTCACCAACCCTCCCCCTGCAAAGGGGGAGGGGGCAATTTCCGAATTGAGCCGAATAGTTACGATTCTTCTTAAAGAACCACCTCCGGCGACCGATTAGTATATGATTGCCCGCTTCCGATTTCCTGCCAAAAAATAGTCATGGATAAATTGATCGTTACTGGCGGCGTCCCCCTGTCCGGGGAGGTTCGCATCGCCGGCGCCAAAAACGCCGCCCTCCCGATTCTGGCCGCCACCCTGTTGTCCGATGGCCCGATGCTCATAAGCAATGTCCCACATCTGCAGGACGTTACCACCACCATCGAGCTGCTGGGGCGCATGGGGGTCAGTCTGGTGATCGACGAACGCCTGCGGGTCGAGATCGACGCCACGACAATCAAGCACTGCATCGCTCCCTATGAACTGGTCAAGACCATGCGGGCCTCTATCCTGGTGCTGGGACCCCTGCTGAGCCGGTTCGGCCAGGCCGAGGTCTCCCTGCCGGGCGGTTGCGCCATTGGTTCGCGTCCGGTCAATCTCCATATCGATGGCCTGCGCGCCATGGGTGCCGACATCAAGGTGGAGAACGGCTACATCCGGGCCAAGGTGGATCGCCTCAAGGGGGCGCGCCTGATCATGGAACTGGTGACAGTGACCGGCACCGAGAACCTGATGATGGCAGCGGCCCTGGCCGATGGCGAAACGGTGATCGAAAACGCCGCCCGCGAGCCCGAGGTGGTGGATCTTGCCAATTGCCTGATCGCCATGGGCGCCAGAATCGAGGGGGCAGGGACCGACACCATCGTCATCGAGGGCGTCGAACGCCTGCACGGCGCCGAATATCGGGTCTTGCCGGACCGCATCGAGACCGGGACCTATCTGGTAGGCGCCGCGATTTCCCGGGGTCGGGTCAAGGCCCTGGATACCGATCCCAGCCTGCTCGATGCCGTGGTCCACAAGCTGCGCGAGGCGGGTGCCGTCATTGAGACAGGCCCCGACTGGATCAGCCTGGACATGGAAGGGCGTCGGCCCCGCTCGGTGGATATCCACACCGCCCCCTATCCGGCCTTCCCGACCGATATGCAGGCCCAGTTCACGGCCCTCAACGCCGTCGCAGAGGGCGTCGGCACCATCACCGAGGCGGTCTTTGAGAACCGTTTCATGCACGTCCAGGAGATGCAGCGCATGGGGGCCAGGATCCGGTTGGAGGGCAACACCGCCATCTGCACCGGGATCGAGCGTCTGACCGGCGCCCCGGTCATGGCCACCGATCTGCGCGCCTCGGCCGGCCTGGTGCTGGCGGGGCTGGCGGCCGATGGCGAGACCACGATCGATCGCATCTACCATATCGATCGCGGCTACGAGAACATCGAGGAGAAGCTCTCCTCCCTGGGCGCCCAGATTCGCCGGGTGCCGGGCAGGTAGGCAACTTTGCCATGACCTTCGATGCGCCCATCACTATCGCCCTCTCCAAGGGCCGGATCTTCAAGGACAGCCTGCCCCTGCTGGCGCAAGCGGGAATCGAGCCGGCCGATGACCCGGAGACCAGCCGCAAACTGATCCTCGGCACCAACCATCCCCGGGTGAAGCTGGTGCTGATCCGCGCCACCGATGTACCGACCTATGTCCAGTGGGGCGCGGCCGATCTGGGTGTCTCCGGCAAGGACGTGCTCATGGAGCACGGCGGCGAGGGTCTGTACGAGCCCCTGGACCTCCGGATCGCCCGCTGCCGCATGATGGTGGCGGGGCTACCCGGCGCCGACCTGACCCGGCCCCGGTTGCGCATCGCCACCAAGTACCTCAACACCGCCCGGTTGTTTTTCGCCGGACGGGGGCAGCAAGTGGATGTGATCAAGCTCTACGGCTCCATGGAGCTGGCCCCGCTGGTTGGCCTCTCCGACCTGATCGTCGACCTGGTGGAGAGCGGCAACACCCTCAAGGCCAACGGCCTGGTGCCCCTGGAGCAGATGTACGACATCAGCTCCCGACTGGTGGTCAACAAGGCCTCCTGGAAGATGAAATACGGCGCCATCATGCCCCTGGTCGAGGCCCTGCGTGAGGCGGTGGGAGGTTGATTTCTCGATAAACCGCAAAGGGCGAAAGGAGTTCAACCCAAAAACCTCCTTTCCATCCTTTGGTCCGTAACCGGTGCATCCTTGCACCACTTCTCAACCGCGAAGGACGCGAAGAACGCGAAGGAAATCACTGGATTATCTCCGTCGATGCATTCAGCCTCCGGGTCAATGGCCATGCGCGGGTTTGTACGGGCGGGTTTGTACGGGCGGGTTTCAAACCCGCCCCTACGACATCAACGAGGAATTTAGATTCAATGGCTGGTTAAGCCTGGTTTTCACAGATAGGACCGATCATGGCGGAAATACGAAAACTCAACAGCGCCGATGGCGATTTCCGGGGTCAACTCCAAACCCTGCTGTCCTGGGAGTCGGTCTCCGATAAGGCGGTCAACGAGACCGTCAACGCCATCATTCACGACGTCCGCGCCCGCGGCGACGCCGCCCTGATCGAGTTCACCGCCCGCTTCGACCGCTGGCAGCCCGCCGATGCGGCCAGCCTCGCCATCCCCCTGGAACGCCTGGAACAGGCCTGGAACGCCATCCCCGCTATTCAGCGTGATGCCCTTAGCCATGCGGCCGGGCGGGTCCGTGCCTATGCCGAACGGCAGAAGCTGGAAAGCTGGAGCTATACCGAGGCCGATGGCACCCTGCTCGGTCAGCAGGTGACGCCCCTGGACCGGGCCGGACTCTACGTCCCCGGCGGCAAGGCGGCCTATCCCTCCTCGGTGATCATGAACGCCGTGCCCGCCAAGGTGGCAGGGGTAGCTGAACTGGTCATGGTGGTCCCCACGCCGGGTGGCGAACTGAACGAACTGGTCCTGGCCGCCGCCCATGTCTCTGGCGTGGATAAGGTCTTTGCCGTGGGCGGGGCCCAGGCGGTCGCGGCCCTGGCCTACGGCACCCAAACGATCCCGGCGGTGGACAAGATCGTCGGCCCCGGCAACATCTACGTGGCCACCGCCAAGCGCACCGTCTTCGGCCAGGTGGGCATCGACATGGTGGCCGGTCCCTCCGAGATCCTGGTGATCTGCGACGGCCGGACCGATCCCGATTGGATCGCCATGGACCTCTTCTCCCAGGCCGAGCACGATGAGGACGCCCAATCCATCCTGCTCTGCCCCGATGCCGGTTTCCTTGACCGGGTCGAGGCCGCCATCGACCGGCTGCTCCCCACTATGGAGCGCCAAGAGATCATCGCTGCCGCCCTGCGGACCCGCGGCGCCCTGGTCCAGTGCCGTGATCTGGACGAGGCCGCCGAGCTGGCCAACTACATTGCCCCCGAGCATCTGGAACTCTCCCTGGATGAACCCCAGGAATACGCAAAAAAGATCCGCCACGCCGGGGCCATCTTCATGGGTCGCCATACCTCCGAGCCCCTGGGCGACTACTGCGCCGGTCCCAACCACGTGCTGCCGACCTCGCGTACCGCCCGTTTCAGCTCGCCCCTGGGGGTCTATGACTTTCAGAAGCGCTCCAGCCTGATCCTGGCCTCCCCCGCCGGCAGCCAGACCCTGGGCCGCACCGCCTCGGTCCTGGCCAGGGGCGAGGGGCTCACTGCCCATGCCCGCTCGGCGGAGTATCGGCTCACCCCTGAGGGTTTCTGAGCGGACCACCCCCAAAAACTCCGCTTCGCTCCGTTTTTGACCACTCAAGGGGCAAGAAACACTTGGGGCGGCCCAGCGTGTTTCTTGAGAGTGGGGTTGCGCCCCCTCTACTTTTGCCTACACTGTGAGCATCCGTAATCAAGCAGGGTTGTTCCCATGGCCGAAACCGAATCCCTGACGGTCCGCATCGAAAGACCGATCAAGCAGAATCTCAGCGATCTTGCCAAGCTGACTGACCGCTCCATGAGCTACCACGCTGAACGGGCGTTGGCCGAATATGTGCGGCGGGAGAAGGGGCGCATGGAAAATCTGTCTCGGGAGATCGAGACAGGGATCGCCTCCCTTGGTGCGGGGAAGGGGATCAGGATGAGCGCCAGTCTATTCGATGACATCAAACAACGGGGCAGGGAACGGTTGGCTGAACTCGATTCCAAGAGATGAAAGCCGTTCTGTTCGCGCCTGAGGCGCTGAACGACCTGGATGATATCTGGCTGTATATCGCCCAAGACAGCATTTTCCACGCCGACCGTTTCATTGATGAACAGCGCGAGCTCTGTGAAGGGAAGCTTTCGATGTTTCCGAACATGGGTAGCGGCAGGGGCTATCTGGCGGAGGGCGTTTTCGCCTTTCCTCACGGCAGCTATATGATCTACTACCGAGTCCGGCTAGACGCACTGGAGATCATCCGGGTCATGCACGGCTCGGTCGATGTGGAAAGCCTGTTTGCAACGCCATTCAATGCGGGGATGGGTTGAGATAGGAATCCCACCCCCGACAATCCGGAGAAAGACTGTGACCGATGTACAAACCCTGGTGGAACACTGGGTCCGCCCCGAGATCCGGGCGATCTCGGCCTATCACGTGGCCGACGCGACGGGGCTGATCAAGCTCGACGCCATGGAGAATCCCTATCCCCTGCCGGGTGATCTGCGGCAGGCCTGGGTCGGGCTGTTGTCCGGGCTCGACATCAACCGCTACCCCGATCCCCAGGCCCATGCCCTGAAGGAAGCGTTGCAGGCGGCCATGGGCATCCCGCCTGAAATGTCCCTGCTGCTGGGCAACGGTTCCGACGAGATCATCCAGATGCTCGTCATGGCCCTGGCCGGCCCCGGCCGGACGATCCTCTCGGTGGACCCCGGCTTCGTCATGTACCGCATGATCGCCACCTTCTGTGGGGTGAAGTACATCGGCGTTCCCTTGCGGGCGGACGATTTCTCCCTCGATACCGAGGCAGTCTTGCAGGCCATGGAGGAGCACAATCCCGCCGTCATTTTCCTGGCCTATCCCAACAACCCCACCGGCAACCTGTTCGACGCGGGGGATCTGTTGCGGCTGATCGAGGCCGCGCCCGGTCTGGTGGTGATCGACGAGGCCTACGCCCCCTTCACCGACGCCAGCTTCCTGGACCGCCTGGGCCAGCACGACAATCTGGTGGTGATGCGAACCCTGTCGAAGATGGGCCTGGCCGGCCTGCGCCTGGGCTATCTGGCGGGACCCTCGGCCTGGCTCGACGCGTTTGACAAGGTGCGCATGCCCTACAACATCAATGTCCTGACCCAGGCGAGCGCCGCTTTCGCCCTGAGCCACTTGCAGGAATTTGATCGCCAGACGGGCGCGATCCGTGCCGATCGGCAGCTGTTGTTCGAGGCGCTTACAAAGCTGGATGGCATTACACCTTATCCCTCTCAGGCCAACTTCATCCTGGCCCGAACCCCCAAGGGTCAGGCCAGCGCCATCTTCGAGGCCATGAAGCAGCAGGGCGTGCTCATCAAAAAACTGGACGGCGCCCATCCGTTGCTGGCCGATTGTCTGCGTCTGACGGTGGGAACGCTGGAAGAGAACGCGGCCTGCCTGCGGGCATTGGTCGGCAGTTGCCGGTTTTGATAAAGGCCCCGGCCAAGATCTCCACTATATTTGACAGCGAAGGAAGGTTGACTTGAAACCTGTCTGAACTATTGCGCTTAGTGTGGGTATTGTGTATTAATTGCGCTGATCGTATGGGATAGATACAAGGAGCAATACCGGATGACTTTATTACCCCCCCCCCCCCCCCCCCCCCCCCCCCCCCCCCCCCCCCCCCCCCCCCCCCCCCCCCCCCCCC
>JAHJDE010000175.1 GCA_018812525.1 Gammaproteobacteria bacterium
CATCCTCTTCAACGACAAGCCCGATATCGACCCCGTCCGGCTGATCCAGATGATCCAGACCAAACCCCAACAGTTCAAACTCGACGGCCCCGACAAGCTCCGCTTCTTCGCCAAGCTTGAAGAACCGGAGAAACGGGCGGAATACCTGGATCGATTGTTGGATGAGCTGGGGAATTAGAGGTGGCGAAAAATCGCATTTTTCGTTTTCGCCTTGCAAAATGGCCAGGATGGCCATTTTGCAAGTTCCTCAAAAGTACCGTTTTAGGGGGGTGAGTCTGGAAGACAGACTGTGCTCTCAACCCTGACGCCTTCAGGTTATATTGCGAGTTCATGCCTCGCCCCGCTGCCACAACGAGAAAAGCCGCCCGGCTCAGGTGCAACACCCTTGCCGGACGGCTTGGCCAAGGCCAGTTTTTTCATTCCCGTTACAGGCGGATCATTCCGGTATGCAACCCGTTACTGCCTGGGTGACGCTGGAGCTGAAGATCGCCTTGTGGACGTCCCCCATGCTGATCATACCGACCAAGCGCTTGTCGACGGCCACGGGGATGCGGCGGAACTTGTTGCGGGCCATGGCCGCAGCGGCGCGCAGGACATGCATCTCGGGTGATACGGCGATGGCGCCCTTGGTCATGATGTCGGATACCCTGAGCTTCACCACATCCTTATACTTGCCCATCAGTTCGTCCATGTCGACCGTGGCCATGCCCCCGTCCATCAATTCGTTGAGGGAGGGGAACATGCGCGACAGTACGTCTTTCTCCGCCACGAATCCGATCAGCTTGTTGTCATCGTCGACCACCGGCAGGCCGCTGTATCGGTAAAGGCACATAAGGGAGACCACCTCGATCAGCCGGGTGTCGGGCTTCACTGATCGCACCGAGCAACCCATCACGTCTTTGACCAGCATATGCTTATCCTCATTGAATTATGATTGTTGGACCCTTTGCCTAGCGCTCTCCTGTGCCGATTATCACATATTCGAGGTTCTTGCAGAACTGCAAGAACCTCGCGGTTCAGGGATGAATCGCCATTGAAAAATGAAGAAAAACGAAAATCGCATTTTCGGTTTTCGTCTTGCAGAATGGCCAGGACGGCCATTTTGCAAGTTCATCATTCACGCGGCACTTGATTGCTGTCTCACCCCGTCAGGATACTGTCATCCTGCCATTCCCCGACGAAAAAGCCCATCGGGAGGTTGGTTGGGCCGAGGAGTCGGGCTAGAATGATACCCCAATGAAAGCGATGCCATCCCTTCTCCTGCTCCTCACGCTACTATCCCCGGCACGGGTCTTTGCCGATGCGGAACCAGCGGATTTCACCCTCAATGATCTCTCGGGCACCACGATCAAGCTCTCCGACTACCGGGGGCATTGGGTGGTCGTCAACTTCTGGGCGAGCTGGTGCGCCTCCTGCGCCGACGAGACAAAGGAACTGATCGAGTTTCAGCAGCGCTATCCCCGCATCCGGCTCCTGGGGATCAACTACGAGCAGCAGACCGAAAAAGGGCTTCGGCCGTACCTGAGCCAGTTCGAACTCAACTACCCCCAACTCCTCCTCAGATACACAACCCTCTCCCCCTTCGAGCCCTTGAAAGGCCTGCCCACCACAGCCATCGTCAACCCCGACGGGATCATGGTGAGCAAGTACGCCGGCTCGGTCACGGTCGAGATGCTGGAGACCTTCTTCCGCAAGGAGGGGGTCATCTCCGACCCCAAGGCGGTGCAAGCGGCCAAGGAGGCGGAAGAGGCCAGACAGGCCGAGGAGCAGGCCGCACAGGAAAAGGCGGAAGCAGAAGCGGAGGCCAAGGCAGCGGCTGAGGCAAAGGCCGCCGAGCAACGAGCGGCCAAAGAACGGGCAGCAAAGGTGCGCGCGGCCGCCAAGGCCAAGGCGGCTAAAGAGAAGGCGGCGCGGGCACGGGCCGCGCGCAAGGCGGCCCAGGAGAAGGCCGCCGCTGAGGCCAGTGCGGCTGCCGAGGCGCAATCCGCCGCGCAGACCCAGGCCACATCCGGACCCCAGGCCGCGCCGGTCCAGACAACTATCCCCCCCATCCCGCCACCCGAGGCCAAGTCCGGCAACCCCTGACCGGGAAGACGGTGGTTAGAGGTTTTTTCACAGCCTCTCAGCCCAGCAGGGGGTGGTGAGCGGTAGCGAACCGCATCCTACAGCGCTACCACCTCCGAATGCCCCGTCGTCCGGCGGGGGGCTCATGTTATCCACAACTTTTCCACCTTTCGCCAACCGCTATTCCCCTGCAAAACACAATATGTAGTGGTTGACTCCTTCGCTAGTGCGTATATATTGTGGCAGATGACCCATCAGGTCCCGTCGGCGACGCCGGCGAATCCAAGCAAATGCCCCGGAAAACGGCAGCATCCAGGAGGAATCATGGCAAACGAGTGTATTCAATCCACCCCCACCGGCACCTGGGTCCCCCCGGTCACGGCAAAGTCTGAGCAAGGCGGATCGCATCCGAAGACACAGGGCTTCGCGTTTCATGTCATCCGCCGCAACGGCAAGATAACGGCCTTCGACCCGAACAAGATATCGGTCGCCATGACAAAGGCCTTCCTGGCCATCGAAGGGAACACCGCGGCCACCTCCAGCCGAATCCACGAGACCGTCGAGCGCTTCACCCAGCAGGTGATCCAGGCACTGACCCGCACCGGCTCCAATGTCCATATCGAGGACATCCAGGACCAGGTGGAGTTGGTGCTGATGCGTTCCGGGGAACACAAGGTCGCCCGCGCCTATGTGCTCTACCGTGCCGAGCGCGCCCGTGAGCGCGAGGAGGCGGCCCGTCAGGCTGAAGCCGGGAGCGAACAGCCCCAGATCCACATCCTTCAGGCCGACGGCAGCCGCCGTCCCCTTGACGTGCAAAGCCTGCGGGAGCTAGTGGAGGAGGCCTGCCAGGGGCTGGATGAGGTCAATGCCGAAACCATCCTCAACAGCGGCCTGCGCAACATCTTTGACGGCCTCAAGGCGTCCGATGTCACCCAGACCCTGGTGATGAGCGCCCGCACCCTGATCGACCAGGAGCCCAACTATTCCCAGGTGGCGGCGCGCCTGCTGCTGGACCAGTTGCGCCGCGAGGCCCTGGGCTTCCTGCACCTGGAGCCGGTGGACACCCAGTCCCAGATGGGGGGCTGCTACGGCGACTATTTCAAGGGCTACCTGGACAGGGCGATCGCACTGGAGCTGCTGGACCCCCGCCTGGCCCAGTACGACCTGGATCGCCTGACCGCGGCCCTCAAACCCGAGCGCGACCTCAACTTCACCTACCTGGGCCTCCAGACCCTCTACGACCGCTATTTCATCCATTATGACGACGCCCAGGGAGGGGCTAGTGTCGCGGGAGGCAGGATGCCGGGAGCGACCCAGATCAAACATACCTTCGAGCTGCCCCAGGCCTTCTTCCTGCGCGTGGCCATGGGCCTGGCGATCAACGAGATCGACCGCGAGGCGCGGACCATTGAGTTCTACGACCTGCTCTCCAATTTCGACTTCATGAGCAGCACCCCGACCCTGTTCAACTCCGGCACCCTGCGCCCGCAGCTCTCCAGTTGCTACCTGACCAGCGTGCCCGACAACCTGGAGGGGATCTACGGCGCCATCCGCGACAATGCCCTGCTGTCGAAATATGCCGGCGGCCTGGGCAACGACTGGAGCCGGGTGCGCGGCCTGGGCTCCCACATCAAAGGCACCAACGGCAAGTCCCAGGGCGTGGTCCCCTTCCTCAAGGTGGCCAACGACACCGCCGTGGCGGTGAACCAGGGCGGCAAGCGCAAGGGGGCGGTCTGCGCCTACCTGGAGACCTGGCACGTGGACATCGAGGACTTCCTCGAACTGCGCAAGAACACGGGCGACGAGCGCCGCCGCACCCACGACATGAACACCGCCAACTGGATTCCCGACCTCTTCATGAAGCGGGTCGCGGAGGAAGGGGAATGGACCCTGTTCTCGCCCAACGAGGTCCCGGACCTGCACGACCTCACCGGCCTGGAATTCGAACGCGCCTACACCGCCTATGAGGAGAAGGCCGCCCGCGGCGAGATCCGAATCTCCCGCAAGCTCAAGGCCCTGGACCTCTGGCGCAAGATGCTCGGCATGCTGTTCGAGACCGGCCATCCCTGGATCGCCTTCAAGGACCCCTGCAACATCCGCTACAGCAACCAGCACCTGGGCGCCGTGCATAGCTCCAACCTCTGCACCGAGATCACCCTGCACACCAACGACAGCGAGATCGCCGTCTGTAACCTGGGATCGGTCAACCTGGCCGCCCATGTGAGCGAGCAGGGCCTCGACCTGGCGCGGCTGGAGCGCACGGTGACCACCGCCATGCGCATGCTCGACAACGTCATCGACTACAACTACTACTCGGTGCCCCAGGCGCGTAACTCCAACCTGCGCCACCGCCCCGTCGGGCTCGGCATCATGGGCTTCCAGGACGCCCTCTATAAACTACGCACCCCCTACGCCTCTCCAGAGGCGCTGGAATTTGCCGACCGATCCATGGAGGCGGTGAGCTACTTCGCCATCCGGGCCTCCACCGGCCTGGCCGAAGAGCGCGGGCGCTACTCCAGCTTCAACGGCTCCCTCTGGAGCCAGGGCGTCCTGCCCATCGACTCCATCCGCCTGCTGGCCGAACAGCGCGGCAGCTACCTCCAGATGGACGAGGGCCAGACCCTCGACTGGGACAGCCTGCGCGAGCGCGTCAAGACCGTCGGCATGCGCAACTCCAACACCATGGCCATCGCGCCCACAGCCACCATCTCCAACATCTGCGGCGTGAGCCAGTCCATCGAGCCCACCTACCAGAACCTGTTCGTCAAATCGAACCTCTCCGGCGAGTTCACCGTGGTCAACCCCTACATGGTGCGCGACCTCAAGGCGCGCGGCCTCTGGGACGCCGTCATGGTCAACGACCTCAAATACTTCGACGGCTCCGCCCAACCCATCGACCGCATCCCCGAAGACCTCAAGGCCCTCTACGCCACCGCCTTCGAGATCGACCCCCGCTGGCTGGTGGAGGCCGGCTCCCGCCGCCAGAAGTGGCTCGACCAGGCCCAAAGCCTGAACCTGTACATGTCCGAACCCTCCGGAAAGAAGCTCGACAACCTCTACAAACTCGCCTGGGTGCGCGGCCTCAAGACCACCTATTACCTCCGCTCCATGGGCGCCACCCATATGGAAAAGGGGGCCGACGACAGCTCATCCTCGATCCTCGCCGAATTCAAGGGCGACAACCTGCTAGGCGGCACCGGTACGGAAGCCCCCAAGGCATGCAGCCTGCTCGACCCGGAGTGTGAAGCCTGTCAGTAGATTTGATCGTTCCCACGCTCCAGCGTGGGAATGCATCCCCGGACGCTCCAGCGTCCCGGATCGCGACGCTGGAGCGTCGCAGGCGGCACGTTCCCACGCGGAGCGTGGGAACGACAGGGCGGGAGACTTATAACCATGGGCCGAAGCCGTTACCTCATCACCGAGCCGGACAAGCCCCACTTCCTCACCTGCACGGTGATCGAGTGGCCGCCGGTCTTTACCCGGCCCGATGCGGTACAGATCCTGCTGGATAGCTGGACCTGGCTGCGTAACCAGGAGGGATTGCGGCTTTATGGCTATGTGGTGCTGGAAAACCACCTCCACTTCGTCGCCCAGGCACCACGGCTGGATAAATGCCTGAACAGCTTCAAGTCCTTCACTGCGGCCCGGCTCATTGAGTTGCTGGAGACGCGCCAGGCCGAGCATCTACTTGCCCGGTTGCGCTTCGCCAAACGGGCACACAAACAGGACAGGGAGTATCAGTTCTGGCAGGAAGGGTCCCATGCGGAGATGGTCTTTAACGAGGCGGTAATGCGGGAGAAGCTGGACTATATCCACTTCAACCCGGTGAAGCGGGGCTATGTGGACCTACCAGAGCACTGGCGCTACTCCAGTGCGCGGGATTACCTGGGTAAGACGGGGCTGATCGGGATCGACCCTTGGTGTTAGACCTGATCGCTGATCGCTCCCAGGCTCCAGCGTGGGAATGCACCCCCGGACGCTCCAGCGTCCCGAGTCGCGACGCTGGAGCGTCGCAAACGGCATTCCCACGCTGGAGCCTGGGAACGATCACGTAATTAAGCAGTAACAAAAAACGGAGACCCACCATGCTGAACTGGGACGACCCCCTCAAAACCACCCTCCCCCCGACGCCCCGCGCTGCGGTCGTCGCCGGGTTGGCAACACCTGATGAGTTCACGGATGAGGAAGCAACCCAACAGTTGGACTTCGCCCTTGAGGACACCCGCCCCCATCTAAAGTCCAGCGCCCCCGTCCCGCCCCCGTCCATGAAACCGGTCAATCCGGAGGATAAGCGCGTGGTCAACGGCCATACGGACATCAATCAATTGGCGCCCTTCAAGTATCCCTGGGCCTGGGAGTATTTCCTCAACGCCAACAAGAACCACTGGACGCCGCTTGACATCAACATGGCCCAGGATGTCCACGACTATCACCACAAGCTGACCCTGGAGGAGCGCCACGTCTACGAGAACGTGCTCTCCTACCTGACCACCTCCGACATCCTGGCCATGCGCAACATCGGCCTGGCGGTGATGGAGAAGATGTCCGCCCCCGAGTTGCAGATCTATCAGGCGCGGCAGGTCTACGAGGAGTCGCTGCACACCTGGACCTATCAGCACTGCATCGAGACCATCGGCCTCGACCAGGGGGAGATCTACAATCGGTACAGAGTGGTCCCCGAGATCAACGGCAAGATCCAGCTCTCCAACCGCCGCCTCAGCTCCATCCTGCGCGCCGACATCGACCTGACCGACCGGGACGAGCTGCACAATTTCCTGATGGCCTACCTCTTCTTCGCGGGGATATTCGAAGGCTGCTGGTTCTACAACGGCTTCAGCCCCATCTTCGCCCTGCAACGGCGCGGGCTGATGAAGGGTACGGCGGAACAGTTGCAATACATCATGCGTGACGAGGTGCTGCACGCCTCCTTCGGCCTGCGGGTGACCAAGCAGATCATGCAGGAGGAGCGCATCACCCCGGACCCCAAGGCCCTGCGCGAGATGTGGGACGAGTGCGAGGCCGCCGAGCACGCCTATGCCGGCTACATCCTGCGCGACCCCATCCTCGGCTACTCGGCGGCGGACCACATGGAGCAGTTCCGCTTCATCGCCAACCGCCGCTCCCGCCAGATGGGCTTCGAGCAGGACCCCTTCCCCGGCGCGCAAAACGCCCTGCCCTGGCTCGACGAACAGGCCAACCTGCGCAAGGAGAAGAACTTCTTCGAGACCCGCGTCACCGAGTATCAGACCGGCGGGGCCTTGAAGTGGGAGTGAGCCCCTCTACCCTGGGGTGATGACCTTGGGCCATGGCGGGACGCCGGTGGCCCGAGGGTCATCCCATCCATCCCTCCTGCCTGAAACATGAACGGGTTCATGTTTTGGGGAATTTTCTCCCTCCCCGTCCTCCGTCTAGTACCAAGGTACATTCCTATCGGCGCCCATAGACACTAGAATTATCCTCGAACAAGAGAGTTTCTTCGTCCCCAGTAAAGGAAATCGAAAAACACTCTTTTCGATTTACGTCTCTAAAAATGCCAGGGATGGAATTTTTAGAGGTCCCCTAAAGATGCGGGGCACCAGACCCTGTCTCGATGGAGAATTTGCTGCCATGAACACTTCAAGCGGAACCACCCTGGCCATCGGCATCGCTACTCAGGTCAGCGGCCATGTGACCGTCACTGGCAGAAATGGCGATACGCGCATACTCCATGCGGGCGATTTTCTGTTCGAGGGCGATATGGTCCACACCGGCCCGGGCGGCAGCGCCTCGCTGGAATTCAATAACGGCAGGCGCATGGATCTGGGCCGCGACAGCAGCGCCAACGTCCTGGTGGTGGAAGATCCAGCCCCCTCCACCGAGATATTTCTGGCCGACAACGAACCCCCGGCGGCTGGGCCTTACGCCGTTCTCCAGCCCCAGACGGCCTCAACCACCGCCGGATCCGGTCCAAGAGACGAGTCCCAGGTTGTCGAATACATCGATCGTACTGCCGATCTGGGTAAGGTCGATGCAGGCTATGTTACAAAGGGACCCGGCTTCGCCCTTGAAAGCGAGGTCGAGTATCTGAGCAACAATTTCCGCACGGGGATGCTGGGTAATGTAGATGCCGGCTACGAAACTGCTGGCCTGGATTTTTCTTTCAACGACAAGGTCCTTACTATCGATGCTCCGACATCAGGATCTGGCCCCAGCCCCGGCGCCCTCGCGCCTTTGTTTGCTTCTATCGCCCTGGATCAAAATATCAGCCTCGACGATGTCATCAATGCCATCGAAAAAGATCAGGACATCGCCATTACCGGATCCACCGGCGGCGACGTGGTGCCCGGCGACCCGGTCACAATCAGCGTCGGCGGCAGGAGCTACAGGGGGCCTGTTGACGTAAACGGCCATTTCAGCATTGATGTCCCTGGCAGCGTGTTGGCCAGCAACCCGCAGACCAGTATCCAGGCAAGCGTTACCCATACGAACGGCGTCGGCACCAGCGTCACGGCTTCGGACAGCGCGACCTACGGCGTGGATGTCACCGCCCCGACCCTCACCGTCGATGCCCCCGACAACAGCAGCGATCCCACGCCGACCATCACCGGCACTACCGATGCCCCGGACGGCAGCATCTTGAATCTCACCGTTACCGACAGCAACGGCGTCGTGCAGCAGCTCACCACTGTCGCTACCGGCGGCAGCTACAACCTGGATGTCCCGGCCGTCCTAGCCGAGGGCAGCTATACTGTCTCCGCCACCGTCACCGACCCCGCCGGAAATATCGTCAATGCCGCAGATACGGGCAGTATCGATACCCTTGCGCCGGTCCCCAGCATCGCCCTGGATGCGGACATCGCTGGCGACGACATCATCAGTGCCGCCGAAAGCGGCCAAGATATCGCCATCACTGGCATCGTCGGTGGAGACGCCCAGGTAGGCGACACCGTCACCCTGACCGTCAACGGCAAAACCTTCAGCGGAACCGTTCAGGCCGACTTCCGTTTCAGCATCGATGTCCCTGGCGCCGATCTGGTCAACGACAGCGACCACAGCATCGATGCCAGCATCACCACAGGGGATGCCGCCGGCAATGTCGGCACGGCTTCCGATACGGAAGGCTACAGCGTCAGACCGGTCGCCCTCGATGACAGCTTCACCCTCAACGAGGATGCGGTGCTGAGCGGGACCCTGGCGGGCAACGACAGCCTGTCCGGCGACGGCGGCAACAGCTTCGCCAAGGCCACCGATCCGGCCCATGGGGTCCTGGTGGTCAATGCCGACGGCAGCTTCACCTATACCCCGGTGGCCAACTACAGCGGTCCCGACAGCTTCACCTACAGCCTCACCGATGCCGATGGGGATCTGAGCACGGCGGTGGTGAACCTGACGGTCAACCCGCTGGATGACGTGCCGGTCGCGGTCGATGACAGTTTCACCTTGAACGAAGACGCAGCGCTGAACGGCTCCTTGGCGGGCAACGATACGGCCTCCGGCGATGGCGGCAATGTCTGGGCATTGGCCAGCAACCCCAGCCATGGCGCCGTGACCGTCAACCCGGATGGTTCTTTCAGTTATACCCCTGCCGCCAACTACGCAGGCCCCGACAGCTTCACCTACAGCCTTACCGACACCGACGGCGATCTGAGCACCGCCACCGTCAACCTGACCGTCAGCCCGCTGGACGATGTCCCGGTTGCGGTCGATGACAGTTTCACGTTAAACGAAGACGCGGCGCTGAACGGCTCCTTGGCGGGCAACGATACCTTGAGTGGCGATGGCGGCAATGTCTGGGCCTTGGCGGTCAACCCGGCCCATGGCGCGGTCACGGTCAATGCCGACGGCACTTTCTCCTACACCCCTGCCGCCAACTACGCAGGCCCCGACAGCTTCACCTATACCCTCACCGACAGTGACGGCGATCTGAGCACCGCCACCGTCAACCTGACCGTCAGCCCGTTGGACGATGTCCCGGTCGCGGTCGATGACAGTTTCGTCCTCAACGAAGACGCAGCGCTGAACGGCTCATTGGCGGGCAACGACACGGCCTCCGGCGATGGCGGTAATGTCTGGGCCTTGGCCGGCAACCCCAGTCATGGCACCGTGACCGTCAACCCGGATGGTTCTTTCAGTTACACCCCTGCCGCCAACTACGCAGGCGCGGACAGCTTTACCTATACCCTCACCGACACCGACGGCGATGTGAGCACCGCCACCGTCAACCTGACGGTCGATGCCGTCAATGAAGTGGTGGCGATCAATGACAGCGCAACGACCAATGAGGATACGCCGGTCACTATCCCGGTCATGGGCAACGACTCCGACCCGGAAGGCGATACCTTCGCCGTTACCGCGGCAACTCAGGGTGCCAACGGTTCGGTGGTCATCGACCCCGTTAGCGGCAATCCGGTCTATAGTCCCAATGCCGACTGGAGCGGCACGGACAGCTTCACCTACACCCTCACCGATGCCAACGGGGCAACCGATACTGCTACCGTCTCCGTCACAGTCAATCCCGTGCCCCCCGTTGTTTCCATAACCGCGACTGATGGCAGTGCCGTTGAGGGCTCGGACAACAGCATCGTCTTTACCGTAAGCCAGAACGAGATCGACGGTAACGACACGACCGTCGACATCGCCCTCAACCTGGGCGAGGTGGAAGCGGAAGACATCGCCTCCATTGCCTATACCGACAGCAATGGCATCGGCCATACCTTGTCGTCCCAAGCGCAAATCAGCGATTTCGTCACCAACGGGGGGACGCTGAAGATCCCCGCCGGCAGCACCAATGCCCCGGCGATCACCATCACCGTGATCGATGACGCCTTGCTGGAGATGCCCGAAACCCTCAGCATGTCTATCAGCAACCCGGTCAACGCCACCCTTGGCACCGCCAGTGACACAGCGGCCATTGCGGATGAGTCGACGGCCCCCGATCCGATTGACACCGTCTATGTCCGCATCCTCAACGACGCGGCGTTGATCGAGGACGACGGGGTCAAGCTGAGCCATCAGGTGCAGTTGGTGGACATGGACGGCAATGAGGTGAAGCTCTATGCCGGCCAGTCGATGACCATCAATCTCGCCTACTCCAACGACACGACGGAAAACGCCGATTTCCAAGCCGGCGGCAGGATGACCCAGGTCGTCATCTTGGGCAGCGCAGCGGGTGTGAGTACAGCCACCATCGAAAATACGATCGCGGACGATGCCTTGCTGGAAGGCGACGAGGCCTACAGCCTCACAATCGGCACCATCGAAGCCGGTCACCCCTTCGAAAACGTGCAGGCCGCCGGGGACGGCGCCACCCCGGCCGACGGCAATCCCATGTCCGTCACCGGCACCATCCATGATGATGAAACCCCCATCGCGCCGACCCTCAGCGGCGATCAGACCATTCGTCTTTCCGAAGAGGGATTGGCCGATGGGCTGGCTGATTCCGTTGGGAACAGCGACACGACCGATGCGGTGGTATACAGCGGCAACTTCGCGGTAGCCGATGCCAACCCGACGGATATCCTGACTCTGACGCTGTCCGCGCCCGCCGGAATTTACACCTCCAACGGTGAATCGATCAGTTGGGCACTGAGCAACGCCAATAAGACGCTGACCGGATCGACGACAGCCGGCGATGTCCTTAAGGTCGATATCAACGATGCGGGGGCCTACACCGCCACCCTGCTCGGCCCCATCGATCATGCGGCGCCCACCGGACCGGCGACTTCGGAGGAGAACCAGTTGACGGTAGACCTCCAAGTAACCGTTAACGACGGCACCGGCCGCAGTGATACCTCAACCCTAAGCCTGGTGATCGAGGATGACTCGCCCCATGCGTCCAATGGCGACAACATCATCAACCTGGAAATCAGGCCCATCACCACCAACATCATCTTCACCCTTGATATCTCGGGGTCGATGGGTAGTGGGGCCGGGTCCAAATATGAAATCGCCCGGCAGGCACTGTTGGATACCATCAATGCCTATGAAGAGAATGGTCCGGTCAATGTCAGCCTGACCGTCTTCAGTACACAGGGCTCGGTTGCATTCGACTGGCTGCCATCCGCGGACGCCAAGACCTATATTACCAACAGCCTAACGGCGGCCGGCGGCTGGACCAACTATGAGGATGCCCTCTACGAGACGATGAAGGTCAGCAATGGCGGGTTCCCACCTGCCACACAAACGGTCGCCTACTATCTCTCCGATGGCGTACCGACGGTTGAGTTGAACGACGGCACGCCCAATCCGGATGACGTAACTGGGGGGAATACACAGGACGGCACCGGCTCGACCTATCTCGATGATGCCCATATCACAAATTGGACTGCGTTCATCGAAAGCAACAATATCGATCTCACCGTGATTGGGATAGAGATGACCGATGCAACCTACCTGGACAGGGTGCAGATCCAGGCCGGCAAGACGGCCATCCTGGTCAATGACGCAAGTGACCTGAGCGGCACTATCCTCAATCAGATCGATCTCTACAAAGACGGCGATCTGACCACTGATGTCGAAGGCAACACCTTGATCGACTTTGGTGCCGACGGCGGTTATCTCGAATCAGTCACCATCGCTGGGAACACCGTCCAATATGATCCCAACAACCCCACACAGACGGTCGCCGGCACCCACGGCAACTTCACCATCAATTTCAACACGGGCACCTATCGATACACCGTTACCGACACCAATTACGTCGATCACACCGAAATCATCGGCGCGGAGATCCTGGACAATGACGGCGACCTGGTGGACACCATCCTGCTCAACATCAACATCGCCTATGACGTTGCCTTTGGCACCGCGCCGCACATCAGGGAGGCCGATACCAGCGTCGTCGAGGACATCGCCCAGGTCATCGCCACGGCGACCGACTCGAACGGCACCATCGTTACGAATACCCTCAATGCGAATCATGGCACCGCGACCCTGGATGCCAGCGGCAATATCACCTATGCACCCGACAGCGGCTACCTGGGCCGGGATGTGGTCAGCGTCTCCGTGACCGACAATGAGGGCAAGACCAGCACACGCAACATCGTCGTGGATGTCATCACGGCGGCGGAGAATGCCGATACGCCGACATTGACCATGGACATCACGCAGGCAGGCGGCCTTGCCGCTGTCAACCAGACAGACGCCTTTGCCGCGGGCCTCGATGGCTGGAGTGGCACCGGCGTCACTCAAACCAGCGGTTACATGAACATCGACACGGGGGGCTATACCGCATCGAAGACCTTCGACTTTGGCGCCGGTTATGCCAACAAAACAGTGACCATCGGCTTCACCACCGACATCGCGGCCAGCTCCTGGGATGGAGGCACCGATAGGATGCAAGTGAATGTCAACGGCGCTGCCGCCTATAGCAAAACCCAGGACGCGGATCTGGATAGCGGGGTCAGCCACAGCTTCAGCGCTACTCTCGATGGCAATGGCCGTCTTTCCGTCCAGATAAACAGCAACGCCACCCAATCCGGCGAGTATCTTCGCGTTGATAATTTCAATCTTCAGATCGACGGCACCTTTGAATATCAGGTCGATCTCAACGCCGCTGTCACCGACCCCACGGAGACGCTTTCACCCATCACCCTCAAAGCCCTTCCCTACGGCGCGACGCTTGAGGATGCCAGCCGCAACCCCATCACCGCCAATGCCGATGGCAGCTATACGGTTCCCGTGGTCGCTGGCAACGCAACCGTCTGGATCGTCTCAGCCAGCGCGATGAGCGCCGCCCAGATCGATGCCCTGACCGCCTCCGTCACTTCCACCCAACCCGGCAGCGGTGATATAGCAACCGTCGAGGTCCATGGCGATAACGGCACGGCGGTTATTATCGACGGTATCGTCGCCGGCCTGATCTATGAGACCAGCTCGGGGATTACCGGCTATACCGGTGCGGACGGCTATTTTGAATACGTTGCCGGCGACACCGTTGTGTTCAAACTGGGCAACCTCATCATCGGAACTATCGATACCCAGGAGATCCAGGACGGCAAGGTCTTCCTCCAGGATATTGCCGGCGTCGAGCGCACCGATCTCAACGACAATTACGTGGAGAACATGGCGGTACTGCTGCAATCCCTCGATGAGAACAGCAACGCCTATGACGGCATCGTCATCACCGAGGCCATGCATCAGGCCTTCGCCGGCGACGGCTTCGATCTGGCCAGCATCTCCGAAGCGGAACTGCGCGCTCTTATTGAACTGACTGGCTTTCAGGCCGTTTCCGAGGAAGATGCCATGCAGCATGTGCAAGACATGCTGGAGTTACATGCGGGAATCGATGAGGGAGCGTTCGAGGCCCATCTTGATGATGACTTGCTCGCCATCGCCGAACCCGATCCGCAGGCAGAGGATCTGCTCTACCTCAGCGAACCCGACGATGATACGGGTAGTTTGCATGCAAGCTACCTGATGTCGTCCGGCGAAAGCCTGCTGCTGATGGATTTCGGCAATCTGGCGGACAACCCCCTTGGCGATGATGCCGGCGACCTCCTGATCCATGCCCCGGGTGAAGAGGGCGAAGATCTCCACATGAGCTATCTGATCCAGGCGGAAGATAATCTGATGTCGCTGAATTTTGGCCAACAGTCGCAAGAAGGTGGCGATCAGATAGAGCATAACCTCCCCGCCCAACCGGCCGGCAGCACCCATCCGGATTTGCCGGAGAGCTATGCGGCTCCAGATCAGCCTCTATTGCATATCGACTCTCCGGATCATGGCCTCGTTTAACAGATAAGGATCGGTCGAGTAGACCGAAGGCCCAAGCGGGGTCTGTCCATTTCCTGTGATGCTTTCATTGAACGCCTCGCCGCACGCGGCCTTGATCCGCCCTCGAAAGACGCGCTTAACGAATTCGCACTGGACAACTTCACGAAAACCACCAGCAAAGATATGCTGGGCTACGATCCCGACAATCCATCCGTCATCAAGTTTCTCGACATAAAAACACAAGGGATCAGGTCTTTCTTTTTGCATGCAAAAAGAAAGACCCCGAAACGCGGGAAAATACCCTGTCTTCGTCGCTGGCGCTCTTGCCCAGGCCGATGCCGGCCATGAGCGTATCGGAACCGAGGCGGTTGCAGTAGCCCACCTCACCCAGGCCGCCTTGGGCGTCCCGGTCGCGCTCGAAACGGGCCAGGTCGCCGCTGATCCAGGCGCAACGGCCGCCGGCGGGGATGGCGCTGTCCATCAGGGGGCGATGGTGGGCTCCGTTGAGTGTCAGAATTATTGAAGCCGATGGTGTTGGTCAGCGGCTGGGAGGTGCCGCCCAAGCTGTTGTTCAGATCAGCGTCCAAGGTCAGGACGCAGGAACCGGCGCGGGCCGCGGGCCAGCCAGGCCTCGGTGCCGCTGGGGCCGGAGCCATGGCCGACCACCACGGTGCCGTCGCTGTTCACGCCATAGGCTTCAGTCAAGGTATAACCCGGCGCCACCGCGACGCCGTTGGCCGCCAGCCAGGCGGTGACGGTCTGCATGCCGCTGGCCTGGGTCCAGCGGAAGGCCTCGGTGCCGTTGCCACTGCCGCTGTACCCCACCACCACGCTGCCGTCGGCGTTGACGCCGAGGACCACACTGTAAAACCCCCCGCCGGCCAGATCGCCCAGCGGGGCCATGCCACCCGCCTGGGTCCAGCGGAAGACCTCGGCGCCGAGGGCTCTGGTGCCCTGACCCACCACCACGCTGCCGTCGGCGTTGACGCCGAGGGCGTAACTTTCAAAACCCCCACCGGCCAGATGGCCCAGCGGGACGAATTCATCGGCGGCCATCGAGGGGGGACTCAGGGAAAACACCGCCCCCGTCAGCAGGGCGCGGATGGCCAGGCTCAGTAGCGAGGGGCTATTTTGCCGGGAAGCCATGGTCAAATCGCCATTCCGTGTCAATCGAATACCGTCACTCTATCACCACCCAACGCCATTGCCATCCGTTCTCTTCGAAACGCGCCCAACCGATTGCGGTTATTGACAAATATCCGCCCCTGCGGGATGTGGTGAACGACACCGCATCCGGGCTTCCCCATCCTCAGCGCCAACGAACCAACCTTTCAAGAAGCAAGTCCTCCAGGTCACGTCTGCCATCCAGCACGGCCAATACAATCACCTTCGCTCCCTCAATCCGGTAGATGATCCGCCAGGGATTTGATATGACCTCGCGGTGGGTATGAACACCCACCGATCTGATCTCAGGAACCGACCTCCCTCGCTCGGGGAAGCTGGCGAGCGTATTGGCCTTGTCTCGAAGCCGATGCAGAATTCGCTTGGCCTGGTTAGGGTCTTCCATGGCTATGAAGCGAATAATACCCCCCAGATCCGAACGAGCTATCCCTGTCCATTTAACCCTGAAGGTCTTGTTGCTCATTGAATCTCGGCTTCAAGTTCTGAGAAGACATCCTCCTGATCGTAGAGTAGGTCATTCTCGATGTCCGCCTCTCCTTGGGCGATTAACTTGAGCATCAGCAGTGCCCGTTGGTGTTTTCGGTAGGTTTCGACATCCTGTACCACTGCCGTTGCCGAACCATTCTGGGTCAGTACCAGTGTTGCCCCCGATACCTGTATGTCGTGCAACATCTGAGTGGCAGAGGATTTGAACTTGGTGAGACTGACAATTTGATCACCCATTGGTCACTCCAATTCGAATTCAGTCCGAATTTAATCATATCATTCCATTGATTAGCCACACTGGAATGGCGGAGATAACGTAGGAGCGTTTTGTAATAGGGGACATGTAATAGGGGACAGACCACGGTTTTTCTGCCATCCTTCCAGCTCCCTGAGTGTCGGAAAAACCCATGCCCCGCCGCGCACGTCTATCCCTGCCGAATGTTCCCCAGCACTTGATCCAGCGTGGCAATAACCGGCAGGTTTGTTTCGCCGCCGATGAGGATTACCGCTTTTATCTCGACTGGCTGGGCGACTACGCCGCCCGCACCGGCTGTCGCATCCACGCCTATGTGCTGATGACCAACCATGTGCATCTGCTGGTCAGCGCGGAACGGGGCGGGGCGACGGGGGAGATGATGAAGGCGCTGGGGCAGCGCTATGTGCAGTATTTCAATCGCAGCCACCGACGCAGTGGCACCTTGTGGGAGGGGCGCTACCGCTCCTGCCCGACGCAGACGGAAGACTATCTGTTGGCTTGCCAGCGGTATATCGAATTGAATCCGGTGCGGGCCGCGATGGTGGCGCATCCGGCGGAGTATCGCTGGTCGAGTTATCGGGCGAATGCGCAAGGCGAAGCGGATGCCCTGATTACGCCTCACGCGGTGTATCAGGCGCTCGGTCTGGACGAGGCGGCGCGGCAGATGTCGTATCGGGAACTATTCCGTTACGAGTTGGAGCCGGGCTTGGTGGATGAGATTCGCAAGGCGACGAATGGAAATTTCGTGTTGGGCGACGCGCGTTTTGCGGAACAGATCGCGATGGCGCTGGGGCGGCGTGTGACGCCGGGGACATCGGGAAGGCCGAGAAAGATGCCTATGCCGGAATCGGGGACGTTGCCGTGACGAAAATCGTGGCCCCCTGTTTTTCACAGTTTTTTTGCCTGTTTTGCTAACCGCCATCTAGCCAGAATATACAGTATTTTGTATAATTCACGCATGACCGATCCCAAGCCCGTCGAGTTCCGGGGTAGCACCTTCGTACCTTTCCTCTCCAGGCCAGGCGGGAAGCAGGTCATCAGCTCGATCAGGTGCAGAACGGTCAGGAGCCGGATGACTGGAAGCCCATGAACACCGTGGGCCAAGGTGTGAAGGAAATTCGGATTCGGGATGCAGCCGGAGCGTTTCGGGTCATCTACGTTGCTAAGTTCGCTGACGTCGTCTATGTGCTTCACTGCTTCCAGAAGAAAACTGAGAAGACCAGCAAGACCGATCTGGACTTGGCCGCTAAGCGTTACCGCGATTTGTTAAAGGAGCTAGGCTAATGAGCAACCAACGATTTGCCAGTGTCTGGGATGCCATCGAGGACACCCCGCAAGAAGCGGAAAACATGAAGCTGCGCTCCATCCTGATGATGGCGCTGAAGAACCACCTGATCCGCACCGAAATGAGCCAGGCGCAAGCCGCCAAGCTCTTAGGTGTGACTCAACCTCGCATCTCTGACCTGATGCGAGGCAAGATAAACCTGTTCGGCCTCGATGCGCTGGTGAACATGGCGACGGCTGCCGGACTTCACATTGAGTTGCGTGTGCTCGAAGCAGCCTGATAATTCCTTTTTGGCCTCGGGCCGAAAAACGACTTGCCAAAGTGGACCCCAGAGCCCACCACCTGGTCGCCGATAAAGATCAACTGCTTGAGGTACTCGCCCACCAGCCGAGGGCGTCCCAGGTAGTGATAGTGATGGACTAGGGTTCTTGAGTGCCGGAATGCTTTGCATTTGAGTCAAATTCTGCTGCAACGCGTAGGAGCGCCTTGCAGGCGCGATCTTCACCACCCCAATCGCACCTGCAAGGCGCTCCTACGGTATGGCGGCGTAATTCACGTCTCGTCGGTCTGAGGTGGAGCCTCGCTCGATAGTCCCACAGATAGCGATCAGGTCCCTCGGCCAGGCTTATCCGGGGCGCGGGATGATCACCGACGCGCCCTGCCAAGGGCTGCTGGATGAACAGGGGGATCTGGGAAAAGTCAGGGGTCTTGAGGTTGTTCTTGGGCCGTAGGCGCGGCGGCAACAGGATGTGCCCGGCCTCCTCCAGCCGCAACAGCAAGTCGCGGGCGGCATATTCCTTGAACTGGCCGTTGGCCTGCCGCCACTCCCAGTGCTCACACAACCGCCGGGTGATGTGGCTGCGTCCACGCCCATAGCCATCACCCACGGCCCGGCGGATAAGGTTCAAATCGCCCGCCCGCAGATCGCGGGGGTGTGGTTCCCATGCTGGGCATTCCATCCCATTTCTGATATAAGAGGTTGCGAAGTCACAACCTGAAAGAAGGCGGGGTGGTTTAGCATGGCAAAGATCGAACTTGGTGTGCCGGAAGAATTCATGGGACTTGTTGATATCTGGAGGAATTCTATCGACTCCATGAAGTCGACACTGGAACGATGGCATCAAGGTCGCCCGTGAGATAGTTGAGCAATGCCTATTGGCGTCCGTGAAACGCGACCTCGCCAGCGAGGCCGCGTTCCTCGCTTTTGAAGCCGAGGTTCTAAGGCTGCTGAGGGAAAGCCGCCCGGACCCCGGCGAACCCAAGCGACTTCTGCGGCAGGCGGAGAAGGAGTGTGACAACATCATGGCCGCCATCCGTGCGGGGATCCTCACGCAAAGCACAGAAGAGGCGCTTGAAAAGGCCGAGATTGCCATTCAGTCCGCCAAGCGGAGGCTGGAAGAAACGCATGCCGATCAACCGGCCCTGCTTATTCCGATATTGCGTGAAATCTGGAAGCGCAATGTTGAGAAGCTGGAACAAATCGACGACGTTCCGGCGGCCAGGGAGGCGATTAAATACTTGGTGGGGGAAGAGATTAGGCTGATTCCGAGTGACGGAATCCTGGTAGCAGAGATTCTGACAGGCGGCCCTAGAGCTGCCTGTCAGATAATGATGGTAGCGGGGGCTGGATTCGAACCAACGACCTTCGGGTTATGAGCCCGACGAGCTACCAGGCTGCTCCACCCCGCATCAACGATCCGCGAACTATACTGGCATGAACCGGCCTTTGCAAGCAGCTTACGCTAAATTGTTAGCCCAAAGCAGTAATGTCCCCTCCGTCCAATTCTAAAATATCCCCTTTCGGTCTCAGGGGGGGTTGACAGAGGAGCACATGACGATGAATCGACAAGAGGTAGACCGGCTTCAGGTCATCCAGGCGATGGTGAGCCGACAACTTGGGCAGAAAGCGGCTGCCGAGCAGTTAGGATCGATCAGCCTCTTGGATGATGACCGCCGGTGCGGTTCGGCATCAGCCGTCGAAGGGGAAGCGGGGCTTTTCCCGTTCCGTCACCTGTCCCTGCCTGCCGTTGGCGGAGGGATCGACCTCGGTCTGACCAAGACGGGGCTCGTTCGACTCGGTGGGATAATTGCCGCCGGTGGCGGCCTGGCGTTTTCCCCTGAGCATCGCCGCCAGCTTGGTGTCGATGGGCGGGCTTGCGTGGAAGTAGTCGCGGATGCCGTTCATGAGCGCCCCGGCGATCCGGCCCTGATGGGTGGAATCGACCAGTTTCCGTTCTTCGTCCGGATTGGAGATGAAGGCGGTCTCGACCAGGAGCGAGGGGATATCCGGGGCCTTCAGGACCATGAAGCCGGCCTGTTGGACCCGGCTGCCATGGGTGTTGCCGACCCGGCTCAGTTCACCGAAGACCTGATGGGCCACATCGTTGCTTGCCTGTATTGTGGCGGTCTGGGAGAGATCGAGCAGTACTGAGGCCAGCACGTCGTCCTTGTTATCCAGGCTGACGCCCCCGACCAGATCGGCGCTGTTCTCCCTCTCTGCCAGCCAGCGGGCCGCCTCGCTCGATGCCCCCTTGCGCGACAGGGTGAAGACCGAGGAGCCCCTGGCCCGTTTGTCCTGGAAGGCATCGGCATGGATGGAGACGAAGAGGTCGGCGTGGTGCTTGCGGGCGATGGACATGCGCTTGCGCAGGGGAATGAAATAGTCCCCGTCGCGGACCAGGACTGCCTTCATGCCGGGTTCCCGATTGATGCGGTCGGCCAGGCGGCGGGCGATGGCAAGGGTGACATCCTTCTCCTTGACACCACGTGTGCCAAGGGCACCCGGGTCCTCGCCGCCGTGCCCCGCATCCACTGCGATCACCACATCCCGCAAACCGCCCTTGATGCTCTGCTCCACCGTGACGACCGGCTGCCGCGGCTGGCCGCCCTGGGACTCGAACAGGTCGAATACCAGGCGATGGCCATAGCCGCCACTGGGGGGCAGAACATAGCTCTTCGGCCGTACCGGTTGCTTCAGGTCGAGCACCAGGCGCAGGTCCTTGCCGTTCTGGACGCCGCTACGCAGACCTTTCAGATAGGGGTTGCTGACGGTGGGATCGCTCAACCGGCTGTCGAGCCGGACGTTCTCCAGGTCGATGACCAGGCGATTGGGATTATCCAGGCTGAACAGGTTGTGTACGACGGGGCCGGCGGTATCCAGCACCAGACGGATATGGTCGGGCGCCGTCCAATAGCGGACCGCGTGCACGGCGACCTGGGCGGCTTCGGCAGCGAGTGAGAAAACCAGCAGTGTGAGGCCAATAATGATTCGCATGGTTCTGGATGCAATCTCCTGTCTGGTTAAATATAGCAGACAGAAATATTTTTTCCAGTTTTTCCATCGAATTAGCGGATCTTCTTAATCTACGTTATTACTCTGCCTTGTCACGCCAGCCGGCAGGGCCAGGGCGGAGAGCCGATCCGCGAGGTATTCGCCGCCCTTGCTGCCGGGCACCAGTTCGAGGATGCGAGCCACCCCCGCATGCCGGATCCGCAGCACCAGATCGGCGACTGGCAGCACCCCCCTCCCCTTGTCGGGCCACTCCACCAGCAGGATCGATCGGCCGTCGCAGATGTCGCGAATCCCCAGATACTCCAGCTCCTCGGGGTCAGCCAAGCGGTAGAGATCCAGGTGATGGATCGACCGGTCGGCCAGCCGGTAGTCCTCCAGCAGGCTGTATGTGGGGCTGCGCACGGTCCCGGCATGGCCAAGGCCTCGTAGCAGGCCGCGCACCAGGGTGGTCTTGCCCGCGCCCAGATCCCCCTCCAGATAGATGACCAGGCCATCGACCAGAAGACCGGCAAGTAAGGCGCCGAACCCTATCTGGGCCTCGGTCCCCTGGATGCGCCAGCTCAGCATGCCTCGGCCTCCGCCAAGAGCGGCCGCAGTTCCGCAATCAGATCGGAGGCGATCAGCCCCCGCTCGCCCCGGCTGGCTGCGAGGTCGGCGGCGGTGGCGTGCAGCACCACGCCCAGTTCCGCCGCGCGGACCGGCGCGAAGCCCTGGGCCATGAGGGCGGCGATAATGCCGGTCAGGACATCGCCCATGCCCCCGCTCGCCATACCCGGATTGCCGGCGCTGCACAGGGCCGGGGGGCGGCTATCGTAAGTATTCGCGCTGCCAGCGCAGGATTGCCCCCTCTCTCTCAGGGTTGGAAAGAGGGCCTCGCCGTCGGCGGCGATCAAGCTGCCCGCCCCCTTCAGAACGGCAACGGGGGCATAACGGGAACGCAGCGCCTCGACGGCTGCAAACCGGTCGGCCTGGATCTCCCTGTTGCTCATATTCAGCAGGCGGGCGGCCTCGCCCGGATGGGGGGTAATCACCGCCTGCGCCAGACGGCGCGGGTTCCGGGCCAGGAGATTGAGTCCGTCGGCATCCAGCACGAGGGGCTTGCCGCTTGTCGCCACGGCCTCGAACAAGGCCCTGCCCCAGGCCGATTGCCCCAGTCCCGGTCCCAGGGCGATAACGGAGGCAGCCTCCATCAGGACCGAGAGTTCATCCACTGAGGCGACGGCGTGGCACATGAGTTCGGGACGGGAGAGGCCGATAAAAGCCGCGTGGGCCGGATGGGTAGCGACCGATACCAGGCCGGCGCCGGCGCCGGCGCGGAGTGCCCCTTCCCCCGCGAGCCGCGCGGCCCCGGCGAATCCGGGCGCACCGCCCACCACCAGCACATGACCGAAATCCCCCTTGTGGGCACAGCGCCCCCGCCTCGGCAGGGTAGAGGCCAGTAGCCCCCAGTCCAGGCGGCGGGCGGCCGCAATGGTTCCGGCATAGACCCTTGCCGGTACATCCAGGGTATCGAAAAAGAGCCGGCCGGTCCGATCCGGTCCCGCCCCCGTGAAGAGCCCCTGTTTCAGGCCGATGAAGGTAACCGTCGCTGCCGCGCGCACGGAACAGCCCATCTCAGTGCCCTTGTCGGCGTTCAGGCCGGAAGGGATGTCCGCCGAAATGACAGGGGCCGGGTGGTTGTTCATGGCCTCGATGGCCTGGCGCATGACGCCGCCGACCTCGCGGTCGAGGCCGGTCCCCAGGAGGGCATCGATGATCAGCCCGGCCTCCTTCGGCAGGGAGCCGAAAGGCCGCGGTTCGAGTCCTGCCTGACGGGCCAGTTCGAGATGGTAAAGGGCATCGCCCTTGATGCGGCCCAGATCACCTAGTTGCAGCAGATCGACCGCCAGGCCTGCGGTCAGGGCATGCCGGGCCACCACATAGCCATCCCCGCCATTATTGCCCGGACCGCAGAGGACGGCCCAGCGCCGCGCCTCGGGAAAGAGCGCGCAGGCGCGGGTAAAGAGCGCCCGGCCCGCGCGCTCCATCAACTCCGCGCCGGGGATCTGGAAGTCCTCGATGGCCAGACGGTCGAACTCGCGCACCTGATCGGCACGGTAGAGGGCGTAGGGAAGCTGGCCGCTGCTTGGCAGTGTTCGCACAAACCTAATCTCTTGGTCCAACCACAAAGGTCGCAAAGGAACGCGAGGGCGTTCGCATGAAATATCCGGGCTAGGGCTTTGACTGCTGCTCGAGCTTGGCCCAGGAGTCGCGCAGGCTGAGGGTGCGGTTGAAGACGAGCCCCGGCGCCTTGGCATCGCGGGTGAAATAGCCCTCGCGCTCGAACTGGTAATGGACCTCGGGTGCGGCATCGGCCAGGGCGGCCTCTACCCGGCAGTCGGTCAGAATCTCCAGGGATGCGGGGTTGATCAGGTCGGTGAACTCGCTGCCGGAGACGGCATCGGGGGTGGGATGGGTAAAGAGGCGGTCGTAGAGACGCACCTCGGCCTTCACCCCGGTCGCGGCACAGACCCAATGGATTACACCCTTGACCTTGCGCCCTTCGGGATTGGCGCCGAGGGTGGCGGGGTCGTAGGAACAGCGCAGCTCGACAATCTCACCCTGGTCGTTTCTGATCACCGCTTCGCATTTGATGACATAAGAACCCCGCAGCCGCACCTCGCCGCCAGTCACCAACCGCTTCCACTGCTTGTTGGGCGCGACCTCGGCGAAATCGGCCTGGTCGATGAAAATCTCGCGGCCCATGGCGATCTTGCGTGCCCCCAGGGTCTCGTCCTTGGGGTGATTGGCCAGATCCAGCGTCAGGGTCTGATCCGACGGGAAATTCTCGATCACCACCCGGAGGGGCCGCAGCACCGCCATGCGGCGTTCGGCGCGGGCATCCAGGTCCTCGCGGATGCAACTCTCCAGCACCCCCATCTCGACCCGGTTGTCGGACTTGGTCACGCCGATACGGTGGCAGAACTCCCGGATTGCACCGGGGGTGAAACCGCGCCGCCTGAGCCCGGCGAGGGTGGGCATGCGCGGGTCGTCCCAGCCCTGTACATAGCCCTCGCTGACCAGTTGGGTCAGCTTGCGCTTGCTCATGACCGTGTATTCCAGGTTGAGTCGGGAGAACTCGATCTGGCGCGGGTGGCAGCCGATGCTGATGTTGTCCAGCACCCAGTCGTAGAAGGGGCGGTGGTCCTCGAACTCCAGGGTGCAGAGGGAGTGGGTGATCCCCTCCAGGGCGTCGGAGATGGGGTGGGTGTAGTCGTACATCGGATAGAGGCACCAGGCCGCGCCGGTCTGGTGGTGGACCACGCCGTGACGGATGCGGTAGAGCACCGGATCACGCAGGTTAATGTTGGGCGAGGCCATGTCGATCCGGGCGCGCAGGACCCTGGCGCCGTCGGGGAACTCGCCGGCCCGCATGCGCTGGAAGAGGTCGAGGTTCTCGGCGATCGAACGGTCGCGGTAGGGGCTGTTCCTGCCCGGTTCCTTGAGGGTGCCGCGATATTCGCGCATCCGCTCGTTGTCCAGCTCGCAGACGAAGGCCTTGCCTTTTTCGATCAGCTCGATAGCGAATTGGTAGAGCCGTTCGAAATAATCCGAGGCGAAGAAGAGCCGGTCGTCCCAGTCGAAGCCCAGCCAGCGCACGTCGTTCTGGATCGACTGGACGAACTCGATGTTCTCCTTGTGGGGATTTGTATCGTCGAAGCGCAGGTTGCACAGCCCCCGGTAGTCCTGGGCGATGCCGAAGTTGAGCACGATGGACTTGGCGTGGCCGATGTGCAGATAGCCGTTGGGCTCCGGCGGGAAGCGGGTGTGGATCAGGCTGTGCCTGCCGCTGGCCAGGTCTTGGTCGATGACCTGGCGGATGAAATTGCTGGGGGCGGACTTTTCTTCACCGCTCATTTCTTTTCCTTCGAGTCAGTTCGTAGGGTGGATAAGCGGAGCGCATCCACCCAGGGTCGCGGTATCGGCGGATGCGCTTCGCTTATCCGCCCTACGTCTCAATCTTAGGCCTCGATAAAGGCAACGGCCCTGTCGATACGCCGCAGACAGGCGTCGCGGCCGATCAGGAACAGGGTCAGGTCCAGATCGGGCGAGGGGGCGCCGCCGGTGACGGCGACCCGCAGGGGCATGCCCACCTTGCCGAAGCCGACTTGCAGCTCCGCCACCACTTGTTCGATGCCCTGATGGATGGCCTCGCGGCTCCAGTCTTCCAGTAGCGCCAGTTTCTCCCGCATCTTGCGCAGGGGCTCGACCGCCGGGGCCTTCAACGCCTTGGCCGCCGCTTTTTCGTCGTAGTTCTCGAAATCGCGGTAATAGAAGAGGCTGATGGCCGCCAGCTCCTTGAGGGTACTGGCCCGCTCCCGCTGGGCCTCCACCACGGCCACCAGATCGGGACCCTCGGCGGGATCGATCCCCAGGTCCCCCAGGTGGCGGGAGACGAGGTGGGCGATGCGCAGGGGATCGGCGCTCTTGAGGTACTGCTGGTTGATCCAGAGCAATTTGTCGGTGTTGAAGGCCGAGGGGGACTTGTTGACCGCGTCCACGTCGAAGAGATGGACCATCTCGTCCACCGAGAACAGCTCCTGGTCGCCGTGGGACCAGCCGAGGCGCACCAGATAATTGAGCAGGGCCTCGGGTAGGAAACCGTCCTCCAGGTATTGCATCACGCTCACGGCGCCGTGGCGCTTGGAGAGGCGGGCGCCGTCGTCGCCCAGGATCATGGGGACATGGGCGTAGCGGGGCACGTCCCAGCCCATGGCCTTGAGCATGTTGATCTGGCGCGGGGTGTTGTTGAGGTGGTCGTCGCCACGGATCACGTGGGTGATGGCCATGTCGTGGTCATCGACGACAACGGTCAGGTTGTAGGTCGGAGCGCCGTCGGTGCGGCGGATGATGAGGTCGTCCAGCTCGGTGTTGTTGAAGGCCACCTTGCCCCGAATCATGTCGTCCACCACCACGGCCCCGTCCACCGGGTTCTTGAAGCGGATCACATGGGGCTCGTCGGGGCTGATCTGCTTGTTACGGCAGCAGCCGTCGTAGCGGGGCTTTTCCTTGTGGGCCATCTGCCGCTCGCGCAGCTCGTCCAGCCGTTCCTTGGAGCAATTGCAGCGGTAGGCCAAGCCCTTCACCATCAGCTCGCCGATCACCTCGTTGTAGCGCTCGAAACGGTGGGTCTGATAGAAGGGACCCTCGTCGTACTCCAGGTTCAGCCAGGTCATGCCTTCCAGGATGGCGTTGACCGACGCCTGGGTGGATCGCTCCAGATCGGTATCCTCGATGCGCAGGATGAAACGCCCCCCATGCTTGCGGGCATAGAGCCAGGAAAAGAGCGCGGTGCGGGCGCCGCCGACATGGAGATAACCGGTGGGGCTGGGAGCGAAACGGGTACGAACCGACATGCATTCACCTCAACATCAAAGAGGCGGCATTCTAACACTAATCAGTGAGATGGGAGCCCGGCGGGGGCAGGCGAAGCGGGGGGAGAGAGGCGGCGCTTCCCTGCGCCGGGGTGTTCCTGGTCAGCCTTGCTTGGCCTTGGAGACCATGAATTCGATGGCGGCCTTCAACTCGGCGTCGTCGCAATCCATGCAGGTACCCTTGGGCGGCATGCCCTTGGCGGTGCCGGGGACGGCGGAAGCCATCAGCGCGTCCATGCCCTTGGCGATGCGGGGTTCCCAGGCGGCCTTGTCGCCGAACTTCGGGGAACCGGCGATACCGGCCTCGTGGCAAACCTTGCAGGTCTTGGTGTAGATTTCTTCACCGGAACGGCCAGCGGCCTGGGCCAGACCAGCGACGGCCAGCATGGCGCCGGCAACTGCAAAAAACCGCCGGGGGCGGTTTTTCGCGCAAGCCCCGAAAGGGGTGAGGTGCAGGAAGCACCGAACAAATGCGACGGTCTTCTTCATATCGGAAACTCTCCAGACATAGTGGTAATGGGTTATCCGTACACAGCGGGACGGGCAAGACAAATTCGGTGCGGATTCTGTCACACGTCGTTTTGATGTGAAACCACAAATATCATTCCGGCATCTCAGGTAAATATCCGGGCTGTCTGGCATCAAAAATCTTGACCGCATCCCTCTGGGGGGATTACATTGCCGCTCCTTCGGGCGCGTAGCTCAGCGGGAGAGCACTGCCTTCACACGGCAGGGGTCATAGGTTCGAACCCTATCGCGCCCACCATATATTTCAAGTACTTAGGCCGGTTTCACCCGGCCTTCTTTTTTTCCTGTGTAGTGATTTGTGTAACAACCGCCCTCGGCACAGTCACGTTTTCCCTTGTCACCAACTCAACCGCATCGAGCATTTGCCGAATCATGGGGCCGGTGTAACGGGCGGTGACTCCGCCGCTTTCGTGGCCCAATACCCGCTTTATCAGATCCATGGATGTCCCGGTTTCTGCCAGTCGCTCAGTGAACGTGTGCCGGAGATTATGCACCCCGGCCACATACCCATCCTTCGGCAGCCCGGCTTCAGTCCAGGCGCTCCGCCAGCCGTTATTGGTGATTCGGTACATCTCGCCACCGCCCCTTGGCCCGGGGAACACAAGCTCGTCATCCACCACGCCTGACTGCACCTCGATTATCGACCGGGCCGCCGCGTTGGCGACCAGGTATCGATCCTCCTGCTGGCTGACCGTCTTGCAGGCGCTGCCCTTGCGGACCTCTGCTGGTATCCGCCAGACAGCGAACCGAGGCAACCCCTCGCAACGCTGCTCCCATGCCCATCGAAACCCGGTGATTTCGCCCTGCCTCGTGCCAGTCCAGAGTCCAAAAAGTACAGGGGCGATCAGGTGCTGTCGTCTTGGTTTTTCCAAGGCCGCAATCAGCCGGTCCTGTTCATTCCAGGTCAGGCGGTACGGCTGACGCCTGTCGTCCCAGTCCGGGGCGACGATCCGGGGAACGGCGGTCTTGAGCCAGGGTTCCGGCCCATCCCGCAGCACCCGGGCCGCGTGGTTGAGCACGGACACCACAACCACGTATGCCCTGGCGACCGTACCGGAAGACAAGCCATTGTCCCGGCAATCAGCCTCGAACGTCCCTAGCGCGCCCTGGTGTACGTGGGACAGTGGCAGGTGGCCTATAAACGGATCGAAGCTCTTGATGGCATAGATTGCTCGTTCCGGATTTTTGCCTCGTCGTTCCAGCGATAACACGTATTCCACGGCCGCATCCTGAAAGCTGCGCTCTGATTGGATCGGAATCGGTTTGGGGTTGCGCAATTCCTCCATGATCTCGACTATACGGCGGTCCCTGTATGCCTCCGCCGCTGCTCTTTCTCGGCTTCCAGTCGCCTCACGAAGGAAGACGCGCTGGTCGCCGTATCGCACTTGCTTTTGGACGTACCACCAGCCGTTACGCAGGATGAGTCCGTCCGGTTTTTTGTTCGCCATAACGCCTCCTTGCCGGCTTCCGCCGGATGTATTCTGGGCACGGTATCGGCCCAGGCGTCAAGGTCGTGGATATCCCATCGATGACCTCGTGCGCTCCTGCCGATGTTGATGTGGTTCACGTAGGGCCGCACATTGGCATCGAAGTCGGGGATGGACCTGCCGAGATATGCCGCTGCCTCCCCCCTGCTCAGGAAGCGGGGATTAATGACTACGAGTGAATGTGTTCTTGTTCCCATGTTTAAATTCTTTCATGAAAACAAGGGTATGTGTCGCTGAATAGAGGCCATTTTGGCCCGTATTAAATTTCTTTTATGGGCAAAAACATGGTAGTCTTCGGGGCCTGCATGTTACTGCGTAACGCAAAGCAGCCGAGGTGCGGACAGGGATAAAAATCCGAACAAGAGGCAGGGACTCGGCCGCTACGCAGTAACGTGCCGCATGTTACGTGGTAACTCATAATGTGTTACGCAGTCTATGCGCATCTTATTGGAATATATGGATATTAATGAGGTATGGATTTCATGCTGGCGACCTCCGAGGGGTTTTTTGGCGTTTTCCAATAAACTCACAGTTGCAGTTACTGCGTAACCTGATATATATTACGCGGTAATTAATAAGCAGTCAGGAGCCGACCAATGAGCACCACCAATGCGGAAAGACAGAAAAAATATCGGGAGGGCCGCGCGCACAGCGGAAGGGAACGGCGGCTCAACACCTGGATCAGCAGTGCGGCCAGCCAGGCGCTAACCCGTATCGCCCAACATTACGGCATGCCAAAGCGGGAGATCCTGGAGGGGCTAATCCTGGGGTGCGACGATAGACTCATTGAGTTCGTCCGCAGTATCGATGGCGGCGGCGACGATTACGAGCTGGACAAATACCTCTGTCCAACCCGAGGCGGCGCAAATCCGCCTCGGATACGGGTGCCGAAGGAGCGGCCGGAGTCACCGGCTTTCGAGCGGGCTTTCCGACTCCATCTGTTGCGTAAGCAGGTCCACTTACACAATGACTGACAATGAATCGGGATCTATTGGCGCGGACGCGGATTGAGCTGGAAGATTTTGCCTCGAAATATGGCAACTGGGTCAAAAATGTCCGAATATGCGGGATATGAAAGGTAGCGAGTTCATCAAACGCATTCAGAAAATCGCCAGGGAGCGCCACCTGCTCTGCTCCTGGCATCCCGATAGAGGAAAGGGATCGCACGGCGTTTTGAAACTGGGCGCCAACAGGACCATTGTCAGAAACCCCAAGGATGAACTCAAAACCGGAACCTACCATGCCATGCTCAAACAATTGGGCTTGAGCGAACAAGACCTGTTCTAGGAGTCATCATGCAGCGCCACTTTGCCTATCCCGTCGCCCTCACTGCCGATGAGGTGGATGGGGGATTCGTTGCCAATTGTCGTGACATACCCGAGGCCATCACCCAAGGCGATAGCCTGGAAGAAGTGCTGGAGGCTGCTGAGGGCGCATTGGAAGCCGCTGTCGAAATGCGCATGGAAGATGGCCTGGATATCCCCTTGCCCAGCGAGATCCGAGAGGGTGAGCACCCGGTTTCCTTACCGGTTGGAAGCTCGATGAAGGCAGCAGTTTACTTGGCGATGAGAGAACAAGGGCTTAGCAAGAGCGAGCTTGCCCGACGCCTGGATCTGGACGAAAAAGAGGCCCGCCGCATCTTGGATCCCAGGCACGCCACCAAGGTTCCCACCCTCGAACGTGTCCTGTGCGCCTTGGGAAAGCGAGTGGAGGTTGTGGTGTATTGACGATTATCTCCCCCAGCCCGTGACGGCAGGGGTCGTGGCAAGCGGGTCGGGACCGCGAGGGGTCTCCTCTCCCTTTTTTTGTGCATCAGATCTACCCTACCAGGCGTGTGCCCGGTGCCAACTCGCGGAATAGTGCGGAATAGTGGCGCCACGTTTCCAGCTCACACTCTCTGGCCTCCCAGCGCCAGCCGGCCAGCTCTCCCGCCTCCACAACACCTTCGCCGGTCACGTAGACGCTGACTGTTCCTGCGCACCAGCCTATGGGACTGCCGCTCTACATATTTTCGGCTCATGTTTCGATCTCTCTCTGCGTTTTTCTTTCGATGGTGTCAGATTTTAGTCAAGCTCTTCACCGAGGACTCTCTCCAGCCACCACAGCCCACCTTGGCCGTGGGCCAGTGCTCATCGTTCAATCGCCGAGCGATAGCCGAGGGGCCGAGTCCCTGGCCTGTCAGGTAACGGTTGTAGCTGGTGGACCGCTCCCGGTCATAGGCTGCGGAAGGGGCGAAGGATTCCGTTTCCGGCGCGGATTTCAATGCTTCCGTCTCCGGGTTAGGCTCGGGCTATGAAAGGAGGCGCCTTCGGGACGGGGCTGGGGCTGCCTCCAGGGCACTGATGCGCTGCTCCTGTTCCCATCCCAGCGTCTCCAGAGCGGCCAGACGGTTCAATATGTCTGTAACGGTGTCTGGATAACCGCCAAGATTCGGCCGCCAGCCAGCTTCAAGGGCGTCCAGGCCGATAAGCAGGATCTCCGTCATGGTGGACGGCAGATCCGGCAGCGCGGCCAGGGTCTGAATCCTGACCTTGGTCCCCTCGGGGAATTTCAGACTGATAGTTTCCGGCTTGGTGCGGTTGATGGGGCTCATGCCACCTGCTCCTTCTAATGCTGACTGTGTCTTTATCTGAATCTTGATTTCAATGCCCAAGGCACGGGCTTGAGAGCCGACAGGCCGGTTCCCCTCCAGCTTCTGATTGTTGATTATCCGGAGTCGGGGCAGGAGAGGCGGTGGTAAGCAGGACAGCCTTTGCTGCCTTGTCCACCTGTGCTCCGGCTACAGCCTGAGCTGCGGCTGTAACCATCTTTCCAAGACCACGGTCGTAACTGGATGCCATGTGACTTAGCGCGCCACCCTGCTTACGACATAGAGGCTCGTCTCTCCGCTACCCCATCGCCATGGCCGTCTCTCGTATTCGTCCCAGCACCCATCGACGACAATGATTACCGCGCCAGCGGGCAGCAGGTACTCGGCCCCAGGGATGAGGAATTCGCCCAGTAGGGCAAACCCTCCTCGTTTCGAACTATCAACCCCCTTTACCCATTTGCGCCAACTCTTGACGTTTGGGTATTTCAATCCCCGGTATACCTCGCCGTCGTAGGCATAGTAAGGGTCCGATTCAGGGATACGCACCTTTGTTGCTGTGGTGATGTCGTTAGCAGTGCTCATGCTCTTCATGTTCTGTTACCTCTGTTGCTTCTGTTACCGGCTCGCTCCCGATGGGTTTTGCCGGGGGATCGTTACTCGACAGCTCCCAAGACGGCTGACAAACCCAGCCTACTGCCTTTTTCTGGAATGCAAGCCCCGAATAACCGCCTTTAACGGGGCTATTCGGACTTTTTAGGCATAGCTCCCGCCGCCGACGAAAATCCTGACCCAATTTCCGGCCATGAGAGCGAAAGAAAACCCCAGGGCGATACGGAGCACATGCCCCAAGATGCCGTGGGTCTCGCCGAAGGCGATCAACAAGCCCGCCACCACGAACGCAATGGATGCGATGAACTCGGTCAGGGCAGGAGGGAAGAAGGTTTCAGTTTCACGAGATTTATCCAGTGCGGGTTGTCATCCTACAAAGCGACCGACGAAAGCCCGGAAAGACCGATAACCAACTTGCTAAGGACACCGGAATCGGCTACATCTAAACCCATGGAGAAAAGAACCCCTCACTGCAAGCTGTCCGTGGCCAAGGCATTGGTCGAGGCGGGTAAGGTTCGAATGACCAACCGGGCAGTTGAGGATGCTGATCTGCTTGGATTTGACCGGGCGGGCATGATTCGTGTGGTGCTCGCACTGACGACGAGCGACTTCTATAAAAGTACCTGATTAGCAAGCTACTTCAGCTAGGCGTAGTTCTGTGGGGCATTTGGGCCTGAATAGGCGACAAAACGCACATTCACAGGCCCCCAGCAACGCAAAAAGCCCTCTTTTCGATGCTAGCTGAAGTAGCTTGCTAATCAGGTAAAAGTATGACCACTCTTGCCGATCATCGGATTTCGCAGGATGTGTACCGCCCCAAAACCCCGGCGGGGGATATCTATCTGAAACTCACGGTCACCGATGACGTGCTCATCCTGTCCTTCAAGGAGCTATGAACATGAAATGCCCATGCTGCGGGGCGGCCGAGCTGATCCATGACACCCGTGACGTGCCTTTCACCTACAAGGGGGAAACCACGATCATCCCTTCCGTGACGGGTGATTTCTGTCCTGCCTGTGCCGAAGTGATTCTGGAGATGGATGAAGCGGATCGCTATGGCATGGCCATAGCGGCGTTTCGAAAGGAGGTGAACGCCTCAATCGTCGATCCCGGCTTCATTGCCGGCGTTCGAAAAAAACTCGCCCTGGATCAGAAGGAGGCCGCCGAGATCTTCGGCGGCGGCGTCAATGCCTTCTCCCGCTACGAAACCGGCAAGATCAAGCCCTCGCTGGCGCTGGTAAAGCTGCTCAAGGTGCTGGATCGCCATCCGGATCTGCTGAATGAGATCAGGGGCCTCTGATCAGAAGCGGTTGATTCTGCGTAACTTCGGGAATCTGAGAAGTTGCCAGGCTAAGCCAGGAATCCCCGGCCTTCCGCTTATTCCCCTTCCGTGGAGAGGATGAACCCATTGTCCCTGAGCTGCGCCATCTCCGCCTCTGGCCGGTGGATGCAGATCTCTACCTGTGCCAGCAGGTCCCGGAAGCGCCGGACGGCGGCTTCTGCTCCCATGGCATCTGCCCTGGCCTCCAAGTCCTGGAGGTCATCCCTGGCCTCTATCCAGTCCTCCCGGTTCCCGCCCTGATCACAAGCGCGGCGGAGGATTTGCAGGGCATCCCACAGGAATTGCTCAATGATCTCGATGGGGTTGGGGCTGGTCTTCATGGCCGGAACACCCTGCCAGGGTAATATCCGGTAATGAACTGCCCCGTGCCCCGGAAGTCGCCTCCTCGCCCCACATCGGCACGAATACGGACGTAACCCAAATCGCAATCGACCAGCTCTGTGCCATCCATGCCCAGGGAAACCACTGTCCTCATCATGTCGTGGTCGAAATGTTTGGCGCCGCAGATAATCAACCCCTCATGCCTGCCGGCAGCGGGGCCGAGCCGGATCGCCAGGCGGTCCGGTGCCTGGAAAGGCCGGAACCGGCGATGCTGGTAGGGAGTGCCGGAGAGAGTCACTACAGTTGTGTCTTGATTGCTCATATCTGTATACCTGGATTGATAATGTGCCAATGTGTGCTGGTGGTGCTACCGCTACCAGACGCCAGACAGCATGCGCCGCAAAATAGGGGATCAGATCGCCGAATAACGCGGAATAGCGGTGTTATTCGCCTGTTGTTCGATGATTCTGATTCGATGGCTCCAATTGGAGCCATCCCATCCCCCATCCCTCCTATTTGCGTTCCCCGAATTTGGGGACCTCTGCCCCTTCACCCAACCGCATCCCCTCACGCCTCACCCTTTCGACTTCCTGCCCGATCCAGCCCGCCAGGTCCCGAACAAAGCCCTCGGCGATGCCCGAAACGAAAGAAAGCCCCCGAAGGGGCTTGGTTTTCAGAAGTCATTGGCGTTAGTGACCAAGAGATCGTGGCGCAGTTCGGTGATGTCACCGTTGATCCTCAGGTCGCGGGCGATGGCCTCGTAGTCGATGTAGAGCCGCAGGTGCTCCGGGATGTCGTAGCTCGCTTCGTAGAGGTCGCAGGCGTAGTCCGAGGCCTTGCCTTCAAAAAGGCAGACTTCATCGTAGCGTTCCAGCGCATCGGAGAGGCGGTAGCCGAGATCCCCCAG